>PCAP01000059.1 GCA_002731215.1 Acidobacteriota bacterium | reverse complement strand
GGTGAGTTTCTTCTTAGCCGGTCGTTGATACTTCTAGACGACAAGCAGAACTGGATCGGCAACCAACTCGAGGCTGTAATAAACGGCAGCACGGGTTCCGTGAGTCACAATTTGCTTTTGGGTTTCGAGCTGGCACGGCAAGCGGACATCTTCACACTTGATGTCGGTGTCCTCCCAGATGTTCCTCTGCTTGATCCCGGTGCGCCGACACCCGGACCTCCATTTATTCTGCCGATGTTTTCGCAGGCAGGCGATTCGCGGGCGATTGTTGCAGCTCCATATGTCATCGACCAAATCACTTTCAACGATCGCTTCCAAGTGCTCGCTGGTGTCCGGGTCGACACTATCGACTTCAGTGATAAAACCAAGAGCGTCTCGCGGCGCGATACCAAACTGAGCCCGATGCTTGGTGTCGTATTTGCGGCCAACGACGACAGCTCAATCTATGCGAACTACACCCGCTCGTTCGCACCGCCAGCGCCACGCGTACAGACTGGCAACGTACTACCCGAGGAGGGAAAGCAGGTCGAAGCTGGCTTTAAGTACGAGTTCTTCGACCAACACGCCCGCGCCACCTTCGCCGTCTATCAGCTAGAGCGTCAAAACATTGGCATTCCTGACGCCAACGGAATCACCCAGCAGGTCGGGTCTCAGCGCTCACGTGGTTTCGAGACTGAACTGTTCATGGAAACATCGCAAGGACTCCGCTTTGTGGGCTCCTACGCGCACAATAATGCGGAACTTACTGAGTTTGCCGAACAAATCATTATTGGCGTCGATCCATATTGGTTCACGCCGATATACGGTACCGTCGACCGCTCTGGCAATCGGCCCGCGTTCGCTCCAGAAAACATTTTCAACTCTTGGATAAGCCAATCTGTCAGCCGCAGTTTCGTCGTTGGTGCCGGAGCCCGCTACGTCAGCGGCCAGTTCATCGCAGAAGATAACGAGTTCGTCATTGACAGTGTGCTGACATTCGACGCAATGGCGAGCTATGCGCACAAAGATCTTGTGTTTCAGTTCAACATCAAGAATTTGACCAACCGCGAGTACAACCAACGCGGCTTCGGCGACGTATCGGTAACACCAGCCGACCCCATGACGGTTTACTTCGGCGCCACCTACCAACGATAGTCGAGACTGGCGGGAGCAGCGCAATGTACCCGGATACCGACTATGACGTGGTCGTTGTCGGCGGTGGCCCAGCAGGATCAACGGTAGGGGCCTTACTGGCAGACGCCGGGCGTAAGGTCCTGGTCATCGACCGCGAAAAGTTTCCACGCTTCCGCGTCGGTGAATCACTGATGCCAGCAACGTACTGGACCCTTGAACGACTTGGCGTTCTCGACCAAATGAAGTGCAGCAGCTTTCCTAACAAGCACAGTGTCCAGTTCTTCGCCAAAAACGGTGAGGCAGCCGCACCGTACTATTTCTCGCGTGTCAATCAACACGAGAGTTCGCAAACTTGGCAGGTAGACCGCCGCGACTTCGACCACATGTTGCTGAAAAACGCGGCGGCCAAGGACGCAGACGTTTTCGAACAAGTCCGCGTTCACGACGTGCTCTTTGATGGTAACCGTGCCATGGGGATTCGTGCTGAATTCAAAAACGGCGTAAAAAAAGCTATCACCGCCAAAGTCATCGTCGACGCCACTGGCCAGAGCGCCATTATCGCCAAAAAGTTAAAACTTCGCCGAACTGACCCCAACCTCAAGCATTGTGCATTCTTTACACGTTACAGAGGAGCACAACGCGATACTGGCATTGACGAGGGGGCCACGTTGATCATGCGGACCGAAACAGAAAAGTCATGGTTCTGGTACATCCCACAGCCTAACGACGTAGTCAGTGTCGGTGTAGTTGGTTCAATCGACTATCTCGTTAAAGGCCGTTCTAACGACCCGGGGGCCGTCTTCGACGAAGAACTCGCCCTTTGTAAGCCGCTACAGAAAAGAGTCGCTGGCTCGGAAATCCTCCATCAGGTCCGCGTACTAAAGGACTTCACCTACGCCGCCAAGCAGATTGCTGGCGACGGTTGGGTTCTGGCCGGTGACGCGTTTGGTTTCATCGATCCTATCTATTCAAGCGGCGTGTTCCTCGCCCTCAAGGGCGGCGAACTGGCGGCTGACTCAATTATCGAGGGGTTCGAAATCAATGATTTCTCCGCAGCCCAACTCGGCAAGCATGGTACAGAATTTATGGAGGGCATCGACGCTTTACGCAAGCTCGTGTATGCCTTCTATGCCCCGAGTTTCAGTATTGCCGAATTCCTCAAACAATTTCCGGAGCATCAGGAAGACCTTGTCCATCTGCTAATCGGCAACATCTACAAGCACCCAGTTGACGGGCTACTCAAAGCGATGGATGAATACCACAAGCTGCCAATGTACAAGCCGATTGGGATCGATAAACCCACCGGGTGATCACCTGCCCACGCACAACTCAATTCAATAAGGTTTTCCAGTCTATGAAGACCGTAGTTTACGGGTTGCTGACATTGCTATACGTCCTGCACACCGATGTCTGGTATTGGGACGTTTCCCGTATAGTGCTGGGTTTCCCGATCGGCTTCACCTACCACGTTCTGGGAACCATCGTCATAACTGGAACTTTCTGGCTAGTCGTGCGGTACACCTGGCCGATAGAACTCGAAGCCGCAGAAGAACACGGCGCAGGCACTGCCTCAGACCACCTGGATTGCGACCTGACGTCTGTGGAATCACCATGACTCTGACAGTGATCGCCGCGTACCTGGCGCTGGTTCTAATGGTCGGAGTGCTATCCCATCGGTTCTTTCGTGGTACCGGAGAGGACTACTTTCTCGCTACTCGCTCAATCGGACCATTCGTTTTGCTGATGTCATTGTTCGGCACCCAAATGACCGCTTTCGCGCTGCTTGGGGCGTCGGGGCAGTCATATCGCACAGGCATCGGAGTTTTCGGCCTGATGGCCTCGAGTTCCGCTATTGTTGTTCCAACGGTGTTTTTCTTCGTCGGGACACGCGCCTGGGCCATCGGCAAACGTTACGGCTATACAACCCAGGTAGAGTACATCCGCGACCGATGGGAATCTGACTTTTTAGGCTTGCTGTTGTTCATCTCGTTGGTGGCACTTCTGATTCCGTACCTGCTAATCGGTGTAATGGGTGCCGGGATCACGCTCTCCGACATTTCAGGGGGGCAGGTACCAACCTGGGTCGGGGGCCTGGTGGTATCCGCAGTGGTGATGACCTACGTAACTTACGGTGGCTTGCGAGGTACGGCCTGGGCAAACACTTTCCAGACACTAGTTTTCATGACCCTTGGTACGGTGACGTTCGTCTACGTCACCAACGCCATGGGTGGTCTAGGGCCAGCGTTCGAGCGTATCGCAAGAGTACGCCCTGACCTGCTAGTTCGCGAAGGAAACTACAGTCCGGTGACCTATCTCACCTTCTTGTTCATCCCTCTGTCGGCCGGCATGTTTCCGCACTTGTTTATGCACTGGCTAACCGCCAGCAAGCTGCGCCACTTCCGTACCAGCGTGGTTGCCTACCCCCTATGCATTGCGGTCGTCTGGATCCCGAGTGTTTTGCTCGGCGTTCTCGGCAACATCAATTTCCCGGAACTCACAGTTCCCGAGTCGAACGCGATCATGGTGCGATTAATCGAAGCTCATGCGCCGGAATTCCTCGCAGGCCTTCTTGGTGCCGGTATTTTCGCGGCGGTAATGTCCTCACTCGATTCACAGGCACTATCGCTTGGAACAATGTTCACCAAAGACATCGTGCTCCACTACGGCTACGATCAGAAGATGACTGATCAGCAGCAGGTGCTCGTCGGCCGTATCTTTGTCGCCAGCATACTCGTTGTGACCTATTTGCTGTCGCTAATTACCCGCACGAGCATCTTCGCAATGGGCACATGGTCGTTCACAGGGTTCGCTGGGCTTTTCCCGATCATAGTTGCGGCGCTTTTCTGGCGACGCAGTACAAAACTCGGTGCGTTCGCGTCGCTACTCACTGTCGCGGCATTGTGGACCTACTACTTCATCCAAGGTTGGGGTCAGCCCGACTATTCGGTCGGTGGTACCGGCATTATGCCGGTCGCAGTAATCGTGACTGCCTCGGTGTTAGCAATGCTGGTCGGCTCGCTGCTGTCGAGCCCTCCGTGCGATGCCACGGTAAGAAAGTTCTTCCCGGCATGAAGGTCGCATACATCACCGCTGGGGCAGCCGGTATGTACTGCGGCAGTTGCTTGCACGACAACACGCTAGCGGCGGCACTAATGGCGAAGGGGCACGAGGTAGCCTTGATCCCGACCTACACTCCGACGCGTACAGACGAGGAGGACGTCAGCATCGATCGTGTTTTCTACGGCGCGGTTAATGTTTTTCTCGAGCAAAAGTCGCCAGCGTTCCGACACATTCCAGAGCCACTTCACTGGATACTGGATCGCCCAAAGCTATTGACCTGGATCTCTGGGCTTAGTGGTGCGATCGATGCAACCAAGCTAGGCGATATGACACTGTCAGTAGCTAAAGGCGAGACGGGAAACCAACAGCGCGAAGTAAAGGAACTGGTCAGTTGGCTTCGAGACGACTTTAAACCCGACATTGTGCATATCACCAACTCAATGTTTCTAGGGCTCGCAGGGCCAATCAAGCGTGAAATCAGGGTGCCCGTTTTGTGCTCCTTACAGGGCGAAGACATTTTCCTCGGCGCGCTTTCCGAGCCGTATAAGAGTCAAGTGCATGAGCAGCTTCGGTCTCATGCGCGCATCGTGGACGGGTTGGTGGCAACCTGCAACTACTACGCTAGTTTCATGGGCAAGTATCTCGACGTCGATCCCCAGCACATACATGTCGTGCCATTGGGGATCAAGCTAGAAGGCCACCAGGGTGCTCCACCGTCGCCAAAATCGCCTGGCACAACAGTTGACGAAGTCCCGCCAGAAAGCTTGCGCAGTACTTCCTCCCCGTTCGTTGTTGGCTACCTAGCACGAATCTGCCCGGAAAAAGGCCTACACAGGCTAGTCGAGGCATTCGCGCTACTTTGTAAGAAAGTCGATATAAAAGATCTACGGCTGCATGTAGCCGGCTACCTGGGCAAACGTGACGAAACTTATTTCCAGGACATCAAGAAGCGCGTTGACGAGCTCGGCCTGGCTGAAGTTTTCGACTACGCTGGCGAGGTAAATCGTGACGAAAAGATCGACTTCTTGCAGACCGTGGATGTGTTGTCTGTACCGACAACCTATAGCGACCCCAAAGGGCTCTTCGTCCTTGAAGCACTCGCCAACGGCACCCCGGTCGTGCAGCCGGCTCATGGCTCGTTCCCCGAGATGATCGCAGCAACTGGGGGCGGTCTGCTCTTCGAACCGGGATCAACCGAGTCGCTTGCAGATAAGCTCGAGGAACTCATGCGTGCACCACAATATCGCTACGAGCTTGGCAGACGTGGGGCAGATGCGGTGCGCAAGAGATTTTCCGATACCGCCATGGCCGACGCGACCTTGGGCGTTTATCGTAAGTGGCTAGAAGAGTCACGGGGCGATGCTAATGGGCCCGCCGCCACGACAAAGGGTAAGGCAACCTAATGGAAAGATTCACGTACCAGCGACGCATCGAGTACTCCGACACCGATATGGGCGGAATAGTTCACTTCTCGCGTTTCTTCGTGTTCATGGAAAACGCCGAGCACGAGTTTCTCCGTGCTCGCGGCACCAACATCGATCGCACCGTCGACGGTGTTCGCATCAGCTGGCCACGAGTCGCAGCAACCTGCGACTTTAAATCACCGGCACGCTTCGGCGATGTTCTCCAAATCAACGTACGGATTGTGCGACGCGGGGTGAAGTCGATGACATATGGCTTCGAATTTTGGCGCGAGGATACACTCTTGGCCCAGGGCAAGACGACTTCGGTGTGCTGCGCCATGCACCCGGACCGGAGTCCCGAACCGATTGAGATTCCCGACTGGTTTGTCCAAGCCATAGCAAGTGACGCATGAACAGAAGCGGCCTGCACCTCACCGATGTCACGCGCGTATACGAGGATAATGCTGGCCGGGTCGAAGTGCTGCGTGGCATCTCACTATCAATGCAGCCCGGCAATTCGCTTGCCATTACAGGCCCCTCTGGCTCTGGCAAGAGCACCCTATTGCACGTCATCGGAACACTCGATCAGCCAAGTTCGGGATCAGTCGCAATCCTGGATACGGATCCCTTTGCAATGTCAGAACCCGACCTTGCTCGATTCCGTAACGAGAACATCGGTTTCGTTTTCCAGGACCACCACTTGTTACCGCAGTACTCGGTGCTCGAAAACACATTAATCCCAGCCCTTGCTTTTCCAGGCGACAACAACGTCCGCGCTCGAGCCACCGAGTTGCTCGAGCATGTCGGTCTCTCGCACCGCCTTGATCACCGTCCAGCACAATTGTCTGGTGGTGAACGCCAACGGGTGGCGATTGCCCGTGCCCTGATAAAGCAACCGGGGCTCCTTCTATGCGATGAGCCCACTGGGAACCTAGATGTCGAAACAGCCTCGTCCGTCGCCGAGTTGATCTCAGAGCTACACACGCAGGCAAACAATATGCTTATCGTTGTGACCCATAGCATGGAACTCGCTGGTCGATTCTCACAACATGTCGAACTCCGGGATGGGTTATGCGAGGACGCGCGCGTGTGAGCATCACCGGAAACCTGGGTAAGTCATGCTGCGCGCTCTAGCCTACTTCTGGAAACTTAATTTCGCAGTGTTGCTTGCGACAGCAGTCAATACCGCTGTCCTCACCGGCGCCTTGATTGTCGGTGATTCCGTGCGGGGCAGTTTGCGTGACATGACGCTCGACCGTCTCGGCAATATAGAACTGGCGCTAGTCGTAGAGCGATTCTTCCCACAAAGCCTTGTCGACCGCCTAAAAGAATCGGACGGTTTCGCTTCTGTGCACAGCGGCGCTGCTCCCGTAATTTTACTCCCGGGTACCGCTGTTCAAATTGAAACCGGGACGCGCGCCTCTCAGGTGAACGTTCTTGGCATTGACGAGCGATTCAGCGCGATGTTCGATGGCGATCCGCTCGTTTTTGACAAGCCGGCTGGGCAAATCTTCCCGTCGGCAATTATCAACGAAATGTTACATAACCAACTCGGGGCCGAGGTCGGCGACACGGTTCTATTAAGTTTCCGAACCCGCGACAACATTCCCGATGACACCCTGCTTGGGAACAAAGAAAACAGCGAGACATTTGGGACCATCCGCGCGACGATTGCCAGGATAATCCCAGACGCTGGGATCGGCCGATTCGGCCTAGCACAGCACCAAGCTTTTCCGTCGAACGCCTACGTTGAGCTCGATGCCCTGCAACGGGAAATCGACCAGGAGGGCAACGTCAACGCTGTTCTAGTCGGACAGAACCAAGCACTAAAAACCACTGGTGCCGAGCAGATAGAACTCACAACAACCACCGGAGATCTACTTCGCGGTGTGTTGAATCTTGGGGATCTTGGCCTACGCATCGAACAACATCACAGCGTGGCCCTGGTCGAGAGTAATGAGTACGTGCTGCGGCCCTTAACACTGGCTGCGGTCGAAGAAACCGCTAAAGAAGTCGACGCCTCAGTCACCCGCGTCACCAGTTATCTGGCGACCACGATGGAGGTCGACGGTCGTTCAGTCCCTTACTCGACCATCTCTGCCCTCGCTGGGGTGTCCACCGAAATTGCGTCCCTGACGCTTATATCCGGAGAGCCAGCCCCTATACCAACTGGCAACGAAATCCTCATCAACGAATGGGTCGCCAACGACGTCAAAGCGGAAGCCGGAGACACCTTGCGAATGGAGTACTACGTCGTCGGACCTTACGAAGAGCTTGAGCTTGAGACAACCGATTTCGTCGTTTCTGGCGTTGTCTCGATGAGCGGTCTCGGCAACGACCGACGCCTAACCCCTGACTACCCAGGCATCGAGGACACCGAAAATATCGCCGATTGGGATCCGCCATTCCCCGTCGACCTTCGCCGCATTCGAACCGTAGACGAGGACTACTGGGACGAGTATGCCACCACACCAAAAGCCTTTGTCAACGAACAAAAGGCCGACGAGCTGTGGAGCACGAGGTACGGTGTCGTCACGTCGGTTCGGATGACCCCCCCGGACGCCGTTCAGATCGACGAGTTTGAGACTTTATTCGAGACGACGATGCTCGCGCGACTGAACCTCGACCAGTTCGGCATGCGCTTTCTTGAAGTTCGGGCCGACGGTTTGCGAGCCGCCACCGGGTCAACCGATTTCAGCGGCCTGTTCATCGCCTTTAGCTTTTTCCTTATCGCCTCTGCAACGATTCTCGTAGGCCTTCTTTTCAGCCTTGGGGTTGAAACTCGCACTGAGGAAATCGGCTTGTTGTTGTCGGTGGGCTACACCCTCAAGCACGTCCATCGCCGGTTGCTGGTGGAAGGCAGCATCGTAGCCACTATAGGCGCGCTCGTTGGCCTAGTTGCCAGTGTCGGCTATGCGGCGCTCATGATGCTCGGGTTGCGAACTCTATGGCTGCCAGCGGTCGGCACATCGATGCTGACACTCCACGTTATGCCGATAAGCCTTGCAGCAGGTTGGCTGATCTCAATGGTCGTTGTTCTCGGCGTAATCTGGTTCACCGTTCAGCGGCTCGGAAAGATTCCAGCGGCATTGCTTCTGAGAGGCTCCGTCTTTCGCCTCACTGGTTCCTCCACATCTCGACGCCGACTGCGTCTCAGCTTTGCAGCAATCAGTGCGGCGTTCGCGACTGTCATGCTAGTTCTCGCCTTCGTTCCCGGCAGGGCGATGGACCCAATGGTCTTCGGAACGATCGGGGTTCCTTTTCTGGGTGCCGGTCTTGCCTTGTTTTCCGAATGGTGTCGCGGTTCGCACGGCCACCTTGGGCCGTCGGTAACCAAGGCCTTCTTTGGCATGGCAACCCGCAACAGTGCCTGGAACCCTGGGCGCAGCATCCTCTGTGTAGCGCTGGTTGCGGTCGCGTCCTTCGTGATCGTCACGGTGGCTGCAAACTACCGTGACCCAACAGGTGAATCCCAAACAATGAACTCGGGAACCGGGGGCTTCGCTCTCTACGCTACTTCCGAGATTCCACTTCATGAAGACCTAAATTCGCAGGATGGCCGCTTTGACCTCGGCTTCTCCCGCGATGATGAGAACCTGCTTCGAGGCGCACAAATCTTCCCCCTGCGTGCTGTTCCCGGAGATGACGCCAGTTGTTTGAACCTCTACCAGCCACAAAATCCACGCTTGCTTGGCGCTAGCCCGGAATTGGTAGAGCGAGGAGGCTTCAGCTTCGCGACTTTCCTTCCGCCATCGAACCTAGATTCTAAGGTGGGGAACCAAGATCCGGACAACCCTTGGGCATTGCTCTATCAGGACCTCGGCCCAAACATTGTCCCAGTACTCGGCGACGCCAACTCGGTGCAATGGATCCTCCATCTCGGCCTCGGCGACGAACTGATTGTAAAGAATGAATATGGTCAACCGCTTCATCTGCGAATCGTCGGCACTTTTACTGAAAGCATCTTCCGCAGCGAGCTGTTGATTTCTGAAGAAAACCTGCTGGCACATTTTCCGAGCCAGAGCGGATACTCAACGTTCCTCTTCGATTTAGCTGGGTTCCCCTTAGGCATGAATGGCGAAGTCACCGGAACAAGTATCCCCACCCAAGCAAACGCCATCGCTAAGGCTCTTGAGCGTACTCTCGGGCCTTATGGGTTCGATGCCGAACGAACCGATCAGCTACTAGCAGACTTTCTGGTTGTACAGAACACCTACCTGGCAACGTTCCAACTTCTCGGCGGTCTCGGGCTCTTGCTCGGCACAATAGGGCTCGCGGTGGCGCTGATTCGCAACGTCATCGAACGCCGTGCCGAGCTAGCAACGTTGCGCGCCTTCGGGTTCCGTCGCAACGTGTTGACTCGAATGGTGTTGACCGAAAATGCTTTTCTTCTAATGCTCGGCACCACTATTGGGAGCATATCTGCACTGATGGCTATCGCGCCGCGGTTCGCTGGCGTGGGCTTCGACTTGCCGTGGAATTCGCTTGGGCTAATTCTCGTCGCTGTCTTTGTCGTCGGGATGGTATCAAGCGCTTTGGCAGTCGCAGGCGCCTTACATGTACCTTTGCTGCCAGTGCTCAAGGGGGAGCAATAGTTCTAACCACTAGCTGGTTCCAGAAAACCATGCAGTGTGTCAGTTTCGAATAGTGAAATTAAATCGCGTCTCGGACTCCTTCTCATCTTCAACAACGACACGAATCACCTGCCGGCCCAGAAGCTCGTGCCAAGCTTCAAGCACATAGGCACCGGGGGGAACTCCATCGATCACGAAACGTCCATTTTCTCCGGTGGTCGCGAAAAATGCGTGAGGTATGACACCAATGTACGCCTGGGTCCACGGATGAACATTGCAGCGCACAGGAATCATGACCTCTGGGGCGTCCAAGACGCGCTCGATGTTCATCCCGGGCTGTGGAAGGGCAATATTGAATGATGGATTATTAGCAGCCACCAAGTGCACAGTGTGCAGTGTCGGGTCAGAGTTCACGATTCGGATCGAAGCACCGGCCTGCATGCCAAGCACATGTGGCTGGTACACGCAGCCAACCTTGTCGAGGATGACGGGCGCAGGCTCACCAACCGGTAGCGTCCCAGTAATGGCCTCACGAATGTAGATGAAGACCCAGCGAAGCGTGCCATTGTTGTTAACTACGAGACGTTTGGAAGGGATGGTTTCGCTGCTATGTGATGCAATGCAGAAGGCATCCTGCGTCATCGAAACCACGGTCGGGGCCGGAGGATCACCTTCGTAGCGAACTTCCCCCATAATCGAGCCGGCACCAGCTCCAAAGACCGAACTACCAATCGGCTCTTGCGTAAAGGCAATCACAGGACCCATCGCCACAAACACCAAGCTCGCGGTGACGGCAGTCAAAATCGACCTCCAACGCACCTCTTTCAGCATCATCTCATCCAAAGATCGTGTATCTTGATGACACTTTCATCGGGATCCTATCAGGGTCAGCATGCTCCCTGAGTTATTCGCTCCCGAATAGCATTCGCAACCCATGAACCTTTCCGAATTCGATAGCGCCTGTCTTGCCGGGGACCTGGGCGAAGCATCGCAATTTGCGATGTCGATTCTCGTGCGCATTGGCGAAATCCAGAGTGCTTCAGAAATGATTGACATCACCCGTGCCCACATCGACAGTACGCTCTTTCAAGGTGATGCGACACTTGAGTTTGCTGAGAAGCTCGCCCACATGGATGCCAAGGTCGTAGTTCCTACCACTCTCAACGTCAGCGGCGTTGATGAGCATGGCTGGCAAGACTGGGCGGTACCACCAGAGTGGGCAGAGAAGGCACATCGCCAGATGATCGCCTACCAGAGCATGGGTACCGAGGCGACGTGGACCTGCGCTCCGTATCAGGTGTCTGAGAAGCCATCGTTTGGCGAGCAAATAGCTTGGGGTGAATCAAACGCAGTTGCTTTTGCTAACTCAGTACTTGGGGCACGCACCATCCAGTATCCGGACCTCCTCGACGTATGCGCCGCCATCACCGGGCGGGTACCTGCTGTTGGCCTGCATCTAAATGAGAACCGGGCCGGCGAGATACTGCTCAAGCTCATTGACATCCCCGAGGATCTGCAAACTGATGATTCGTTTGCGCCAGTTCTCGGCCACTTGCTTGGCACAATCGCCGACGATCGCGTACCAGTTGTTGAAGGCCTCACGGTTGAGCTGGCCGAAGACCACCTTAAGGCCATCTGCGCTGGTGGCGCCAGTTCTGGTGCCGTGCACTTGTTTCACATCGTGGGGCAAACACCAGAGGCGCTAACCCTTGCTGAAGCGTTCCAAGGTCACGAACCCACCGAGGTGCATGACATAAACCTCCGTGACCTGCGCCGTATTCGCTCCGAACTCGATAGTTCCCAGGGCAAATCACTGGACATGGTAGTTCTCGGCAGCCCACATTTCTCTTTCGCTGAGTTCCGCAAGCTCGCGCCCATGCTTGAAGGACAACAATGCCACACCGGCGTTGATTTCCTGGTGACGTCAAGCCGCGCGATGGTAAAGCTGGCGCGTGAGGCGGGGATGCTCGACACGCTCGAGGCTTTCGGCGGCAAAGTGACTGTAGATACCTGCATTCTTACTACCCCGATGTTATTCCCAGAGACTCGACATCTAATGACAAACTCGGCGAAATATGCTTATTACTCGCCTGGACTGCTCGACGCCGAGGTAGCCTTTGGGAGCATGGCTGACTGCGTCCGTTCAGCCATCAGCGGTAGGGTGCAAACGAACAACTCGCTCTGGGATAGTTAGGCATGGGCGATTTCATCCAAGGGAAGACACTGGTCGAAGGTAAAGCCACCGGTCCGGCTTTGTGGAGCGACAAGCCGCTAAGTTTCTGGGGCGGCTATGACCAGAATACGGGTGAGATCATCGACCGTCGTCACCCCCTCGTTGGCCATATCGGGGCTAATCGAATTATCGCGATACCCCATACCAAGGGGTCAAGCACCTCAACCGCTGTGCTGCTTGAAGCGGTGCGTCGGGGGAAATCACCAGCCGCCATCATCACGACGGGCGTGGCGTCATTCCTCGCTCTAGCTTCGATCGTTGCCAACGAACTGTACGACATCAGCTTCCCAGTCTTGATGGTCGACGAAGACGATTTCGACAAACTTGAGTCGGCCGATTGGGTGTCGATTAGTGACGATGGCGTCATCGAAATTGGCGCCGACCCTCAGCCTACTTCCCCTTCCTAGCTCTATCGGTTCTCTGGTAAAGAAGAACGGGAACACTAGTGATTGACTAAGAGTCTCGCCCAACCAGGCCACCTGTTGTAGATCCGGCCCCCCAGTGGCAAACTTAGTTTTCGATGTACGCAGCCATACTATTCATTTCTCTGTCAGCATGAGGACTCCAGTGAAAGCCTTTCGCACATTTTCCGCTTTTGTACTCGTATCGATGCTCGTCGCCCCTGCGATCGCCCACCAGCAGGATGCGCAAGCGATAGAAATTGTTATCACGCCCGAGTCTCTGACTCTCGAAGTCGGTGATACCGCCGAGGTCTCCGCTATCGTCAAAGACGCTGACGGCAATGTGGTTGAGGGTGCCACAGTGGTTTTCCTCTCAACGGCACGTCGGGCGTTGGGGGTTACTCCAACCGGACAAGTCGAGGCTTATCGACCAGGCGAGTTTCAGATCATGGCACGTGTGCCAATGGACCCAAATGAGACCGGCCGGCGTGCCCCGGCACGAGTGCAAGCGATGATCCCCGTTGTCGTGGCAGCCCCACCGATCAGCAACATCGAGTTCGATGCCGCTCCGTCGCGCTTCTACACCGGAACAAACTTTCGGCCCGAGGTCACCTTGACCGATCGCTCCGGAGCCAACCGAACCGACGTCGCCGTAATGTTCCAGAGCACCAACACAACAGTTGCCGAGGTCACGGCGCTGGGCCGCATCAGTTTGCTCGCCTCAGGTGAAGCGACGATTACAGCGAGCGCGGAATCGGCTTCGATCAGCTTGCCGATGAGCGTCGAAAAGAACCCAACTGTGCATATCGAGATGAATCCACAGACAAACAAGGCGCGTACTGGCGATGTCGTGCACATAAACGCGCGCGCACTCAACACCGATGGCAATGAAGTAGACGGGATTCCAATTCAGTATTCGTTTCAGGCACGCACAGTCGACTACAACCTAGGAGAGGCCTCGTCAGGCCTGATCACCGATGATGGCCGCTTTGTCGCTGATGTCGCAGGCGAATACGTCATTATCGCCAACGCTGGCGATCAAGTAAGCATGACCACGTTGGAGATCGAGCCCCGCAACATGGCAAGGGAGATCGAACTTGTGGGTCATGGCGCGGTGCGTGACCGTGCCACATCGGACCTGTGGATCTGGGAGGGTGTCGACGGCAAAGACTACGCCATCACCGGTACCTGGGGCGCCGAGGGTCACGCCTACATCTGGGATGTGACAGACCCAAGCAACATGGTAATCATCGATGCCATTCACGTCGATGCACGAACAGTCAACGATGTGAAGGTCTCCGAGGACGGTCGCATTGCTGTGATTAGT
>PCAP01000018.1 GCA_002731215.1 Acidobacteriota bacterium | reverse complement strand
ATTGGATGGAGCGTTGATCGGCCGTGGCATGGCCGACAGTATGCTGCTTCGTGTTGGCGACGAACTAGAGGTATTGATTTATGACCAGGACAGGATTACACCACTGGGGGTCGGGGGGCTGAAATTTCAACGACTTCGCGTCGCCGGAATTTTTGATGCCGGGATGTTTGAGTACGACACAGCTTGGGTTCTAGTCCATTTGCGAACCGCACAAGAAATGTTCAGCGCTTTCCGGGACCCGGAAAGGCCAGATGGGCCAGGACAGGTATCTTTTGTGGAGATTCGCGTTGGAGATATCTACGGAACTGAAGCCGTTATGCGTGAACTGCGGGAACGGCTAGGATCGGATTATGTGATGCAGGACTGGAGACAGATGAACAGTCTGTTTTTCGCGGCGCTTAATCTCGAACGCCTGGCTATGTTCGTTACCATTAGCCTTATCGTCTTTGTTGCTGCGCTGAACATCGTTGCTACGCTTGTCCTTATGGTTATGGAGAAGAACCGGGACATCGGCATTCTTCTTTCGATGGGGGCGACTCGGCTCGGCATTCTGTACGCGTTTATATTCCAAGGCCTGTTTATTGGTTTGATGGGAACGGCGACGGGGTTAGGGCTGGGAATTGGAGCGTCATGGCTTGCCGATCATTATCGGATCATCTCATTGCCTGCCGAGGTTTATTACTTGACACATGTCCCGTTCATCGTTCGCCCGGCCGATTTCACCGTTATAGCACTGATGGCAGTGGCGATCTCCTTCGTTGCAACGCTGTATCCAGCCTGGCGTGCCAGTCGGCTCGACCCAGTTGAAGCGTTGCGTTATGAGTAGTACGAGTTCTTGATGGCTGAAGCCATGATTGAAGTCCAGGGGGTTGCGAAGAGCTACCCCTCGGGGGACGGGATGCTTCAGGTGCTCTCTGCTGTTGACTTAAGTATAGATAGCGGAGAGCGTGTCGCCGTGTTTGGTGCCAGCGGGGTAGGCAAGAGCACGTTTTTGCATCTCCTAGGTGGGCTTGATTGCCCGGACACTGGGTCAATTTCCTTCCGCGGACAACGGCTAGATGATATGGACGAACCAGCCCTGGCCCAGTACCGCAACCATGAAGTAGGCTTCGTTTTTCAATTCTTTCAGCTACTCCCGGAATTCACTGCCCTGGAGAATGTAATGATGCCGTTGCTTATTGCCCGGGAACACAGCAGTGACACGCGTGAGCGGGCAACCGAACTACTTCACCAGGTCGGCGTTAAAGCGCGTAGCCATCATTTCCCATCCCAGCTTTCTGGTGGAGAACGGCAGAGGGTGGCGATCGCGAGAGCCTTGGTGAGCAGGCCGAGTTTAGTTTTAGCTGACGAGCCCACCGGGAATCTAGATGTAGATACAGGCTTGAGAGTGATGAAAGTGTTTGAAGACGTCCAACAGCAATGCGGTGCAGCGATTCTCATGGCCACGCACAACGCGGCATTAGTGGAGAGATTTGACAAGGTCCTGGAGATGCAACCCGGTGGTAGCCTACGACCTTGTTCCCCGATACCCAGGAAACCAGTGGGAGTGCAGCCACGATCGTATGAGTAAGCACCGTTTCTTTATCTTGTTGAGGCAAGCGAACGTCCGTTATACTTGGGTCGTGCTGCGGCTCTTCGACTGTCATCAGTGGCTTGTGCAAATGCCAGGGGCACGGGTCCAGGCAGAGCCGGAGATTTGGCCTTGCAAGCCCTGGCCGACTAGCCATGTTTGAGCGCTATACTGAGCGCGCAAGGCGCGTCATATTCTTTGCCCGTTACGAGGCTAGCCAGTTGGGCTCCCGTACGATCGAGACTGAGCACCTCTTGCTCGGCTTGATCAGGGAGAATAATGGCCTGACCGGGCACCTCCTGGGGCGTTCAAAGATTGAGCCGGACGAGATCCGTAGCGAAATAGAGGCGCGTACCCGTGTGCGCGAGAAGATCTCAACCTCGGTAGAGATTCCTTTGTCGGTGGAGTCCAAACGTGTTCTTGCTTATGCGGCCGAGGAAGCTGAGAAGATGTTCCATAAGTACATCGGAACAGAACACATCCTTTTGGGCTTACTGCGAGAAAAGAAGGCCTTAGCATCGCGTATCTTACTGGAAAAGGGGATGCGTTTGACTACTGCCCGGGAGGACCTGCTTTACCTTCTCAAGGAAGAAACACTAAGTGAAAAGAAGAAGGACACTCCGTTCCTCGCGGAGTTCTCCCGTGATCTAACGGAGTTGGCGGCGAAGAAATTGCTCGACCCGTTGATTGGACGTGAGCAGGAACTGGAGCGTGTTATTCAGATCTTGTGTCGACGGACTAAGAACAACCCGGTACTAATTGGTGAGCCTGGCGTTGGCAAGACAGCTCTCGTGGAAGGGCTGGCACGCAAAATTGTTACCGGTAACGTGCCACGATTCCTGCATGGCAAACGGATCCTAGCACTAGATATTTCCTCTGTGGTCGCGGGAACTAAGTATCGTGGTCAGTTTGAGGAACGGCTCAAGAGCATCATGAAGGAGCTAGGCGCGAACAGAGACGTCCTAGTTTTTATCGACGAATTGCACACGCTGGTGGGCGCGGGATCTGCCGAGGGTTCATTGGATGCCGCGGGCATACTGAAGCCGGCGCTGTCACGTGGTGAACTGCAGTGTTTGGGATCTACGACCCCGAAGGAGCACCGCAAGCATATCGAGAAGGACCGTGCATTATCACGCCGTTTCCAGGGTGTGAAGGTCAGTCCTACCACCGAAGATCAAACGTTACGGATTATTTATGGAATCCGTGATAGGTACGAGAAGTACCACGGTGTCGTTTACAACGATGAAGCGATCCAATCCGCGGTTTACCAGAGCAATCGTTACATTAGTGATCGTTTTTTGCCCGATAAAGCCATTGATGTTATCGACGAAGCGGGTGCTCGAGTCAAGTTAGCGTCTGCCGTGGCGCCTGAGCAGCTTTTGGAGATTGAGGCGGAGCTTCAGTCTATAGCCGAGCAGGTTGATGCTGCGATCAATGAGAAAGAGTTTGAGAAAGCCGCCTATTACCGCGACCAGGAGCAGCAGGAGCGAGAAAGGCTGGACACTCTGAGGGCGCGGTTGGCGAGTGAAGAAAACGAGTCTAAGCCGCCTGTTGTTTCAAAAGAAGACGTGGATCGCGTAGTTTCTAATTGGACTGGTATTCCTATCAGCTCGATACAGGAAGAGGAGCTCGACAAACTTTTAAATATGGAGGCCGAGCTCCATGAACGTATCGTGGCGCAAGAGCCGGCTGTCGAAGTCGTTTCGCGCGCGATCCGACGCGCGCGCGCTGGCCTGAAGGATCCTAAACGTCCGATGGGCTCTTTTTTGTTTCTTGGCCCGACCGGGGTAGGGAAGACCGAGGTTGCACGCACTCTTGCAGAATTCCTGTTTGGTGACGAGAACGCCCTTGTACGTTTCGATATGTCGGAATACATGGAAAAGCATTCGGTCTCGAAGCTCATTGGCTCACCGCCAGGTTATGTAGGTCATGAAGAAGGCGGACAGCTCACTGAGCGCATCAAGAGGAAGCCTTACAGCATTGTATTGCTAGACGAGATCGAGAAGGCTCACCCGTCGATATTTAACGTTCTGCTTCAAGTCTACGAGGAGGGTCACCTGACTGATTCGCTGAATAATACCGTCGACTTCAAGAACTGCATCTTGATCATGACCTCGAATGTCGGCGCTCGTTATATTCAGCGGCGAGGAGGGCTCGGATTCCGCGCCGACGATGAAGACGCCGGATACAAGGAGATGCGAGCCCGTGTCCTTGAAGAGGTCAAGCGGACATTCAACCCGGAGTTTTTAAATCGTATCAACGAAACCATTGTGTTTCATGCGCTAAGTGATGAGCACCTCGTGAAGATCGTTCGTTTAATGATAAAGGACGTCAATTTGAACCTGGCGGAGAAGGACATCCGGGTGGAGTTGGACGACCAGGCATACCGATGGATGGTGGACCAGACTTGTGCTGATCGAACTTATGGCGCACGACCGCTACGTCGGGCGATCCAGAAATACATAGAGGACGCGCTCGCGGAGCAGCTTATTCGGGGCAATGTTGAGGCCGGGGATCGTGTCGGTATAAGCGTGGGTGACCATGACCTCCTCTTGCAGATTTACAAGCCGGAGGAGGAGGGGCAGCCGGTAGCTAAATAGTTGCGTGCTCTCATTGTGGTGTTGTTTTGGGTACCGTGCCGTTTCAGCATGTTGCAGAGATTTGGGCTAAAATTCACAAGGCTCAACCGAGCCAGCCAGCTATTCCTTATGATGAGTTCGATTTCGATGCGAACGGATTCCGATTCCACTGCTATGAGTCGACTTCTGAACGTCGGACTGGTAGCGGTGGCGATTACGGGCATGTCCGGACTGCCTTCCAGTGCCTTCGGGCTGCCAATCGAAGGCCCCGCTGCGATGCGATCTGACGCAGGAATGAATGAGGACGCCTCAGCTCATGAGGCACCACGGGTGACGAGCATGTATTGGAGCTTGTTCCCATCGATTGTGAAACCAAGGCTGCGCGCGGGGCAGCAGGTAGAGGCCCCACAGGGCGAAATCATTCGCGAAATTAGAGTTGACGGAAACACGTCGCTCGAAGACGAGACTGTCAAGTTTTTCCTGAGTTTCGTTGAAGGTGATGCCTTTGATTGGGCCACGGCACAGCAGAACTTTCGTACCATGCTCAACTCCGACTTTTTTGACGATATCAAGATGAGCTGGGAGCGTGTTGACGGAGGGGTCGGAATACGACTCGAAGTAATTGAGCGCCCTATCCTTCGTGATATTCGTTTCGAGGGCACGGAAGATGGAAACAAGGACGACCTCTTAGAACGGATGGAACTACTTGAGATACCGATCGCTCTAGACCAACCGATCGATCGCCGCAGGATGTCCCGTGCCGAGGAAGTCCTGACTCTTATGCTTCAAGGGGAAGAAGGGCTTCAATTTGTACAGGTTAACTATTCCGAGCAACCGCCGCTGGATGGTTCTTCTGGTGTGGATGTTGTTTTCGATGTTGTGGAGGGTGACAGAGTACGCATCGAAAATGTCTACTTTGAGGGTGCCACCGCATTTAGCCAACGAGAGTTGCGGTGGATAACAAAGAAGACCGGGGAGCATTGGCTTCTTTCGTTTTTGACCAAGAATGATCGTTATTCGCCGGCGGGGTTCGAGTTCGACCAGCAGAACCTTGCCAACGAATACCGCCGGCTAGGCTATCTCGAAATTGAAATCGGGGCCCCAGAGGTGGAGGTATACGAAATCGACCGACCCTGGCCGATGGGCGATACGCGGCGGCTGTATGTTCAAATCCCCCTTAATGAAGGCCCTCAGTACCGTCTGGGCAAGATCCTTGTTGAGGGCAACGAACGGTTCCCGGATGAAGCGCTAGCGGCATTGGTCCCGCTCAACGAAGGTGACATCCTGGACATTAAGGGGCTCGTGGATGCGACAACTGCTATGGAGAACATATATAGCAATTTTGGTTACTTTCAGGTGGTCGTCGCTCCGATTCCAATTCCGGATGCCGCAAACGCTACTGCCGATGTTGAGTATTTAATAACTGAAAATCCGGTATATAGCGTTCGCCGTGTTGAGTTCGAAGGCAATACGAATACGCGCGACTATGTTATGCGTCGTAATTTGCGCATCAACGAGAATGACTTGTGGAGCCAGCAGCGCGTCCAAGCTAGCAAGTACAGAATTCAGCAGCTTGGATATTTCAGCAATATCGAAGAAGAAGTTACGATTGTCGAGGATCCGAGCTTAGCGACCCTTGCCCCCGGGCAGGAATTTGATCCGACGCAATTAGGAGCCATGGAATCACAGTCCGGCGAGGTCGATATCAAGCTCAGGATTA
The DNA here is from genome assembly GCA_002731215.1 of Acidobacteriota bacterium. Taxonomy (GTDB): domain Bacteria; phylum Acidobacteriota; class UBA890; order UBA890; family UBA890; genus UBA890. The sequence goes on along the minus strand of PCAP01000018.1, from coordinate 23,770 downwards.
CGGAAGTTGGGCGAAACCAAGTTAGTTTCGGCGGCGGTGTTTCAGCTCTTGAGGGTGCTTTCGTGCAACTTGGGTACGCGACCCGAAACCTCTTTGGGCGGGGTCAGACTCTGTCTTTCTCCGGCCAGTTTGGAGGCCGAACGACGCAGGCTCGATTTTCGTTCTTGCAACCCTACTTGTTCAATAAAGCCATTCGTTTTGGTTTCGATCTCTACCAGTCGAAGCTTGAATATATTGACTTCCAACAAGCTACCGCTGGCATGTCGGTTCGTACTGGCTTTCCGCTTGACCGGAACGAATTCACCACGCTCTACTTGGAGTACAACTACTCAGATATTGATATCGGCGACCTCAGTAATTCTTTTTATGGAATGTCCAGTTACATGTTTCAGTCGATGTTTCTTATGGAGGGTAAGCGCACGACTAGCAGCGTACGGCCAAATCTCATCTTTAACTCGGTAGACAACCCATATAATCCGAGTCGGGGCCGGCGCCATACCGCGTCATTTGAATATGCCGGGGGGGCGCTTGGGGGATCGCTACAATTTCTGAAGAGTATCGTTACGACCACTTGGTATAAGCCGACGAAAGTCTTGGGCCGTGGTATCGGTGCGAGAGCCTCGCAAATCTTCGCTTTCAATATCCAAGGGCGTGTGGTTCAGCCTATGGGCGATATGGAAACCGTTCCAATATTCGAACGCTTTTTTCTTGGTGGGAGTAATTCGGTGCGCGGCACCCAGCTCCGGGCGATTGGGCCGATTGACCAATTTGGCCACATTCTAGGGGGTACGCGGGCATTTCAGTACAATATTGAGTACATTTTCTCAATTGCGGACCCCGTACGCGTTGCGGTGTTCCACGATGCTGGAGCCGCCTGGGACGGTCCATTCAATGAAATATGGCAGGAACTTCGAAAAACTGCAGGTCTAGAATTCCGCGTATTTATGCCGGTTTTCAATGTTCCCTTCCGGTTTTTCTGGGCCTATAACCTCGATCCCCTGCGGCAATTTGGTGAGCAGGCATCGACCTTCGAGTTTGCGATTGGCACCACATTCTGACGGCCGTGAGAAGAGAGAGCTGATAACCCTCGGCGAGCTAGCTCGCTTGGCGGGAGGGGTCCTCGAAGGCGATGCCGATGGACAGATTCTAGGTATCGCCAGGCTCGAAGACGCGACCGCGGCCGAAGTTAGCTTCTGTGCGTTACGGGAATACCGGACCCATCTTTCAGGAACTGGCGCTGCCGCTGTGATAGTCGCTAAAGATTTTGAGCCGCCGCGTGACGTGAGGGAGAACCTCGCTTTTATACGCGTAGAGAACCCATACCTTGCAGTGGCCCAGGTTCTCAATCATTTCTTTCCAGAGGACGAGTGCCCATCGTCAATTCATCCGAGTGCGGTGATCGATGATAGCGCAGAGATTGGAGAGGATGTATCTGTGGGCGCGCGCGCGGTTATTGGGGAAAACTGTGAAATTGGCAATAGGACTCGCCTTGGAGCTGGCTGTGTTCTTGCTGCTGGGGTCCGTGTGGGTAGTGATTGTCATGTGCTGCCCAATGTGACGTTATATTCCACAGTTGTGATTGGTGACCGGGTTGTTATTCACGCGGGTGCCGTTGTCGGTTCGGATGGCTTCGGGTACGCGACCGAAGGTGGCATGCATGTCAAAATCCCACAGGTCGGTGGTGTTGTTGTCGGAGATGATGTTGAGATTGGTGCTAACGCTTGTATAGACAGAGCTGCGTTAGGGACAACCCGAATCGCAGAAGGAACCAAGATCGACAACCTTGTGCAGATCGGCCACAATTGCGATGTTGGGCCTAATAGCATTCTGTGTGGCCAGGTTGGAGTCTCTGGCTCGACACAAATTGGGGAAGGCGTTCTGATCGGAGGCCAGGCCGGCTTGAATGGTCACCTCACAGTTGGAGATGGTGCCATGATAGCTGGGGGTAGCGGGGTGACGAGTTCAGTTCCGGCGGGTGGCCAAGTAGGCGGGTACCCGCATCTCGAGGCATCTCGGTGGCGACGGGTTGTAGCTGCCTTGCGTACGCTTCCCGAATTGGGACGACGGGTGCATCGGCTCGAAGCGATGCAAACAGGCGAGAAAGAGAAAGAGGGATGAGCGCCGATATTCGTCGAATTCTGGAGATCCTCCCGCATCGCTACCCGTTTCTTTTCGTCGATCGTATCGAGGAAATGGAGCCACGACAACGTATTGTTGGGATCAAGAACGTGACGATCAACGAACCGTTCTTTCAAGGCCATTTCCCAGGCAACCCTGTCATGCCGGGGGTCTTAATCCTTGAGGCAATGGGGCAGGTTGCTGCCGTCCTTTTTTTGACTGAGGAAGAGATAACTGCTGGGCACTTTGTGTATTTTGCAGGTGCTGACAAAGTAAGGTTTCGTCGCCCAGTAGTTCCGGGGGATGAGCTCCGGTGTGAAGTTGAGGTGCTACGTGTTCGAAGAAAGAGTTGCCAGGTACACGCACGGGCAACGGTGGATGGGGAACTCGCTGCGGAGGCTACCTTGTTCTCCGTGTTAGTCGAAGTGCCTGAGGTAGGTGGCGAATGACATCTTTGTGCCATCCAACAGCTGTCATTGAAGACGGAGCAAGCTTGGGTGACGGTGTATTGATTGGGCCGTATGCAACCGTGGGCAAACATGTGACGCTCGGTAGTGGAACAAAAGTCGGTGCGCATGCGGTTGTTGAGGGGCATACGACGTTAGGGGAAGATTGCGAAATCTTTCCACACGCGTGCATTGGCACTATTCCGCAGGACCTTAAGTATCACGGTGAAATTTCTTACCTTGTTGCCGGCGACCGGAACGTGTTTCGCGAATTCGTAACTGCAAACGTTGGAACAGAAGGTGGTGGTGGTGTCACCCAGGTGGGATCCGACAACCTGTTTATGGCCTATTGTCACCTGGCGCACGATTGCATCATTGGCAACCATGTTATTTTTGGAAATGCTGCTACGTTAGCGGGCCACGTAATCATTGAGGACTGGGTTAACGTTGGAGCGTTTTCCGGCGTTGAGCAATTTCGCCGGGTAGGTCAGCATGCTTTCGTTGCGGCCTACGCAGGAGCCACCAAGGATGTTGTGCCTTACTGTACGGTACAGGGTAACCACTGCCAGGTATTTGGTCTGAATATTGTCGGCTTGAAACGACGAGATTTTTCAGTGGTGGCAATTGGGGAGCTCAAGCGTGCATTCCGCCTTCTTTTTCGTAGCAATCTGAACACCACGCAAGCCCTTGACATGATCAGCGGGGAAGATTTCGAATCTCCCGAGGTTGCGGTGCTGGTCGAGTTCGTACGGAACAGTGAGCACGGCATCGTCAAGTGAATCGCTGGCGCTGATCGCCGGCAGCACGCAGATGCCCCGCGTTGTAGCGGCGGAGGCTCAGGCTCAGGGTCTTAAAGTTATCGCCATAGCCATTGAAGGAGTTACAGAACCGGCAATTGGCGAGGTTGTTGACCAAGTGCACTGGCTCGAGTGGGGTGATGTTAGTGGGTTCCTCGGTTTGCTCGGGAAGTTCCGCTCCGGGGGCATTACACAGGCGGTAATGGCCGGCAAGGTAGAGCAAACACGTATATATGATGCTGACGCCCCGGAGAGTCTCAAGCGCATGCTGGCCTCTGTGCCAATACGCCACACTGACGCCTTGATCAATGCCGTTGTCAACCTCCTGTCAGGTGCGGGCATCGAGTTACTTAAGTCCACTGATTTTCTGCAAAATCATATTGTTAACAAAGGAACCCTCACCCGACGTGCTCCCGATGATCGCGAGAAGGAAGACATCGCCCACGGTTGGACCGTGGCCAAGGAGCTTGGCGCTTTAGATATTGGCCAATCAGTTGTTGTTAAAGACAGAGCCGTGGTGGCTGTTGAAGCGATGGAGGGTACAGACGAGTGTCTGCTCCGAGCTCGGGGCTTAGCAGGAGATGGGGCCGTTCTTGTAAAGGTTGGGAAGCCGGGCCAGGATCTTCGCTTTGATGTGCCGGTTGTAGGTGCTTCTACAATTTCATCTATGGTTGCTAACGGGGTATCGGCACTATGCATCGAAGCTAACCTGACCGTTCTACTAGACGCCCAAAAGTTTTGCCGAGAAGCGGATTCAGCTGGCATCGCGGTTGTGGCGAGGGAACAGGGCGAGGTATGCGAGTAGGGGTTGTGGGAGTTGGGGCTATGGGGACCCTTCACGCTCGTGGCTATTCGGAGCTGGACAGTTGTGAGTTGGTTGGCGTATACGACATCGATCTGGAACGTGCCCGAGAGGTTGCGGGACGGTATCAAGCCCATTGCTTTTCCGAGCTTGATGCGCTGTTAGGCCGTGTAGATGCCGTAACGGTTGCGGTTCCGACCCCTGATCATCACTTGGTTGGCCTGCGTTGCTTGGAGGCTGGCTGCGATGTCCTGGTCGAAAAGCCAATTGCATTGTCGCTTGATCAGGCGGATAGCCTGATCGCCAAGGCGCAAAAAGAAGGCCGGATTCTCCAGGTCGGCCATATTGAGCGATACAACCCGGCAGTTGAGGCACTTGCGCATCGTGTCGAGCGCCCAGGTTTTATTGAGGTTGACAGGCTAGGTTCGCTGGCACCGCGGGGTCTCGAAACTGACGTTGTGCTTGACTTAATGATTCACGATATCGACATCGTGCATTGGCTTGTGGACGATGACGTGGTGGAAATACGCGCAGTCGGTGTGCCGATACTCACGGAGGCAATCGATTTTGCGAACGCTCGCCTAGAATTTGCCAGCGGTTGTATCGCGAATTTCACAGCTAGCCGGGTAAGTGTCAACCGGAGCCGGAAGGTTCGTGTTTTTCAGCCCGCGGGTTATATTTCAGTTGATTACACGGCGCAAACGGTAGAGGAACACCGTTTGTCCTGGGCGGACGGTAAACCGAGTGGAATTGAGACCGATCGCATTGACGCATCTGGGGACGAGCCGTTGCTCCTTCAATTAATGGACTTCACTGAGTCGTGCACCACGAGGAATCGCCCACGCGCTGATGGAGGGGCAGCGAGGCAAGCGCTGTCGACAGCGCTCGATATCCTCGACGCAATTCAGGCCAGAATGAAATGAGCGGCATGGTTATTTGCGAACTGTGCTCGGCTGTTTGGTAAGATCGCTTCTTCCTCTTATATCGTCCTTGAGCACCATAGATGCCTATTCAATTTGAGCCTAGTCTTAGCCCAACGATTGGGATCGAAGAAGAGTTTCAACTCTGCGACCCTGAGAGTGGTGACTTGGTCCCTAAGGCTGACGAGATTATGGCGTCGGCGAGCCCGGAGTTACGTAGACATCTGAGCTACGACCTTCTGTTGACGCTCATTGAGGCTAATACCAAAATTTCCGCATCTGTAGAGGAGGGTATTGAAGATCTCGTAGATAAGCGGAGACAGGTTCAGGCATTAGCAGAGCAGTCACTGTGTACTTTGGGAATGACTGGTACGCATCCATACGCCGATCCGCACCAGCAACGTTTTGTGAACACGCCGGACTACGAATGGGTTAGAGACCAATTAGGATATGTAGCTCAGCGAAACATCACATTTGGACTTCATGTCCACATTGGCGTTGACGACGCTGAACGTGCAGTCTACGTTGCAAATCGTATGCGAATGTGGATTGGCCCCTTGATCGCACTGGCCGCTAATTCACCATATTTGGATGGAGTGGATACTGGTTGGGACGCAGCGCGCGTGTATACATTTGGGGCCTTTCCTCGTGCGGGGATTCCGCCTCGGCTAAGAAGCTACGATGAGTTTGCCACTCAGATGGATGCATTAATTGCCGCGTCGGCTATTACGAAACCTCGACAGATATGGTGGAACGTAAGAGTCCATCCCCAGTACGGCACCGTGGAATTTCGTGCTTGCGACGTTCAGAGTTCCGTTCCTCGTACCGCTGCGATTGTTGCCTTGGTGCAGGCCTTGGTTGTCGCATACGGAGATGCGCATCGTGCTGGCGAACCAGAACCCTATTTACCTGGAGCTTATTTAGAAGACCTCCGATGGAAAGGGATGCGGTTTGGTTTAAGCGCAGATGTTATCGACGCTGAGACCGCCAAAGTTGTTTCGATGCCTGCGCTGGTGGAACGCATGGTTGGCGTTGCATGGCCAGCGGCAACGAAGTTGGGCACTACGAAATACCTAGATGTCATCTCTAAAATTCTTCAGTTTGGAAATGGTGCTACTGCTCAAAGGGAAGCCTTGGTGGCAGAAGGTGGCGACTTGAGAAAATTACAGCATCGCTTGCTTCAAGAAGCGGTGGAGAAGGGGATTCGGGATCCGAGTCTGGGCCGGCCTGGGTAGAGTTATGCCGGTATCGGTAGCTCATGGGGAACTGGTTGTGGAGATATTGGGTGCCGGTAGTGGCCACCCGACAGCATCTCGGGACACCAGCAGCTTGTTAATTGGTTCAGCGGAAGGGTGGACTGCGGTCGAGTGCCCAGGCTCTATTGTCCATAAGTTGGAAGCCTGCGGTCTGACCATGGGCTCGCTTCGTCGATTGATCTTAACTCACAAGCATATCGACCATGTGTATGGATTCCCGCACCTTGTCCATGCAATGGCAATAGAAGGGCTGAGAAAAGAAATCCACTTGTTCGCCCCCGCTGAGACCTTGGGTACTGTCGAGGAGATAGTGGCGGTTCACGAACTGGCCGACGACTGGTATCCGGTTATTCGTCGTACGGAGATACCGATTGCCGAGCCAAGCGAGTTGTTCCACTTGTCTGGCCTCCGAATCACTGCCACCGGGGGTGCCCACACGTGCGATACAGTTGCTCTCCGATTTGAAACACAGGCAGCAGCGATTTGCTACTCGTCGGACACGCGTCCGTGCGCTGCTGTGACTCGGTTGGCAACTGGGGCCGATATTCTGTTACATGATTGTGGAGGACCGCATCGCCTACGCAGTGCTTTCTCGGCTGGCCACTCTAGTGCTCGCGAGGCTGGCAATGTAGCAACTGATGCCGGAGTGAGAAGATTGGTTCTTATGCATTTGGGAGCCCGCGATGAAGCCACTTTGAAGGAATGTCAGTTAGAGGCACAGACTGCATTTGGGGGCCCTGTCGACCTTGCCATGGATGGGATGAGGTGGGTCTTTCCGGGCGGTGGCAAATGTAGAGTATGAGCGCCATGGATGCGGCTAGTGTGCAGAAAGTGTACTCACGATGGGCCAGAGTGTACGACTGGGTCTTCGGTCTTCTGTTTGGTAATGCTCGTCGCCTAGCGTTCCAACGCATGGAATTGAAGAGTGGTAATTACGCCATCGAAGTTGGTGTTGGAACGGGGCTATCATTGACATCATTGCCGGAAGGCTGTCACCTTGTTGGCGTGGATTTTTCCCGCCCAATGCTGGAGCGGGCTCTTATGCGGTGGCGCGCAGATTCGGTTGACCGCACTGCGGTATTAGTTGAAGGGGATGGTGCTTGCCTGCCGTTCCCAGACAAAACCTTCGATGCAGCCTTTGCAGCGTTCGTTGTTTCAGCGACCCCTGATGCCGTTGCCTTGCTGGAGGATATGCAACGAGTTTGCCGGCCAGGGGCGCGAATGATTGTTGTCAACCACTTCTCACCCAACGAGCCTCGCTTAGCTAGGCTTCGGTCCAGTTTCTCGAATGTCACGTCCCGGTTGCTAGGATTCCACGCGGAGTTCCCGTTGGAACCATTATTTAGGAAGGCAGGAATCGAGGTCGATCGAATCGAACGCGCCACGTTCTGTGGCGGCTGGCGTGTGGTGACGTTCATACGGAGAGAATCATGACGCAAATTGATCTTGAGGGGCGAGCAGCCCTTGTTACAGGCGCTTCACGGGGAATAGGCAGGTCCATTGCATTGGGGATCGCGCAAGCTGGTGGTGCTGTGGCGGTTCACTATCAAAGCAAAGAAGAGGCTGCTGCCAGAGTGGTTGCCGAAATTGAAGCAGCCGGTGGGGATGCGTTTTCGCACGCTGCCAATGTGCAAATTTCTTCCGAAGTGAAAGGACTCGTTGATGCCTGTGTGACGCGCTGGGGAGGGCTCGACATCATTATTTGCAATGCTGGTATTTGGAAAGGCTCTATGGTCGAAGAGATGACTGAAAATCAGTGGGACGAGATGATAGATGTGAACTTAAAAGGGATGTATTTGGTTACGCATTACGCGGTGCCCCACCTGAAGTCTTCCACGGCCGGAACCATTGTGAACATTGCTTCGACAGCTGGGCAACGTGGAGAAGCAGGGCACGCGCATTATGCGGCCTCAAAAGGTGGCATGCTTGCGTGGACAAAATCGTTGGCTCCCGAACTCGCACCCTTTGGGGTCAGGGTGAACTGTGTCGCGCCAGGTTGGGTACATACGGATATGGCTGCCGCGGTGTTGAAAGCCGACGGTAAGACCATTAATGCTGGCATTCCGCTAGGCAGGGCCGGGAAACCGGAAGAAATCGCCGCGGTAGCCTGTTTTATGGCCAGTGACCTCGCCTCATATATGACGGGGGAGATCGTAAATGTCAACGGGGGCAGCGTCCTTTGCGGATGAAGGAAGCTTGCCATCTTCCCTGGGCAATTATCCCGACGGCAGGTCGCGGGACACGACTGCGACCAGCTACATATACCATCCCAAAGGTGCTTCTTCCGGTGGGTCTTCGCCCGATGATTGATTGGGCAATTGATGAGGCCTTCGAGGCTGATGTGGAGGCGATCGGGTTTGTGGTGTCGCCGGACCAGCCTATGGTGAAGGCACATGTAAAGACCCGCCAATCATCATCTGACTGGCCAGTGGGAGTTGAAAGCCATTTCGTTGAGCAGCCTTACCCCGCGGGTTTAGGGGACGCTCTGATTCGTTGTCGGCCGTGGACGTGTGATGACTCGTTTGGCGTTATCGTGCCGGATAACTGGTTCGATTCAGCTCGCGCCCCTGTTGCGCAGCTGGCCGGTGCCCATTTTCGGACTGGGAAGTCTTCGCTTGGCTTGATTGAAGTTCGGCCCGGGCAGGGGTATTTATTTGGAAATGTGGGTGAGGTTGAACTCGAAGTGATGAAGAATCGCGATTTCAGGATTATGCGACTTGGGGATAAGTCGAAAGGACCCTTCGTCGCCCCTAAGTCACGGACTGTGCTGCGTGGTTGCGCTCGCTATGTGTTGGGCCCGGGATTTTATGATGCACTGGAGGCCACAGGGCCATTGCCAGAAGGTGAGTGGGATGATGTTCCTGCTTTTCAGCACCTCGCGGATCGCACTGAGCTCATCGGGCACAAGCTAGAGGGTTATCATTTTGACCTGGGTCACCAGAACGGTTATTTGGCCGCGATGAGCTATTTGTTCGAGCGCGATGTCATCGGTAACGGCGCATAAGACCTGCGACCACACCCTGCACGCGCACACGTTCCTTGTCGACTAGCCAGGAGGCGCCCGCTGGATTCGTTGGTTGGAAGCGGGTTCTTTGCCCTTCGAGGTAATGTTTGCGGAGAAAGACCTTCTTGTCTTCCAATGAGGCAAGGACCATCTCGCCATCCTCTGCTGTTGTTCGGTCTTCTACGATAATCAGGTCGCCATCACAGACGTGTTCATTGGTCATCGAATTGCCAAGCACGCGAAGGGCATAACTTGCTTTTCGGGCAATGAAATCGGGGGGGAGATTGACGGTTTCGCCAGCGGTTGTTGCTTGGATTATCCGTGCGGCTGAAATTTGACCAAGGATTGGTACTTCGATGGTCCGCACGGGATCTCCGTCTACGAGCTCGATGCCGCGCCCTTGATGGGGAGTCTTTTTCAGGTACCCCTTCTGTACAAGTAATTCAATGTGGTTGTACACGGTTGCAGGCGACGAGAGTCCGAACCCGATGCCGATTTCCTTTAGCGTTGGAGCGTAGCCGTTTTCGTCAACATATCTATTTATGTAGTCAAGGATTTCTTTCTGGCGTTTGGTTAGGTACATGGAAAACTCAGTGAATTGCAAACAAGAAGAACCAAATCTAGCACGAATCTCTCATGTTGAAGGGTGTGATAGGTTTCCCGAATGAGGTGGATGGGGATTGATATTGGGCAGCGTCGTTACGGTGTTGCGGTTTCGGATGAAGCGGGAGGGATCGCATACCCCCTGACCACTCTTTCCGCGGAAAAAGGAGGGGCGCCACCCATACAAGCCCTAGCGAAGTTGGTGGCGGAAAAAAGCGTGGTTGGTATCGTTGTCGGACTCCCGACGCGAATGGATGGTAGGCATGGACCAGAAGCACGCAAAGCAGAATTTGTTGCGGAACAGCTTCGGGTCGATCTCGGCAAGCCGGTTGAGCTATGGGATGAGCGCCTCACAACCGCAGAAGCTGAGCGCTTGCTGGTTATGGCAGGAGTCCGACGGAAGAAGCGAAGAGGGGCAACTGACCGCATCGCGGCTGCGATAATCTTGCAGAGCTTTTTGGACCGACAAAAGGTGGATGCACCGACTGATCTTGGAACCAAGGCATGGGAAGACGGCCAGTGACCCCAGTTTGTTGTCGCAAGACTACGATTTTCTTTGGACTTAGCACCTATATCGCTCTTCGCTTAATCACTGGCGTATCGATTGCGGTACTCGACACTCCATATTCTGGCCATGTAGCCGCGATAACAGATGTGACGATCGAGCCTGGCCAATCGGCGGCCGAGGTTGGCCAAGTGCTTCAAGCAAAAGGTCTGATTCAGAGTGCCCGATCCTTGCGTTTGTGGATGCGATGGAACGGAACTGCAGGCTCAATACATACAGGGACATACCGGTTCGAAGGGTCATCCAGTATTCGAGAGGTGGCCGCACTTATAGTTGAAGGCCGGGTATTGCTGACCGAGATAACGGTAATAGAGGGTTTTACCCGGTGGCAAGTTGCCGAGGTACTTTCGGTGGCAGGCTTTGGTTCATACGCAGAGGCTTGGGAGGCGACCGGAAACGCAGACCTTATTTCGGATCTTGATACTGAGGCTAAGGACCTAGAAGGTTACTTGTTTCCGGACACCTATTATGTTTCGCGTCAAATGGAACCGGCTGCCATTGTTGAGATGATGGTGGATAGATTTCGGCGGGCGTGGATGGTTCCAACGGTCACACAGGCCGAGACGGCAGGCTTGTCAGTCAGAGATGCGGTGACAATCGCTTCTCTAATTGAGGCAGAGACTGGCAAATCGGATGAGCGTGCGCTGGTGTCGGGGGTTTATCACAACCGCCTAGAACGCAGGATGTTGCTTCAATGTGACCCGACTTTGTTGTATGCACTGCGCTTGGACGGTCGTACCGATCGCAACATAAGGCGGAGTGACTTTGATAATGAGTCGCCCTATAACACATACCGATTTGCTGGCCTGCCACCAGGACCAGTAGGCAATCCGGGGGAAGCTAGCATTGTCGCGGCGCTATATCCTGCTGAGACAGACTATCTTTATTTTGTTGGGCGCAATGATGGCTCGCACGCTTTCTCCCGAACGCTGCAGGAACACAATGCCAATGTGAATCGATACCAGCGGTAGGTTGTAAAATGTATGGCTTCTACAGGAGATACTAGACAAACTCGATTAATGAGCGAATTTCAGGAAAATAGTGACCTGGACGCAAGAGCTGCTGTCGGATTTCGCTTTGCGGTGGTTGTGAGCCGTTTCAATGCTGATATCACGGAATCGCTCTTGGACGGCGTGCAAACGACACTAGCGGCTCATGGTGCCTCGAGTCCTAATATTGTCGTCTACAAAGTCCCTGGGTCTTTTGAATTGGCCATGACAGCGGCACGTCTTGTTGACAAGCGTTTCGACGCGATAATTTGTCTTGGGGCAATAATTAAAGGAGAAACCCCTCATTTTGACTATTTGTGTTCATCTGTTGCCCATGGAATCCAGAAAGTGGCGACAGGCAGTGGCACTCCCATAATTTGGGGTGTTTTGACCTGTGAACAACGGGAGCATGCAGAGGCGCGCGCGGGAGGCAACAAGGAGAATAAGGGCACCGAGGCCGCTATTGCGGCTATCGAGATGGTGAACCTTTTTTCGCTAATTTCAGAGGGGCATCCGGAAATAACCCCTTCTCATTGATCTCAGTAGGAAGTAGTTCTAATGGGCCGGCGTCGAAAATCTCGTGAGAGTGCGATCCAGTGTTTATACCAGTGGGAGATAACGGGGACAGCCCCGGAACTTATCCTTCAGGGGTATTGGGGAACCCATGACCGCATTCGAAATGGTGAGGGTTACAACCTTATAGATGCGGATGTAGAGAAGGCTGGTGAAATCCCGGAAGACTTAAGGGTACGACTTGAGAACGCAGGCGTCTGCACTAACTCGATCCTTGTGGGAATTAGCAGGCTAGAAAGAGCTGATGGCCAGGCTGTACTTGTTGATCGTATTGTCTTTACCGCCTCATTGGTGCTCGGTACTGTCGCCCATGTGGAACAGATCGACGCAATGATTTCTGAGCACGCACGCCACTGGCGCGTGGATCGACTTGGACTTGTAGAAAAGAGTATTTTAAGGCTCGGTGGCTATGAGCTTGTCTACGAAGAAGAAACGCCCTCGGCAGTGGTCATTGATGAGGCGGTTGAACTCGCTAAACGTTTCAGCGACCCCGACGCAGGATCTTTTGTCAACGGCGTACTTGACGGTATGAGCAAGCACCTAAGGACATAAACAACACATAGACATGAAGTACGACCCTGGCAAGATCGAATCAAAGTGGCAAGAGAATTGGGCGGCGGACGACGTCTACCGTATGACCGCAAGTGATGGCAACGAGAAGTATTACTGCCTTGAGATGTTCCCATACCCCTCGGGCAAACTTCACATGGGGCATGTGCGTAATTATTCGATTGGCGACGTTATTGCTCGTTACCGTCGAATGCACGGTTTTAATGTCATGCACCCAATGGGCTTTGATTCTTTTGGCATGCCAGCAGAAAACGCTGCCATCGAACGCAACACCCACCCGGCTATATGGACTCGGCAAAACATTGAGGTCATGCGTAGCCAGCTCCAGGATATGGGATTCGCTTACGACTGGGAGCGAGAAATTGCGAGTCACCGACCCGGGTATTACCGCTGGAACCAATGGTTATTTCTTCGTCTATTAGAGCGCGACCTTGCTTATCGTAAAGATGCGCTGCTCAATTGGTGCCCTTCTTGCGAGACGGTACTGGCTAACGAACAGGTAGAGGAGAATCTATGTTGGCGGTGTGGTGCGGTCGTTGAAGATCGTCGCATGTCTCAATGGTTTTTCCGGGTTACGGCGTACACCGACGAGTTGCTAGATGGTTTGGATGAGCTAGATGGTTGGCCTGAGCGCGTTCGCACCATGCAACGCAATTGGATCGGCAAGAGTAGCGGTACGCGGGTCACTTTCGATGTCGAGGATAGTGGCGAAGAGCTCGTGATCTTCACTACCCGAATCGATACGATTTTTGGCGCAAGCTTTATGGTTTTGGCCCCAGAGCACCCATTGGCGGAGAGGTGGCGTGAAAACGGCCCGGGACCCGATTCTGAGCAGGTCCCCGAAGAGTTTGCCAGTGCAATCGACAAGCTTGAGAAAATGCCCCGCCGGCAAAATCTAGGGGAGGCTAGCGACAAAGCTGGAGTCTTTACTGGCTACTACGCTATTAATCCGTTCAATCGAGAGCGTCTGCCAATCTGGATTACGAACTTTGTTCTAATGGATTACGGCACTGGAGCGATAATGGGGGTTCCAGCGCACGACGAGCGGGATTTCGAGTTTGCTCAAAAATATGGTTTGCCTATTCGTCCGGTAATCGGACCTGGGGAGGGAGATTCTCCCGCATGGGTTGACCAGCCCGATCAGATGGAAGAGGCGTCATCGCTGTATGGGGTCCTCTTGCCAATCTGTGGTGATTACGCAGGTATGACGTCCGAGGCGGCGCAGCAGAAGATGCTTGAGGATGCCAATGCCGGAGATTTTGGCGAAACGGCGGTTGAATACAAGATAAAGGACTGGGGTGTTTCACGGCAGCGCTATTGGGGTACGCCCATTCCAGTCATCTATTGCCCTGATTGTGGGACTGTTTCTGTGCCTGATGAGGATTTACCGGTAACCCTTCCAGAAGAAGCAGAGTTTACTGGGGCTGGTGGATCACCACTAGGCCGTGTCGAGTCCTTTGTGAACGTGGATTGCCCTACCTGTGGTGGCCCGGCGAAACGTGAAACAGACACCATGGACACCTTTGTCTGCTCCTCTTGGTATTACCTTCGCTACCTCTCCCCGCACGATTCCAGGCAACCATATGATCGAGGTGATGCTGACTACTGGGGCCCAGTCGACATCTATATCGGTGGCATTACCCATGCTGTACTCCACCTCTTGTACTTTCGCTTCTTCTGCAAAGCAATGGCGGACCTCGACTTGCTTTCAATCCGGGAGCCAGTGACTCGGCTCTTAACGCAGGGAATGGTGCTGATGGGTGGTACCGCTATGTCGAAGTCAAAAGGCAACGTCGTCGACCCTGGAGAGATGGTTAGCAGGTATGGTGTCGATGCTACCCGAATCTTCGTGCTCTTCGCAGCGCCCCCAGAAAGAGATTTCGAGTGGGACGAGGGAGGTATTGAAGGGTGCTCACGTTTCCTCAACCGCACCTTTTCTCTGATTGAGGGATCACACGAAGCGCTAGAGCGAATTTCAGGGGCCGGGGAGGGGACCCATCTGGTTGAGCCATTCCTCGAACTTCGCCGTAAAGCACACGAGACAACCCGCCGTGTTACCCAGGAGGTTGACCAGCGGTTGCACTTCAATACTGCAATTGCAGCCCTGATGGAACTATTGAACGAATGCTATGCAGCAACTGCAGCGGTTCCGGTTGCGGAGGCAGGTATGGCCGCGTGGGTTTATCGGGATGTCTTTGAACGGATGGTCGTCATGCTTGCACCATTCGCCCCCCACCTGTCACAGGAGTTATGGGAGATGCTGGGTCATGAAGGTTATGTTGTCGATCAAGCTTGGCCGACTTACGACATTGCCGTTTTGGCACGTGAAAGTGTGAGTATGGCGGTTCAAGTGGATGGCAAGGTACGGGGGAGCATTGAGGTGCCCGCAGGCCTAGAGGACAAGGATGCACTAGTGGCTGAAGCACTAAAAAATTCCAACGTAGCAAGGCATGTGAAGGGACGCTTGATTGCTCGAAGCTTTGTGGTGCCGGGTAAAATCGTCAGCTTGAATACGGGATGAGCGGACGTGGTGGGAAAGGTATAAGCGGGTATTGTGCGCAGATGCGTCGCCATGGATCTCCTGTCAATCTATTGCTGGCCCTGGCGGTTTGCAGCATGGCAAGTTGTGGTTACTCCTTGATCGGGACAGGCTCCTTTCTGCCAGATTATATCCAGACGGTAGCGATACCGACTTTTGCCAACACGACGCCGCGGTTCGAAGTAGAGGTTCGGATAACAGATGCGGTAACCCGTGAGTTCGTGTCTCGGGGGGACTTTACGATGGTAGCTGACGCCGCTGGAGCCAACGCTGAACTCACGGGGACTATCACTGCATTTGACGTGACTCCAATTGGGCTGAATCCCGATGAGGAGGCCACTAACTTTCTAGTGCAGATTCGTGCCCAAGTGAATTTCCGAGACCTGGTGCAGAATGAAATTCTTTACTCCAACAACTCGTTCTATTTTCGCCAGGAATTTGAAATTGAGGCCGACCCAACTGCTTTGAGTGATTTAAGCAATGTTGCGGTGGATGAAATCGCTGAAGAATTTGCCCGCACGGTAGTGTCAAGCATTTTAGAAGGATTCTGAGGTGGTTCGGCACGGAGCACCGCAAAGTAGTGGCATCAGCTTTAGGCAGTTGAACCGTTCCCTGAAACGTGGAGATATCGACCCTGTGTACCTCGTTATTGGGGAGGAAATATTTCTTCGTAACAAGGCAATCGAAGCTCTCAGGGAAGCTGTTTGTGGCGACGACGAATCGAATTTAGGTTTTCACAAGATTGACGGCAATGCTGGGAAAATGGCCGAATTCCTGGATGCTGCAAGGTCGTTGCCATTGTTTTTACAGGCAACGGACAGAGCGTGCCAACTAGTACTTGTCCGCTCTTTCGAGCCTGGGACGGCGGCCGACGGGGAGCTTCTGGCCGAGTATCTTGATTCCCCCGTTGGTGCGACCTGTTTGGCGTTTGAGGCACCGACACTTGATAGTCGTCGGACCACAGCCAAACTGCTTTCAAAGCGTGCGACGAAGATCAACTGCCATCGAATCGAGAGCACGGCAGGGGTGCGGCGGTGGATTGAGAGTTCCACCAATGCACGTGGGTACTCCATTGCTCCCGATGCGATCGACTATCTTATTGAGATGGTTGGCTTTGAACTTCAGCAACTTAGCCAGGAACTTGACAAGCTCGAACTGTTTTCGACTGGACATGAGCCCATGTCAGCCAATGATTTGGAGAAGCTTCTTGGTCGGAGTCGTACGCATTCTGTATTCGAACTGACGGACGCGTTAGTTGAGAAGAAGGCTGTAGCAGCGGTGCAGGTACTGAACAGGTTGTTGGATGATGGGGAGGAACCGGTCAGACTGCTTGCGATGGTGAGCTGGGTCGTTCGCCAACTCATAACGGCGTGTGATCTTTCTGTCCGTGGTTGCCCCAAACGTGAATTGTTATCGCAACTTGGGGGACGGTGGAATCAGCGGCAAGTAATCGCTAAAGCGGCCGCAGGGTCCGACCTGGCGCACTTAGAAGATTTGCTAGTGAGGTGCTCGGAGTCCGACGTGGCAGTGAAGATACAGCGCGGCCCGGGAAGTAGGGGTGTGCTTGAAGGACTTTGCAGACGCATTTGCGCTGCCTAAGAAGAGCGTGGTTAGCTCGCAGAAGCCCGCTGAATGTTGCGTGCTAAGCGAGATTTGGTCCGTGCGGCCGCGTTAGGATGGATGATTCCGAACCTTGCCGTGCGGTCAATAAGGCTCTGGGTCTGGACCCATTGGGCCTGGATGACGTTGCCATCTCCCGCTTCGATGGCTTCGTGAAGCCGGCGTATCGAGGTGCGAAGAGTTGCTCGGCGCGTACGGTTACGCGACCGACGGCGAGCATTTTGGCGCATCCGCTTCTTAGCAGACTTAATTATTGGCATTTTGAGTAAATCCGATTGAAGATGAGAGAAAAGAATAAGACGGCATCTATTCTGGGTCAATCATCCGCCGCCCGAAACGCACAGAGGGGCCGCGTACTTCGATCCGCGGGAACGGTGGCCGGAATCACGCTGCTCTCCCGAGTGGCTGGATTAGTCCGAGACCAAGTTTTCGCGATTTTCTTTGGCGCAACATTGATAAGCGATGCCTACGTCGCTGCCTTTAGGCTACCCAATATTTTACGTCGGGTGGTCGGAGAAGGAAACGTAGCCGCTGCCTTTATTCCAGTTTTTGAACATGAGGCGGAGGACCGCGAAGAGGCAGGGCTTTGGAAGCTCGCCGATAGATTTCATCTCGCCATTGCTGGGGCTGCTTCTGTCCTTACCTTTTTCGGTATGTTATTTGCCCCATTCCTGGTCGAGAAAATCCTAATTCCAGGGAAGCCAGAAGCTTGGGAACTTGCCAGCAACCTGATGAGGGTGACATTCCCTTACCTCATTTTTATCTCCGCAGCCTCCGCACTAATGGCGCTGCTTAACTCCCGGGACCAGTTTGCAGCAGCGGCGTTTACCCCAATTTTCTTCAACTTAACTCTAATTGGTTCAGCGATTGTGATGGCCTGGACCGGTGTGTCCATATATGTATGGGCTGTGGCCGCCGTGCTCGGTGGCTTTTTGCAGTGGTTGTCTTTGGTTCCGCATGGCTGGCGGTTGGGTATGAGATTTCGGCCCGAGAACCTGTTTGGCGATCCGGCTCTGAAACGAATTGGAGCGCTAATGATTCCAGGCCTCTTCGGAGTTGGGATTACCCAGGTCAATATCTTGGTAGGGCAATCACTCGCAAGTTGGTTGGCGGAAGGTAGCATCACGGGCCTCTTTTTGGCGGGCCGGTTAACCGAACTGCCGCTTGGCGTGTTCGCAATAGCCATCGCCACCGTTGTTTTACCGGTGATGTCTAGGCAAGCAGCGCAAGGCAACAATGACGAGATGCTATTGACGCTGAACTTTGCGCTCCGGCAGGTGGCTTTGATTACTATCCCAGCATCTGTCGGCCTTTTGGTTCTGCGGAAAGAGATTGTCAGTGTCCTATTTCAATATGGCGCGTTTACGTCGGAATCAACATCAATGACAGCTTCAGCCCTCGCTGGATACAGTGTTGGCCTGATGGCGTTCGCGGGAATTCGTATTGTCGCACCGGGGTTCTATGCTATGCGAGATACTCGCACACCGGTGAAAATAGCAGCGGTCGCTATGGTGGTGAATGTGCTGGGTTGCTTCGCCTTGATACCGTGGTTTGGTCACGCCGGGATCGCTGTAGCGAACTCCTTGGCCGCTTACATCAACGTCGGCGCCCTTCTTGTTCTGTTACGGGGCCGCGTTGGGAACATGGGTGGCAGCAGCCTATTGGTCAGTTATGCGAGGCTCGCGGCTGCTTCTGCAGTAATGGGTTGGGTCGTGTGGGGCCTTCGATCGTCCCTAATGGGTGACCCAGGTGCGACAATCATTACGCGGGTCTTCGCATTGGGGGGGATAATTGGGATCGGCATTTTGACCTACCTAGCGGCTATTGCGCTGATGCGTGCTCCAGAGCTAACTGAACTGCGCCAAATGCGAGCTCGAAAAGGTGTGTAGGTGGCAAGAACGAACATATTGCCATGTGCACTCGCGGTTTCCTTTATAGGAATTTGAAGTGGGCCAGATTCAAGTTGAGCTGCCGGGCTGGATCAGCACGGCTGACGGGATGAAAGGATGACGTCCAAAGGAGCCCAATTCGGTGGTTGGTTAGACGATTTTGAGGAGCACCTGAGTGTTGAGCTTGGACGGTCGCCTAATACCGTTGAGGCTTACCTTGGTGATCTGAAAACCTATGGGGATTGGTTAGCCAAACATGGGCATTCGCCGCTCACGGCTACGCCTAATGTGATTCGAGCCTATTTGTCATATCGGGGACAGGATTGGTGCCCAACCTGCAGGACAACGTTGGACAGAACCGAGGCGAAG
This sequence comes from Acidobacteriota bacterium, assembly GCA_002731215.1. Lineage (GTDB taxonomy): Bacteria > Acidobacteriota > UBA890 > UBA890 > UBA890 > UBA890. Next base: position 4,710 of record PCAP01000018.1, on the reverse strand, counting down.
GGCGGGCTGTGTGTGCGATGCGCTTCGACTGTCAGAGCTGGTGCCAGTCAACGGTCGGTTGCGCGTGGCCTGTCAGCATTAAGAGGTTTCTACAAGTATTGCGTTGCTTCGAACCGCCTTCAAGATGACCCGACAGAACTGGTGAACGCAAAAGCCGCTGCCCGTAGGCTTCCTAAATCCCTAAGCCGCAGGGAAATTGAAGACATCCTGTGCCAGCCGGACACAAAAAAACCAGCCGGCGTTCGCGACCGAGCGATGCTGGAAGTAGCCTATGGCAGCGGCCTTAGGGTCACGGAGCTTATCTCCCTAAGGCTTACTGATCTGGAGTTCGAGGAGGGTTTCATTCGGTGCCGGGGCAAAGGTGGTAAGGAAAGGTTAGTGCCTTTGGGGAAGCAGGCGCAAAAATGGGTGGTGAAGTATATGGAGCAGGGGCGACCAGTCCATTCGAGGCGCCACAATGAACCAGCACTCTTTCTTACTCAACAGGGATCATCTATGACCCGACAGCGATTTGGGCAGTGTGTCAAACGTTACGCGGCTTCAGCGGGGATAGAGGCTGCCAAGGTGAGTCCGCACGTATTTCGCCATTCGTTTGCGACCCATCTGCTCGAAGGGGATGCAGACCTCAGGGCTGTTCAAGCGATGCTTGGGCATGTCCATATTTCTACCACAGAGATTTATACCCACGTCGACCGAAAAAGACTCCGACGGGTTTACGATCGATACCATCCACGGGCATGAGTGGGGAATGAGCCGATTACTAGACGGACTGGACGCGGAAAAGCGACACTGGTTGCATCGCTGCGGGCAGATGGCTGTCACAAGAGGTGGACGAGCCTTTCTTGTTGGCGGATCTGTCCGAGATTTGTTACTCAGTAACGACCAGGTTGACCTAGACGTTGTCATTGAGGGCGATGGTATGGGCGTGGCTCAAGATCTTGCCCGTGAACTCGGTGGGAGCCTGATTCGCCACCATGCTTTCCAGACGGCAGTTGTGACGACTGCTAACGGTTTTCGGGTCGACGTTGCCACTGCACGACGCGAAGAATACAAACGGCCAGGACAGTTGCCACAAATTGTTCCGGGTGACCTTGAAAATGATCTTGCGCGACGTGACTTCACCATCAATACGATGGCGATTTCCCTCTCCGAGTCTGATTTCGGGGCCTTCATAGATCCTCACGATGGCCGTTCGGATTTGGAGACTGGGTGCATTCGGGCAATGCATCCGCGTTCGTTTGCGGACGATCCGACGCGCGTGCTGCGAGCATTACGCTTTTCCGTGCGGTATAGCTACAAGATTGAGGATAAGAGTGAGGAGTGGATGAATGAGGCTATTACTGGGGGTTGCCTTGGCACTGTGTCGGGTGAAAGGGTTTGCAAGGAACTACGACTTTTGTTTACAGAATCGCCAATGCAGGGTCCGAGTCGACTTGAAGTCGAAGGAGTATTGCCAATAGTGCACCCTGGCTTGCGGTTTCAGCGAAAACCCCTACAAGGACTTCAAGATCTAATTGAGTGGTGGGAGGTAGCCAGCAGTGGAGTGTCTCTAGTGACTAAGCCTAAGGGGTGGTTGATGGTTTTGGGTTGCTGCGCGAAAAGATTGTCATCGACAGAGCGCTGGGATCTTGTGCGGCATCTTAAGCTCAGTCGGGAAGAACGCCGCCCTTTGATTGATTCTGGGGCGCCCTGGAAACGGGCAGCTGATTCCCTTTTAGATTCACCTGGCCAACCGCTGAATAGCATGGTCGAACGTGAATTTCGTGGCATAGATCAGGGCGCGCTTCTCGTTGGGGCTTCGATAGCAGGTATTGATAGTGCCAAGGCTGAAATGGTACGGATTTATCTTGATGAACTCCACGGTGTGACGGCTGAGCTGGATGGCTTGGAGTTAAGAGAACTGGGTGTTCCTCAGGGGCCTATAGTGGGGGAAATCCTAGAACGATTACGAGTCTCGAAGCTGGATGGAAAGGCACCGAATGCTTCGGTTGAGCGGAAACTTGTGAAAGCATGGTTGGCTGAGAACCAGCTCTGAGATAGGGTTTCAAGGAATTTCGCCAATTGACTGCCCGCTAGGTGCGTGTTAACTTCCGGGCCGATTTCCTTTCTGCGCAGACTTCTTTGGCGCGCATTCTTTCCCCTTTTCGACCTATTGGACTATGTCAAATCAGGAATCCCATGTACTTACAGCCGAGTCGGTTACTGAGGGTCATCCGGACAAGATCGCTGACCAGATTTCGGACTCCGTTCTAGACGCTGTTATGTCGGTTGATCCGATGGGTCGTGTCGCTTGTGAAACCATGGTGACCACTGGGTTAGTCGTGGTTGCTGGAGAGATCACTACTGACGCGGTTCTTGATGTCCCCAGTATTGTTCGCGAAACCGTTACAGATATCGGCTATACACGTGCAAAGTTTGGGTTCGACAGTGAGACTTGTGCAGTCATGGTTACTCTAGATGGCCAGTCGCCCGATATTGCCCAGGGAGTAGATCCCGGAGGCGCTGGCGACCAGGGTCTGATGTACGGTTACGCTAGCGTTGAAACCCCTGAACTTATGCCTCTCCCGATCATGCTTTCTCACAGGCTTGCTCGCCAACTTTCCCAAATACGCAAGGATGGGATAGTTGATTATTTACGTCCGGACGGGAAGTCGCAGGTAACAATCGGATATGAAGGGCATAGGCCGAAGTCGATCAATACTGTAGTAATTTCGACCCAGCATGGACCGCAAGTGAGCGAAGCTGATCTGCATAGGGACATCGAGGAGCATGTGATCAAGCCGGTCCTTGCCGATACAGACACGCCGTCGGCCAGTGACATTGTGTATCACATCAATCCAACTGGCCGTTTTGTTACTGGCGGTCCTCAGGGCGACTGCGGTTTGACTGGTCGCAAGATCATTGTCGATACGTACGGTGGTGTTGGGGGACATGGTGGCGGAGCGTTTTCAGGGAAAGACTGTACTAAGGTTGACCGCACTGCTTGCTATATGGCGCGACACGTCGCAAAAAACCTCGTCGCGGCAGGTGCAGCGGAGCGGCTAACCCTGCAAGTTGCTTACGCGATAGGAGTGCCCGAGCCGGTCTCTGTCATGATCAATACCCATAGGACCGGACGGGCTAGCGAAGAAGTAATTATTGAAGTTGTGCGAGATAGTTTTGACATGACTCCGAAGGCGATGATTGAGTACTTAGATCTGCGGCGTCCAATCTATCGTCAGACGGCGGCATATGGGCATTTTGGTCGCGAGGAGCCAGGCTTTACTTGGGAAGAACTGCGCAACGTCAATCAGTTGAACAGTGATCTTGGTTTGGCCGCATCCGACATGCCTGCAGCTATTTCCGGCTAAATCTGCATCATCGGGCTACGTCCGTAGCCCTGCCGTGATGTATCCCGCGAGCGCAATGAATATGGCGTGGGGTGCCCAGGCGGCGAGTATGGCGGGCAGGATCTCCGCTGCCCCGATGGCGCGGAAGAAGACAAACGTTAGCCAAAAAAGCATGGTCAGGGCGAGCGCCAGCGCGATACCCGAGAGGGTTCCTTGTCGACCCATTCGAAAACCAAGTGGGATCCCGACCATTGCCAAAACAAAGACTATTGTCGGGAAAGCAAACTTCTGTTGAAGATCGACCTTGTATTTGCCCGCATCGAAACCACGTGTTTCAAGATTTGTGATGTGCTGGCGTAACTCGTTGGCGCTCATTTGTTCGGGCAAGCGTCGTTCAATGTCGAAATATTGGGGCCCTTCTTCGATTGAAAGCACAGTACTTTCTAGCCTTAATAGTTCGGGAGATGACACCTTGTTCTGGTGGTCGTAGATGTAGTCTCTGCGCCAGTTATTGGTTCCGAGCCAGTGGCCATTCTCCCACCGTGCTTGTCTCGCATAGTCGACGTGAGTAAGCCGCCACTCTTCTTGGTCCAGGTGGTACACACGCAATCCCTGGAACCGCATCTGGTGCGGGTCATAATCGGCGTAGTTAAAGATATAGCTGCCCTCGCCGCGAACCCAATGGCCTTGAGTTGGGGTGAAATGTGGGTTGCCACCGGTGAGTTCCAGGAGGACCTTGATCTGTGCCACTCGCTGGTTGCTATAGGGAACAATGTAGTCGGAGATGCCGTACTGAATACAGGTGAGGAGAAGTACAGGGACTAATACTGGTGCTGCGAGGCGAAAGACACTCGTGCCCCCAGCCAGAACAGCCACAACTTCATTGTATTTGCTCATCAAGCTGAAGATGATCAGCACTGCCAGGATGGTCGCGATTGGGATCGTCATTGTCAGGATGAGTGGCAGCTGGAATGCGAGGTACTCGAGAATTACCCAGCGACTTGCTCCGGCTGAATAGACATCATCAGCCCTTTCTAAATATTCTCCAATGAGCCACATTACAACGAGCCCGAGAAGTGCCATTGGGAAAATCCGTGCAAATTGGGCAAGGACAAGGCGGTCCAGAATTCGTGGGAAACGGCGGCCTCTAATACCGTGAACAATGATTCCCGACGAAACGGAAGCTTTTGGCGATTTGCGACGAGGGGTATTTCTGCGCCCCCGAGTGGCCCATATCCTTGTTGCTTTCCCATAGAACCAGTCGAGACATCGGAGCATGCGATCCGATACTCCGAAGTCTTTCTCACGTGCTTTGCTCCAAAGCATAAATAGAGCCGCCCCACCAACGAGGATGTTAGCCATCCACATCCCTAGCCAGGCT
>PCAP01000058.1 GCA_002731215.1 Acidobacteriota bacterium | reverse complement strand
TGTGTATATCCTCGAGTTCGTCGCCCGGCACGTAGGTGCCGTTTTCGATCTCAGTCTGCACTTCGGCAAGTCCGTCACTCAACGCTGAAACTTCATTTGCCTCCAGCAAACCGACCTCTCCCAGCATCCGTACATGCGCGAGGGAGCCTTGCACGTCTTCCTTAAGCATCAGCAAGTCAACCTCGAGCGAAGAGGAGTAACGCTGCATGTCATCGCCAACCTCGCCGCCAAATCGATCCCGTAGCAAACTCACCTCACTCGCCCTCTGAGATGCGCTTTGCAGCTAGTGTCCGGAGACGCAATGCTTGTAGGCGGATAAATCCTGTCGCATCACTTTGGTCGTAAACGTCGTCCGCCTCGAAAGTCACGGTTTTTTCGTCGTAGAGGGTGTGAGTAGCCGAGCGACGACCCTCGATGGAAGCTTGGCCCTTATATAGCTTAAGGCGCGCTTCGCCATTAACTCGCTTCTGTACCGAGTCCATGAATTCTTGTAGCGCTTCCCGCTCGGGGCTGAACCAATTACCGTTGTAAACCATCTCGGCGTATCGTGGGACTAGTTCGTCGCGCAGGTGCTGTACTTCGCGGTCGAGCGTGATCGATTCGACTGCACGGTGGGCATGCAGCAACAGAGTGACTCCCGGTGTTTCATACACGCCACGGCTCTTCATCCCAAGGAAACGATTTTCAACGATGTCGACGCGTCCCACACCGTGGGCGCCGGCGACCTCATTAAGACGCTCCAAAAGCGCCACCGGAGCAAGGGGTTCGCCATCGACCGCCACCGGCGTACCAGACTCGAACATTATGGTTACGTAGCCAGCCTTTTCGGGCGCATCCTCCGGGTCCACAGTCATGCGGAACATGCCAGGTGGTGGAGCCGCCCATGGGTCTTCCAGTACCCCCCCCTCATAAGAGACGTGCATCAGGTTGGCGTCCATTGAGTATTCGGGCTTTGGCGCAGCGGACAAATCGATGTCGTGTTGTTCTGCATAGGCCAGTAAATCGGACCGACCACGCAGATCCCACTCTCTCCAGGGAGCAATTATCTTGATGTCGGGCTTGAGCGCGTACGCTGTCATTTCGAAGCGAACCTGGTCGTTACCCTTCCCTGTGGCCCCGTGCGCAATCGCTTCGGCACCAACACGCTCCGCCGTGCCGACGAGACCACGACCAATGATTGGTCGTGCCAATGCTGTACCCATCAGGTAGTACCACTCGTAGACTGCGTTAGCCCGAACGGCCGGGAAGATACACTCGCTGACGAAAGCCTCACGCAGATCTTCAACGACAATGTCCGCAGCACCGGTAAGAACAGCACTAGCACGGGCCTTCTCAAGTTCATCTTTACCCTGACCAACGTCGCCAGTGTAAGCAATAACCTCAGCGTTGTAGGTCTCGCGAATCCAGCGAAGGATTACCGCGGTATCCAGGCCTCCCGAGTACGCCAACACTACCTTCATATTCCAGCTCTCCAAGAGTTACTTGAACTCCGCCCTGTACCACGCTGCCCGGGTACGCAGGGGATAATGTGAGAGATGTCGCAATTGTAGCAAGCATGAGTGCTGACTACTTCACGGGGAGGCTAACAATCCCAGTGTGCAATGCTGACGGACTGCCAGGCTCCGTCCATGCCATGATCAACCGGTCGCCGCTTCGCACTAGGCGCGGGAATCCACTCGCTCGGCCTGCGTCAGTCGTTGCCAACACATAACGAGGCCCTCTAGTCTCGTCAATAGCTACGGTCTGCATCAGAATTTCCGCGACACTGCCGCGGGCGACAAGCCAGATGACCGCGACACGCTCGTCGTCGACCCACTCCACATCGACTCGCCCAAGCGGGATTCCCGGAATCCATTTTTCACGGTCCTCCTCGAGCATGCGCTCATAGCCGGCATCAATATCAAGTTCGTTGACCTGATCGAGCAGGATTGTCTGTGAATAGGTTTGACCCCCATCCGAGACAAACTTAACTTTGACCTCGGGATTGCCTTCGCGTAGTGAAAACCAGGCGATTGCGCCTGTTGAGGGACCGCCGGCCACTGCCGGTCCATTGACCGGGCACCCTGGAATCTGCCAATTGTCGTGCGCGACTCGGATGGGTGCTTGCCAACCATCTGGTGTTCGACGAACGCTCCAAATGTCGCGGACTTCTTCTTCAGAACGATCACGGTAGGCGACCACGAGGGTGGTGCCAATATACTCAGCTGATGTCTGGCAGCAATCACAAATTCGGGGGTCGAGGAGAGCCTCTTGCCCTTGTTTTCCCTCACCGGAGAAACGCGACGCACGTAAAGACATCTCGGGCGAAACATTTTCCTCATGCTCTGAGAAATCACGGCCATCTAGCCAGATGGCCGTGAAGCCCCCGTCCAGCTCAGGGACCATCGATACGAATCCGTGTTCAGTTTTTGTGCCGTCGGAGTGTGGCACTACTGAATCACTCCATGTTGCACCGCCATCTTTCGAATGAGTGATATGAACGTCGTAGCTTGTCCCGGGCCCACCGTTCATCTGTAGCCAATGGGCAACGAGCATCCCGCTGCTTTCAATGAGCACCGGGAAATCAGCCCAGTTGACGAAGAACTTCTCGCTTTCGGCTATCGTTTGTGGTTCTGACCATACTTCGCTTTGGAGCGTTGCGAAGCGGAGAGCAAAACGTCCCCGGCGTGTGGTTCCGGTCTCTAAGCCATTATTGCGCACGGGCTCAAGCCAACTCATCAAGACGCGACCGTCGTCCGTAGCATATAGGTTGGGAGCGCTGCTTCCTGGTCCAGCCGGTGAGTCCAGAAGGATGAGGGGTTTTGTAGTGTCATCGGTCACATCGCTTGGAGCAATGTTGGGAGGCTGGGCGCATCCTGTTAGCTTGATTGCCAATGCGGCAGCTATGAGGACCGAGAAAACTTGGCTTCGCGAGTATCTCATCGAGAAAGTCTCCTCCTAAGCTAGCGGCTGTTAACCGATGAATTTATAGCCCATCCCATGCACTGTGAGAATATGCATAGGATATTTTGGATTTGCCTCAATTTTCTGTCGAAGTCTGGCGATGTGCACATCGACGGTGCGTGTTGATGGCGTAACGTCATAACCCCACACGTTGTTGAGTAACTCGTCGCGTGACAACAAACTCTCGCGGTTTTCTATGAAGTAGCGCAACAGTTGAAATTCCCGTGCCGAAAAATCAACCGGCTTGCCGCTAAGCATGACCTCTGACTTTCGGAAGTTCACGGAAACGTTACCGAACTCATAGAAATCAGTGCTGTGGCTGGTTACAGACGCCACCGACCGCCGCAGTAGTGCTTCGACACGAGCCAACAGTTCAATGTTCTCGAACGGTTTAGTGAGGTAGTCATCGGCGCCTAATTTCAGCCCGACAACCTTGTCAGCTACCTGGTCGCGTGCCGTGAGCATTAGGATCGGTTGCGTTCTGCCAGCTTGCCTCAGGTCGCGGCAGACGTCGAAGCCGTTTTTACCCGGAAGCATGATGTCTAGAATGATGAGGTCGAAGGTCTCTTCTGTAGCCCGTTCATAACCCGTGTCTCCGTCGCTAGCAGTTTCGACCGCGTAGCCTTCACTGCGCAAACGATCCGATAGTGTTAGCTGCAGGCCGGGCTCGTCTTCCACGAGAAGAATTCGTTTCGCCATACGGCGATCCTATCTTAATCAAAGGTCGAACTTTAGGCTTTTGAATTGTGAATTACTGGAAGCTCGACCATGAAAGTGCTGCCGGCGCCGGGAGTGCTAGCAACCTCAATTTTTCCACCGTGCGCTTCGACCACCTGTTTAACCAGGCTAAGACCCAGGCCGCTCCCCTCTGTCTGTGTTTGCCTAGCTCGTTCTCCACGAAAAAAGGGGTCGAACAGGTAGGGAATTTCTCTGCTTGGGATTCCTTCGCCTTGGTCGTGGATGGCGACCTGGATGGCAGGGCCCGATTCGGTGTCGCCCCCCCTCGCTTGTATAGTGACGATGCCTTCCTGGCGGCTATACTTGATTGCGTTGGAAATCAGGTTTCGTATCACGGAACTCAGGGCCGCTGGGTCGCCCATGATCCTGGGCAACGATTCCGGAAGCTCCTTGCTAACTTTGACGGAACGCTCGGTGCTCCCGACACTGCTCGAAGCGACGGCATCCTCAATAGTCGCGATCAGGTCCACAGCCTGATGTTCGAACTGCAGGTTGTCTCCTCGCATTTTGGCGTACAGCAAAACACGCTCCACCATATTGGAAAGTCGGCGCCCCTCGTGGTTGATTAGCTCCCCATACTGGCGCGTTTTCTCAACATCGTGCACCACGTCATCGGCGAGATTTTCAGCGGCAGTACGGATCACAGCAAGAGGTGTTCTGAGTTCGTGTGAGACTCCAGCGACGAATTCCATTTGTTGTGCTGCGAGCCGTTGTGCGCGTTGCGTTGAGATCATGACCATCGCTATGGCGGTGGCGAGAAGGGTAAACACACCAAGGCTAATCGCTAAGTTGCGGTTACGTGTTGCGGCCACCGCTGCTTCCAGTGACCCGGCCTTGTGTTTCACGAGCAGGTCCCACTTTGGCCCTGAGCTTTCCTCTATGATGTTCCACATCCGTCGATTTTTCTGGAAGCGCGCATTGAAGTGCCAACTACGCAAACCGTAAATGTTGCTGTGCGCGTCGGGTTCCGCAAAGCTAGCAGCAGTGAGATTGGGATCCGAGCGGTACACAAGCTCAGTGGGTTCATCGCGGTTGACGATGCCAACGTTGTAATCGAGTGTTTCCTCCCCGTAGATGTACTGGTTCGCGAGGGCAGGAATAAGTTCACCAATGATCACATTCGGCCGCAATTTAGCCACAATCCAACTGATCGACTTGTAATCCTCAAGGGTGCGCGTTGGTCGGGTGAAGACTTGTTGGATGACCAGAGCGGGAATTTCGTCCTGCAGCGGCTCCGGGCCTAGAAGCAACCGAAACTGTGCATCGTTGTATGAAAGCAGACCATTGAATTCGTTGCGGAACTTCGCGATGTCTTGGGGCCATTCATCAAGGGTTTTTAACCTAGAACCGGTGAACTCTTGTAACACTAGACCGGTTTCTTCGTTGAGGTTCACCCAGTAGATTTTTTCCAGAATATCTGGGCCCTCGATAGTTTCCACGTGTTCGGCGTAATGTTCCACGAGTTGTTCTGGGAACGTGCCATCTTCCCGATAGTCTACTTGGAAAGTCCGATATAGCTCGGCAAGTTCGTTATCGAACTCAGAACGAACGGCGCGGGTCGCAAAATCGAGAGACTGGCCCATACGTTCCTGCTCTCGTTCCGACAATTGTCCCAGCCAGGCGTACTGGAAGCTTGCCAGCGTTAGCAGCAGTCCGACCAGAATACAAACAACCCCTAACTGCATCTTGTTGGTCTGTGGATAGATCATGGGAAGGCAATTCTATCAGCGTCCAACTCACCTGATTGGGACATGTTTGAGCTTTTACATCCTTAACAAACATTTTGCATTCCCTTAACCATTTGGTCCGGAAGCTGCCTGATAATCAATCAAGCGGTGATGAGTTTTGGACCATATCGTGTGCGTAACAATCATCACGTAGTTAGTTTTGCCTAAAAGGTTTTGAACGGCGCGTCAGACGTGTCCCGTCGTTAATGGGGAGCGGCATGGACTTCGGCTGGCGCGCCGATTTTCTTTGGTCCAATTTGATTTCTATCCTTTGCGCGCACGTCATAGACTTGACGAACAATGCAAGCTTTCAAGAAACTACTCGCGGCAACATTCAAGCTGGTGATCTTCATTGGTGTTATTGGTGGTGGTTATTACGCTTACCAGCGATACACTACCGAGTTCGAAGAAGAAGAACTTGGCGAGTTGCCGACTGTCATTGCTGCAGTTCGTGACATTACCGTGTCGGTTTCCGCCACCGGTATTTTGCAGCCAGTCAAGATCATCGAGATCAAGTCTAAGGCATCCGGTGAAATTCTTGAGATGCCGGTTGAGATGGGAGACTTCCTCGAAGCTGGCGCTCTTATTGCACAGATCGACACTCGCATCCTCGACCAAGAATTGAAGCAAGTTGAGGCTGATTACGAGTCAGCGGAGATTCGTCTACAGATCGCACAGCGGCAGTTTGTTCGTGCAGAGTCCCTGTATGCTGAGGACCTGATCTCGCAAAATGACCTCGAGACTAGCAAGCAGAACTTCACCAGTGCCGAATCACAGTTCATTCGCGCAGAAGCTTCACTCGAACTGGCGCGTGAACGACTTGAAGACACCACTGTAACTGCACCGATCAGCGGCACAATTATCGCCAAGACCGTTGAGCAGGGCCAGATTATCGCCTCGAGTACCAATAATGTTTCTGGGGGCACAGTTTTGATTCAAATGGCGGACCTTTCCGAGCTTGAGATTCGGACTCTAGTCGATGAGATCGATATTGGTAACGTTAAGGCCGGTCTGGGGATCGAAAGTACGGTCGAAGCATTTGCCAACCTGAGCTTTGAAGGCGAAGTAATGAAGATTGAACCTCAGGCGGTGGTGCAGCAGTCCGTCACCACATTTCCGGTATTGTCGCGCATCGACAACACCGGAGGACTGTTGCTCCCCGGCATGAATGCCGACGTGAGTATCATCATCAAAGAGCGCAGTAACGTGCTGACGGTCTCTAACGAAGCGGTGCGTTCACCGGAGGATGCCCGTGAAGTGATACAACTTCTTGGCCTCGATGCCCCAGTTGCCGTTTTGCAATCTTCGCTTGTGACTTCGGTGGAAAATTCCACCCAGCTAGCTTCAGCGTCAATGCGAGAACTAGGTGATTTCGCCAATGGCAACAGCGAAAATGGCCACGCAGATAGTCGTGAAACCGTCACGAAGGCACAACCGGTGGGGAATATTTCGGGCGACAACGACAGTCGTCAGGAACCGGCAGTAGTTTTCGTCCTCGATATCGATGGGAGGTTCCACGCCCGAGAGATTGTCACTGGCGTTCGCGATTGGGAAACTTCAGAGGTTCTCGCTGGCCTTGAGGAAGGCGAAGAACTAGTGCTGTTGCCGAACACGTCGTTGCTTCGCTCGCAGCAGGATATACGTGACCGGTTTGCGAGGCAGAATACTGTCGTTTCACTCCCTGGCCAATAGGTAGTCGGCGCCTAGGGCGCTGCTTTGAGGTTTGCATGCTGTACTTTGAGATTATGCGCGTCGCACTCAACTCTCTGCGGGTGAATCCTCTACGGTCGATGCTTACCATGCTTGGCGTCATTATTGGCGTCGCGGCAGTGATTACTATGATCGCTCTGGGGACAGGCGCGCAGGCCGCTGTTGAGGCCCAACTTAATTCGCTCGGTGCTGATCTCCTCACGGTTAGCCAAGGATGGGGGAAGGGTCGGGATGGTGCCCGGAACCGTTCGGAGAGACTTTCCGTTGACGATGCCGTTGCCATTCAGGCCAAGACGCGCACAATAACCGACGTGGTTCCGGTCTCGGAGCGCGATGCTCAAGTGGAATACGGCAATGTAAACCTGGGCACGAAGGTCATCGGCACATGGGCTGAGTGGGCCGAGCTCAACAACTGGGAGATCGCACAAGGCCGTTTCATGACTCAGGCTGAGGCCGATGGCCGGCGTCGTGTTGCGGTGCTCGGCAGCGCGTTGTCGGAGATCCTGTTTCCCCCCAGCATTGATCCGGTCGGTTCGGAAATACGTATTCGAGGGATCCTCTTCGAAGTTATAGGGGTATTCCAAGAGAAGGGGGTCGCAGCCGCTGGTAGAGGAAACCTAGACGAGCAGGTGTGGATCCCCTTGTCGACCTCGCAATGGCGTGTCTTTGGGAGCGATCGTATCAACAACATCCAGGTAAAGATCGCCAGCGAAAACTTGATGACAGCAGCGATGGCCGAAATCGAGGCAGTCATTCGTCGCGAACACCGCCTGAGTCCCGACGCAGAGAGCGACTTCCGAATCGATGCAGCGACAACTTACCTTGAGGTCATTCAGGAAAGCAGAGAAACGTTCACGATGTTGCTTGCCGGGATTGCCGCCGTTAGTTTGGTGGTCGGAGGTATTGGCATCATGAACATCATGCTGGTGTCGGTTACCGAACGAACCAGGGAAATCGGGATCCGGAAGTCGATCGGTGCTACGAGCGGTAGTGTCCAGTTGCAATTTCTTATCGAGGCTGTCGTTTTATCTTGCTT
>PCAP01000057.1 GCA_002731215.1 Acidobacteriota bacterium | reverse complement strand
GACCTGTGCTTCCAGGGTTTCTGCAACGATCTCGTGATCGATTGTGAAGTCGTGTGTCACACGGGGCATGCCCGTATTGCTGATAGTGACGAGGGCTAGCCGGTCATCAACTTGGATACCCGCCCGTACGAACTCGGTGACATCCAGCAATATCCGTTCCCAATCATGCGGACTGGTGGTAAGCATGTCGGCGACCAGAACGAAATTTCGCGGTGCGGCTAACACCTTTTCTGGGACACCCTCTGGCAGATCATCAAGAAACAAGGATGGTTCAGGGTTTCCCTCGAGCCGAAGAAAACTTGGTGTTATTGGTATGTCGTTGCGTGTAATGATGATGTCGTCAAGCGTCAGATCGGCGACGAAATTTTCGTCGTCGTCCCAAGCACTGATGTCTACTGTCACCATGTTCACTTCGGCGCCAAAAGCAGCCTGAAATTGGGATGGATCAAACGGGACCCCGAGCGTTCCGGTGCGTCCAGCTGGGCCACTTGCACCTCCGCTCGCGCTGGCCATTTCACTCAATGCGAGATTTGGATCCACCGGTGTTAACTCGTCAGCAAAGGCTAGGTCAATGACCCATTGGCTCAATGCCTCTTCTGTGATTTCACTGTCAATGGCGCTAAGGATGTTGCGCCAAGGTTGCCAGTTAGCCGGCACCATGTTCGACAAAATGTGGGCCATGGCGCGCATTAGTAGTCGAGGATGAAGCGTCGCCGGCAATCCTTGCTCTTCCATCAGTATTGCCAGTCGTATACGCAGGTCGAAGATGCGGCTGTAGAGTAGAGAGTCGGCGACCTCATCACCGGCCTCCCCGTAAGGCACTGCAGCTGGTGTCATGAGCCCAAGGTAGTCGCCACGTCTTGAATGCGGCATCCCGACCATTTGATCAATGAGCCACCGAGCTTCGATGGGCGCGTCCGCATCATAGTTGTCTAGGCCAAGTGTTAACAGATAGCGGTTACCATCGCTGACCAGGTGCAGAGCGATGTCCTCATGACCAGCAGTGACCGCGTCAATAAAGCTCTGCAACTCACGTGGATGCATTAGCCGACGCAACGAAGTGACAAGTTTCGGTGGTGTGCTAGTGCGATCTGCTGTGACCCAGAATGAAGGCGTCATATATGGGTCACGCGCCGTCACCGCCTCGCGTATCCAAGCTATGGCTAGTGCATGACGCCGGACAACGACGCGTTGGGCTTCTGGGGTTATTGAGGGCAAGTGGATGTGGGGGAAAGTTGCTGCCCAGGTCTCAGCTGCAATCGGATCACGCGGTGCGCCCGAAGCGATCAGGTCCTCTATGTTCCATCGACTAAGAGTGTCCGGTGCCCCGAAAAGGCTGTTGTGCATTCGGGAACCTTCGTCAAGAATCCAACTCTCGGCTGTTGCTGCCCATGGGCCAAATAGATCTTCAGCCCCCTGTCCTCGCAGCTCGGCGATGATTAGTCGGTGCAACCAGGCGATATGCCCCTGTTGATAGGTGAATGTACTTGGGTCTCCCATGTGAAGCGCGTAGACAATTCCAACGAGCGCATCCCCTAGGTAAACGTTTAGCGCGTTTCGGAAGTTTTCGATAGTGGCTGGGAGGGCCGAACCGTCGTGCAGCTGGCCGACGAGAATCTCGGCGCGATCGAATAACTGATCACGTGCCACGGTGACAGGGAGCGCATCGGTTACTTCTTCGTCACCGATGTTGGGTGGCATCTGAGCCTTGACCGCAGAGACAATTGTTTCGATTTCGTTCGCATACGTGAGTTGGGTTGGGCTCGTTTCGAGATCAGCAGCGATCTCGTCAAGCCGGAAAAGGCTTTCGAAAGCTGGTTGCTGCTGCACCAGGAGGTGAGTGTGCATGCGGCGACCCTGCATTGCTGCTGGGAGGAAGTTGTAGTCGATCCCATCGACCTCAAGCTCAGCGATACCGATCCGGCCAACAAGAGCAGTTACGACGACACTCCGAAGGTCCTTTGGATTGCCGGGCCATCCGTTTGCCTGGAGACCACGCGCCATCGATGGAACTAGCTCCTTGCGCCAAAATTCGGTAACTGCTGCCCCGTATCCTTGACTTGCCGACGCACTGTTTCGCGATGTGTAGGTGATTGGTACTTTCAAGAAGTTCGACAGCAAGGCGTCACGATCCACTTCCGTGAGGAGATCGTTTAGTAGTACCTTGTGCAGGAGCAACATTGTTGCCTGCAATTGTCTAATGGCGTCAATGCGCGCCTCTTCCCGCTCAATTCTGTCCACCTGTTGCAGATGGTGGATTAGTTGCTCAACGGTGCCTGCGGGTAGCGGTGCGGGCATGACAAAAAAACCGTAAGCGCGACCGAAACGTCGATAGTTGCGGTACAGCAGAGGAATCGCTCGCCGTATTGACGTGATGGGCTGGTAGCGAATCGCTGAGGATACCGCCAGGTATTTGCGGATCGAGGTAGGTTCGTCATCCCCGGGCTCGGACTCCGCCAGGATCTTGGTAAGCAAACGCGCGTCGACAATAGGCCCATACTCGACATTGGTTGTAAAACGCCCGAGCAAAGCATCGAGTTCGCTGTCAGTCTCAAGCAAGTCGTCGTCGTTAAGAGCTGCCAGCCAGACATTCGCGCCGCCTGGCCAGGCGATGCCGACGTTGCCTTCCAACATCCGCAAATTGACAAACAGCTCGCCCGTATCTTCAGGCCACCGTATCGGTTGTCCGAAGTCAGGAGAACGAATCACACCATACAGTGTTCTCGCCCAAGTGCCCCTTTGCTCGGCATTTGCGTGATTTAGTGTCAGGAGGTAAGCGGCGCGGTCTTCGGGTACCAGTGCCAGTGATCTCCATAGATGCGCGGGGCGGCCGTCATCTTTCGTCAACAGGGTAGTAATAAGTTCGGCGGTTTCAGTCCATCTGCCAACGATTGCTTCCCACGAGTCACGATTACCCCCTGGCAGTTGGAGCTGATCGTTCTCAACGCGCAGATACGGTGCTAGCTGGAGGAAACCAGTCGCAATCTCTGCCTTTCTGTGTAGCGCCTCCAAGCCGACTTTGTCGAATAACCAATCACGGGTTGTGCGATCGAGCGACCCGTAACCTGCCAGGACCTTGAGGGCCTCACTGTCACTAATGAGAGCACTGAAAAGCGCATCACCGCTGAGATCTTTTCCAAATATTTCATTGGTCCAAGCTTTGGCCCCGAACACTAGCGGCGTTTGTTCGTCTTCAATGTTCAACAGAATCGGTTCACCTGCCGCCCACAGACGTGAATACAATGGAACCGAAATTCCCATGTGGCCAAGCATCTGGCGTTGCCGTGCCTGTCGAGCACCGACTCGTCGTTGGAGCTGTACACGGTCGGTACTGTCCAGTACTCGAAAACCGAGAAAGTCGAGCAAGTCTGCCGCTTTGGCGTAGGCAGCCGTACCTTGTTCAGCAAGTCTGGGTATGACGCCGGGGTATAGCTTATCCAGCTGGCTTGTGAACTCTTGCAACGAGCGCAACTCCAGCACCATCTCGCCAACCTTCTCCGCATAGTCGATAACCATAGGTGCAGAAAGGAAACGGGCAAGTTCAACCAAGAAGTCTTGGTTACCGGCTTGATTTTGTGTTTGCACAAGGCTTAATCGAGCAGCGGAGCTAATGAACCGCTTGCCCCCCGGGATCACGACCTCACCTCCCTGGGCTGCCGAGTGCAGTCTCATGACAGTGGCCTCAGCCGCCCTAGGGGCGGTCGCAAGGGTGGAGGAGGCAACAAGGACGATTGCGAGGCCCACCGTACAAAAAATCCTTAAGGTCATTGTGTTCACTGGGTTGTGGTGCGGTCGTAACCAGGTTTGTGGCGCAGGTGTATACCTGGGCGAGAAACCTTAACGTCGATTTCGTGCCAACCACGAGTTAAGTCTGTTGGTCGATAAGAAACAAGATAAAGAGCACGCATCGCGACGGAAATTCGCGTAAACACGCCATCCAATTTGTTCTTGTCGCGTTCGAAGAAAGCCTCGCCACCGGTTTGCTCAGCCATTTCTAACAGGATGTCTCGGAGGTCGCCGTCGCCAAGTGCTTCGCCTTGGCCAACGGCGAAGATCGTTACGCCACCGTTACGAACTTGATTCAGAACCTGGGTTAGATCGTTGCGTGACTCGCGGTCATCCCCGTCGGTAAGAAGAAAAATAACTCGACGTTCACGGGCGTCTTGCTGACTGGCGATTTGTCGGTAGCCGTACAGCACTGCGTCATAAAGAGCTGTGCTTCCTTCCGGTTGGATTACTTGAGCAAACGAGGCAACGAGTTCGTGGACATTAGTAAACGGCGTATATGAAGTTACTCGGTCGTTAAACGCCATTAACTTGACCTGGTCATCGGGTCCGAGTTGGCTGAGGAACTTACCCAAAGCCGCGATCGTTTCTTCCATCTTGTCCGCCATGCTGTTGCTCTGATCGACAAGGATGGAGATACGCAACGGTGCCTCGCCTCGGGCAAAATCGAGGATTTCTTGCGCCTCACCGTTATCGGTGATTGACAACTCTCCGACGCCAAGGTCGGAGATGAATCGTTCATTGTTATCAATTGCCGCGAGATTAAGGATCACTGCCGGAACTTCAGCAGTGAAGCGCATTCCAGGCATCCGAGTTACCATTTCTTCGATACGAGTTTCAACGCCAACATTGTCTTTGGCGACAACGCGGATGTGGATTGCGGTGGCCTCGCTGTCCAGAGGAATCACCCAGCGGTAAGGTGCTCGGGTGCGAACGCCGAGATCGACATCGTCAACGAAGGCGTAAACACTGGTGATCGAGCGCCCCGGCATTGGGCGAACCAGTGCCTGAATTACAACTGGATCATCCAGCGACAAATCGATGCGCGGGGTCACCAACTTTATCTCTGGCCCCTGACCAGCCAATAAAGGGGCAGCCGCAGAGCTGGCCAGCACAAGACAGATTAACGTAATTCCGCCGCTAACCCGCGATCGGATAAACCCACTCCTGACGCGTCGCATTAGACTTTCGGGAGCCAAAATTCGAATGTTGGAGGGGACAGTTCCAATGGTATCGGGATGGGGCATCGCAAGCTACCGGTGAACGATCAATCCAGTTATGGTCAAGACAAGATTTTAGACTCTAGAAAATGCAAAAGGAGCACTGAGTTGTCTGAGTTTGAGCTTTCAGAAGAGCGCATGCGAGCCATCGTCGATGAAGCGATGGAACGTATCGTAGATTTCATTGGCACACTTCCTGAGCAACCGTCCAATCAACTCGATGGAGCGGAAAAAGCTGCGCGGTTGTTGATCGAGCCATTGCCCGAAGAAGGTGAGCCTTATGAAGGTCTTCTGGAACGGCTCTTTGACGAGGTCATTCCTTTCGGGTTCAACGCTGCTAGTCCTGGCTATCTCGCATACATCCCTGCTGGTGGCCTCTTTCAGTCTGCACTGGCAGATTTCATCGCTAAGTCGGTGAATCGCTTCACAAGCATCTGGCTCCCCGCGCCCGGCTTGGCTCAAATAGAAGCGGTTGTTGTTCGTTGGTTCTGTGAAGTCATGGGTTATCCAGACGAGGCGCTTGGTCTCTTAACCACCGGTGGCTCCATGGCCAACTTCACAGCGGTCTTCACGGCGCGGCGGGAACGCCTCGAAGAGGACTTTCTTCGTGGCAGCATCTACGTGTCAGACCAGATGCACCACTCGATGCAAAAGGCGGCGATGCTCGCGGGGTTTCCTTCATCCAGCGTGCGGGTCGTTAGCAGTGATAGCGACTGCCGCATGCGTTTGGACGAACTAGAAGAACTAATTGAGGTTGATCGTGCTGACGGATGGCAACCGTTCTTTGTCGCAGGCATCGCCGGCACAGTGAATACTGGGGCGGTCGACGATCTCGCGGGGATTGCTGCAATCGCTTCCGCTCAAGGTCTTTGGTTTCACGTTGATGCCGCGTACGGTGGGCTCTTTATGCTCACCAAGAGAGGACGCGATGTACTTAACGGGATTGAGTTGTCCGATTCGATGTCGTTGGATCCCCACAAGTCATTGTTCATCCCCTACGGTACGGGTTCGTTACTAGTGCGTGATCGCGAAACCTTGGCACGCGCGCACTCCACCCAAGCCGATTACCTGCCGACAATGCGGGATGATCCTGATTTCATCGACTTCAGCGAGATATCGCCGGAACTGTCGCGTGGTCATCGCGGGTTGGGCATATGGCTGCCGCTCAAGATGCACGGCGCTGGGGCGTTCCGTCGCCAGCTCGACGAAAAACTCGACCTGGCCCAATGGATCACCGAACAACTGCGAGAAATCAAAGGCATCGAGATTTTTGCGGATCCGCAGCTGTCGTTGGTGACCTTTCGGTTAGTGGACCCTGGTCTCAGCGACGACGAACTCAACGGCCTTAACCGATGTTTCCTGCAGGCGGTTAACGATCGTCGAAGGGTATTCATGAGCCACGGGGTCGTAGGCGGGAAGTATGTTCTCCGCATCTGTGTGCTGTCGTTCCGCACCCACATGCCAACCATGGAGATAGCGCTTGAAGACATCCGCGCGGTAGTTGACGAGTTGATCGAGAATTAGCAGTGAAGTTCTGCTATGCGAGCCAAGACAACACCTGCAGGTTCATTCATGGGCTAACAAACTCTCTTGAATAAGAGGTTACAGCTGTCCTGATGATTGGAGACGCCGCTAGAATTCAGTATTCAGAAGGGTGTAGCAGGCGGATATAGGCATTGGGCCAGTTCCGGAACTTTCTTTCAAGCAGCAACAGCTTACCGCTGTTGTTGATGTACAAGTTTTCGCCAGAGTCAGACGACTCGAGTTTAATCGCCTCGTAGGTTCGGTCACCAATCAGAATTTCTTCGACCTCCTTGAACTCGAGCTTGCCGCGCACGACGTCGCTGCGACGGGTACCTCCTGGATAGCCACGCCACCGCCGCCGACGTGTCTGTTGGCGACCGACTCGGTTGGGCCTAAGCGACAGGAATTCCATTTCGGTGAGACCGAGTGCTTGAAAGATTGCCCCAGGAATTGTGACCAGGGCGGGATTTTCTGTTTCAGAGATGAATACGCCGGAGGGGACGTTGTGGTTGAGAGCCTCGTGCTCGGGGAGGCTAAAGTTGAAACTGCTTTCGTTTACGCCCTCCGGGGCACGGAACAGGTAGGCGCTGCCGATCCAACGCAGGCGCCCACGCTTGTTGATGAAGTCGGTGTCGGATTCTTCCTCTGGGCTACCCCCGTAACGCACCTCCACTGGGAAGCCGTAGTGATTGACGGTTACCGACATGGTGGCGCGCAGGCTGTCCATGTAGTCACGGTCGCTTGGATTGATCAAGGACAGCTCACGACTGTAGATGAAGGTATACAGCGGCATCCCGGTGTCAGCATTCGAAATTTCGTCGAGGCGTATCGTCCACAGCTCGAATTCGCCGACACGCAAGATACGGTCCGGGCCACGCACGTAGCGTCGTTCTTCACCAAGTCTAAACCCGAATGATTCATGCTGCGGAGCGATGACCTCGCCACGGTACTCGGGGTGTTTTTGTTGCTGTTGCTCTGCCGGTGATGGGATCACTGTCGTTGCAGTGAGCGAGCCCATGGCGACCGCAATTAGGGTGACGGCTTGTTTCTGGAGTTGGTGCATACAGTCGTTCCACAAGCTACGGGACCCAATCGCCCAAACGAGAAGAAGGCAAGACAACCGGATTCTAGTTTGCTTTCAAGTGGCATCAAAGGGTGCTTGTTTGACTCCAGATCTTCCAGACTAAAAGTGCAAGTGGGAGGGGTAGGGGTGCGGTTTCGTCGAGGCGTACGCGATACGCTTACGGCTTATGGAAACCCCTAGCCCAACACCCGAGGAAATAATCGCAGCAGGTGAAGCGATTATGGCCGCAGCGTCAAACTGCGCGCTGATCACAATTGGACCCGACGGGGTACCACAGGCTCGTATGATGAACCCATTTCCTCCGGAAAAGGGCCTCATTGTCTGGATGGCAACCGACCGGAATACTCGTAAGGTCACCGAGATGTATGCTGATCGGCGCGTTACGTTGATCTATTTTGACCAGACTGACCCTGGTTACGCGACCCTGGTCGGCAAGGTTCGGTTTGTCGACAACCTGGTGGCGAAAGAGGCTCGCTGGAAACCCGAGTGGTCAGCTTACTATCCAGACGGACAGTACGGAGAATCATACTTGTTGATCGAGTTTACTCCTCGTCGCCTTGAGGTCGTTAGTCTGCGCTTCGACATCGCCGCCGATCCTCTTGCCTGGAAAGCTGCTGTAGTTGATTTCGATGGTTGAGGAATAAATTGTCTCTTGTGTTGAAACGGCCACAGTGGCCACCTTCATCTCACGAGAAAGCTAAAACTCGGGCAGGCCCATCAACGCTCAGTTCGGGGCCGAGGAAACCTCCCGTCCCGCATCGCAGCATGGTAAGCAAAGCTCGCCATAACGACTGAGTTGATCATCAAGTCACGCGGCAGAAGCCGATCGTAAACGTCCATGTTGAAGTGGTGACTTCGGGCTCGGTAGTCGATG
>PCAP01000056.1 GCA_002731215.1 Acidobacteriota bacterium | reverse complement strand
TCTTCCTGGTGCGCCGGTCTCCATCGACCAAATGGTGCTGGTCATGAATAACATCGCTGCTGACGCACAAGAGATGGCTACTGCAATGCGCAATGTTTTAGGCGGAGAAGCTGGTGAGACCCGCATGGCTGCGATCCTGGACAACACTGAGACGCTCATTCGCGAACTGGGAGAGATTGCACAGAGTAGTCAGGAAGCTATTGCTGGCAGCGTAGCCAACACAGAGGAGCTAACTGCGGCGCTCGCCGAATCGATTCCAGCTATGGTGGAGAATTACCAACTCTTTGTTAGTGAGGCTACGTCGCTGGTCAGCAATAACGAAGCTGGTGTCACTGCCACGATTGAGGAAGTTCGGGGCCTCATTGCTGACATTGACCGTTCATTCCTTCAACTCGAGGAAATTTCACAGAAGATCAACACTGGTGACGGCACGGCCGCGCAGCTTATTAACACGTCGGAAACCATCGACAAAGTTAACGAAACGGTGGAAACGATCGACGATTCGCTCGCTGCATTTGAGTCGTTTTACGATCGTGCGAGCCAGACGCAGTTCACGGCGGGCCTGCGGTCAGAGTGGTACGCGAGTGATGAGGCAACCAAGAACTACTTTGCCTTCCGGGTCGGGTTGAGTGAGAACAACACGCGAGGTTTCATTATTGAACTCGTAAATGACAACATCGGGTTCCCAATTGTGGAGACTTTCTTTACCGACACGTTAAGTTCAACAGGCGAACTTCTTGACCACGTCACCACCCGAGTGACTTCGCGCGACGATAGGTTCAAATTTTCGGCTCTGCTCGCCACCCAGTTCAACAACTGGCAGTTCCGTGGAGGTCTCATGGAGAACGAGGCGGGAGTCGGTATCGACTATTCCCCAGTTTCAGACCGGGTGAGTTTTACACTTGAAGGTTGGGATTTCGGTCGGAACCCGGATCCTCATCTGAAGTTTCGTGGCCAGTTCGATGTTTGGGACCGATTGTTTCTAGTCGCTGGAGCCGATGATCTATTGTCGACTGATTTTCGCCAATTTTTCTTTGGTGCGGGCTTCAAGTTCCGCCGGTGACAACAAAGATGACCGGCTGCCGGGGCCTAGTTTTTGGCGGCATGGGACAAGCCGGGCAGGGATTGGTGCGTCAGGTTGAAGACGGTACCGTTTTGGCTCTTAGCCGAGAGCATGCGGACCTGGCCGACGCTAACGCTGTTAAAGCGACCCTTGATAAATATGACCCAACGGTGGTGGTCAATGCCGCTGTTTTCCACCCGGTTGACTTGTGTGAAACTGAGTTTCGGCAGTCGTTTGCGATTAACTCCTTAGGGCCAGGGGTGTTGGCGGCAGCGTGTGAGCGACGGGATATACGATTAATTCATTTGTCAACGGACTACGTTTTTGGTGGCGATCAACAGACTCCCTATTCCGAGAGTGACTGCCCTTGTCCGCTAAGCGTCTATGCAAGGTCGAAACTTGCGGGGGAACATATGGTGTTGGCTGCAAGCCCCCGGAATTGCGTCGTCCGCACCTCGTCGGTATACGGGAGAGCCATGCCGGGCCATGGCATACCACCGTTCATCGACCGAATGCTACAACGGGCTATTTCCGGAGAGGCAACCCGAGTGGTTGACGATCAGGTGGTTAGCCCAACCTATGCGGAAGATTTAGGGGCAGCGCTTTGGGCGCTTGCCGAAAGCGATAGGGCGGGTCTCTTCCACATGGCCGGAGGCACGGCTGTGTCGTGGTACGAGGTTGCTGAACGAGTGTTTTCCTTTGCTGGCCGTCTTGACCTGCTTAGTCGGACTACTACCGAAGAATTCGGCTCTGCTGCAGCAAGGCCGGCATACTCCGCGTTGTGTAGCGAGCGCTGGAACGAGATAGGCATTGATCCGTTACCAGGAATCGACGACGGTCTCGAACGGCACATCGCAATAGGGCATCCGGAGCTCAACAACTAGAACGTTACGCGCTAGTTTCCGATACTCCAGGATTTTGCCATTGTTTGTTGACGCTGGGATCCCCCCAATACGAAACCCGCGACCGGTAATGGATAGGATTTCACTGGTCGCGGGCTTGAGACTCCGATGGCAAACGGGGTTCAGCCGCCCACCGATTAATCGCGAGTCAATTAATTTTCAGTTCGATACGCTTAGGTTGTGCTTCCTCCGTTGTCGGCAGGGTGACGTTCAGGACGCCATTGTCAAAACGGGCCACGATCTTTTCTTGGTCAATCGAGTCGGGGAGCGGGAAGCTGCGGTGGAAAGAACCATAGCTGGACTCGATGCGTTGATAATTGCCATCGGCATCCTCGGTCTCGAGCCGTTTTTCACCTTTGATTGTTAACCGGTTCTTATCAATGGTTAACTCGATATCCTCTTCGGACAGACCGGGAAGTTCAGCCCTCAGTGTTATTTGATTGTCGCCTTCATGAATATCCACCGTCGGTAACCAGTTAGTGTGGCGTAGTTCATCGTTGTCGGCACGTGATTGGTTGACGAAGGCGTTGTTGAACAACCGATCGAAATGGCTGTGCAAGGTACGTATGTCACGAAAAGGATCGATTCGTACAAGATTCATGGAATTTCCTCCATTTCCTCAGCCAGCTTGCTGGCTCAAATGTAAAAGATCTTGCCTCGATCATTAGAAGACCGGGCGTTTTAATTATGAATTAACATTCGAAGCATATTACATGTAAATGATAATATCAAGATATCTGATAGTGAACGACTTAGATTTAGACCAGAACATGTTGGTTACCGGATCTGTGCTGCTTTGTTTCCTTTCCTACCACTATAATTAGCTGCCTGATGGCGTCTGGGATTACTGTCACATACTTCTTTTTTACCCGGAGGTTGTTCGATTGACCACCCAAGGGACTAGCACACTGATCGAGCCTTGCGGCGGCAGGCTGGTTGATCTTGTTGTGTCGCCGCGCCGTGGCGAAGAACTCAAAAGGCTCTCGAGGCACATACCATCACTTCAGCTGAGTTCACGCGCCTGTTGTGACCTGGAACTCCTTGCAATTGGCGCCTACTCTCCGCTAGACCGATTCATGGGGGAGGCTGACTATGAGCGTGTGCTCTCCCAGATGCGGCTTGTTAACGGTCACCTATTCCCAATTCCGGTCACCCTGCCCGTACACCTGGACGACAGTTTCTCGGTAGGTAAACAGATAGCACTCCGCAGCGCCAAAAACGAGCTGTTGGCCATCATGACCATCGAAGAGATTTATGGGTGGTCCCGGGGAGAAGCCGCGATTCAGGTGTTTGGTACCGAAAGCGTCCGTCATCCTTTAGTTGCAGAGATGTCTCGCTGGGGTGAAGTGAATATATCCGGCCCGGTCGAAGTGCTACAGACACCGCCGCACAATGATTTCCGGAACCTGCGGCTAACACCAATGGAAACTCGCGAGAAGCTACAGACGCTCGGGCGTAACAATGTGGTTGCCTTTCAGACGCGCAATGCCCTGCACCGTGTCCACGAGGAGATGATGCGCCGCGCTGTCTGTAAAGTCGATGGCAGCCTATTACTGCACCCGGTGGTTGGAATGACCAAGCCGGGCGACGTCGATAATTTCACCCGTGTGCGAACCTACAAAGTTCTCGCCGAGAAGTACTTTGAGGCCGAACGTTGCCTGCTTGCCTTATTACCTTTAGCCATGCGTATGGCAGGCCCGCGTGAGGCACTGTGGCACGCTATCATCCGTCGCAACTACGGTGCTAACCATCTGATTATTGGCCGCGATCATGCTGGTCCTGGCATAGATGATTTAAAGGGTGAGCCATTTTATGGCCCGTACGATGCGCAGAAACTGGTGTGTCAGCACAGTGAAGAGCTTGGGATTGGTGTGGCCCCGTTCCAGGAACTTGTCTATCTGGCGGATGAGGAGCGCTACGAAGAAGACTCCAAGATTCCGGAGGGTGCGCGGACACTGTCGATTTCCGGGACTAAAGTTCGAGATGATTACCTGGGAGCTGGCAACTTGTTGCCGGCCTGGTTTACGCGCCCAGAGGTTGCAGAGATTCTCGCTTCGGCCTACCCACCGCGCCATTGCCAGGGTTTTTGTGTTTGGTTTACCGGTTTGAGTGGTTCGGGCAAGTCAACCACTGCAGACGTCCTCACAGTGATGATGCAAGAACTCGGTCGCCAGGTGACGGTGCTTGATGGTGATGTGGTACGTACCCACCTTTCGAGAGGCTTGGGGTTTTCCGCCGAAGACCGTGACATCAACGTTCGACGCATTGGCTTTGTTGCGTCGGAGCTTGTACGGCACGGTGGGGTCGCAGTTTGTGCCGTTGTGAGTCCCTATCGCACGGCCCGCAACGATGTCCGGAATATGGTCGGTGACGACAACTTTGTTGAGGTGTTCGTCGACACACCTATCGAAGTGTGTGAGCAGCGTGACGGAAAGGGCTTATATGCTAAGGCGCGTGCTGGAGAGATCAAGGGTTTCACTGGCATAGACGATCCTTACGAGAAGCCTGTCTCAGCGGAGATCGTGTTGGATACGGTGGCATACTCGGCGGAGGAAAACGCTCTCAGCATAATTGATTATCTGGTCGGTGAGCGACTGCTCTTGCACGGGCCGGATGCAGAGTAGGGAATCACGGTGCACCGGGCCCCTGAGATTGTGACCGAGATCATCCCCAAGTTGGTGCGAGTATGCCGATGTATACACTGAGGGTATTGTTCCCATGGTTAGAGCTTTTAGTGGTTGCGAACTCAAGCCACTCGCACATATGAGGAACCATTTGCGCACCGGGCGAGGTATCGTTGCGTTACTAGCGGAACGAGATTGCGCATGCGGTGCTGCGGGCAGTCTTAGCTATTTAACGAGGGCATCATGGTTGACGGAAATCGAACTTTCTTTTTGACCGGTGGCGCGGGCTTCATTGGCTCACACCTTACAGAGGCGATCCTGGCTGGTGGCGACCGCGTACTCGCCATCGACAATCTTGCTACCGGATCAATGGACAACGTTACACATTTTCTTGGACATCCCAATCATCGTTTCGAGCAAGCCAGCATTACTGACAGGGGTGTTATGGAACAGATGGCCTCTGAGGCTGATGTAATCGTCCATCTGGCGGCGGCGGTCGGGGTTAAGTTGATAGTCGAACATCCCGTGCAAACGATTGAAACTAACGTTATGGGCACCGAAGAAGTTCTCAGGGTGGCGCTGCGGAATAAATGCCGGGTCCTTATAGCAAGCACATCAGAGGTTTATGGCAAAGGGAGCAAATTTCCTTTCGCGGAAGAGGACGATGTGCTTTTGGGGGCTACTAGCAAAAGTCGCTGGGGGTATGCCGCCAGCAAGATGGTTGATGAGTTCCTTGGTCTGGCCTATTGGCGGGAGTTTGGTCTCGACGTGGTGCCCTTCCGGCTCTTCAACACGATTGGGCCCCGCCAGACGGGCCAGTATGGAATGGTTGTGCCGCGTTTCATCCGCCAGGCGCTTGGTGGTGAGCCGATTACCGTTTACGGGGATGGTAGCCAGCGGCGCTGTTTTTGCGATGTCCGCGACGTTGTTACTGCGATCTTGGGGCTAGCTGGCCATCCCGACGCACCCGGTCGAGTCTATAACATCGGGGGGACCGAAGAAGTTTCTATTCAGGAGCTTGCTGAACGCGTGGTCGAAATGACCGAGAGTGACTCACAAATTACCAAGGTGCCCTACAGCGAAGCCTACGCGCCCGGTTTTGAAGACATGGAACGTCGCGTTCCGGACACAGGGCGGGTTCACGAATTACTCGGTTGGAAGCCGAAGCGGGATTTGCGTGAGATTTTGAGCGACGTTATCAGCTATGAACGGGGCAGAATTTCTTAGGACCGCCGTTTGTTTACTCACTAATTCGGGAACACCTCCCCGAATCATGAAATTATTCTCACCGCCACTTGACTCGGCTGATTCCGACGCCGCGCTCATGAGTTTCCGTTGGTATCCCAGTAACTAGCGTGTTCCAGGTCCGATCGACCCTTAAACTGAGAACGCCTCGGGTCCCTCGCGTCACATCAACGGGAATGCGCACCGCCACTTCTTCTGGCCCCGACAGTTCCACCGTATGTTTCAGGGCGGCGTTCCAAAAGAAGTCGACGACAACGGGTTGTTGTTCAATATCAGGATGGCGGGACCATATCGAGATCATTGCTTCCGTCCCATTAGCTTGCAATGGCAAGCTAGCCCAGCGCCCCGTCCAGCGGAACTCCGCTCCTGATTCATCTGATTCCCAAGGGGACAGGCCGATTCCATAGGGGGCCAACTCCTGTTCCCATTCAACGTCGGCGACGGCGACACCCAAGACTCGATCATCATCTACCTCTAGCAGCTTGCTTGGGACGAAGGTGCTTTCGGGGTTGATATTAATCCAGATCGACGGTGGACTTGGACGCCGGTGCCAAGGCCTGAGTTCTTGCCACCCAACACTTGGCAAACTCGACTCGGCTGCATTTTCTCCTCTACGCGCTGCCCACCCACGTTCCACAGCCGCCCAGTTGTCAGTACCGAGAATCGGAGGCAGGTAATATGCGTGAGTCTGCCAACCTTGCTGCGACAACGTGATCCCATCGATGAATTGATCACTAATTGTTATGGATACCGGCAAAGCATCGAGCATTACTGGCCGCGTGTTATAAAAGAGCAGCCGGAGAACAGATCCTTCTACCGGGCGAAGCATCGCGCCCTCAGTAGCCGACCAGTGAAATTGAATTGCTGTGTCTGGGTCGTCAGGTGCCGCTACTGTCTCCCATGGGTAAAAGCCAGTGTCGTTGGTGTCGGGGCCCTCGAAAATAACCACCCGCATGAGATCGACAGCCGAAAGGGCTAGATAGACCCCGACTGCGACCATCAACCATGGATGCTTCTTGTGTCGATTGGATAGCCAGCCTAGCATCGTGACCCCATGCTAACGCAAAGGAGCGCCCGAATACCTCCATCGTGGGGAGTTCCCGTTGAAGATTGGCCTATTGATTGAGACTGCAACTATCTTTCTTTTCCGCTCGGAGAGCTTCGCTGGTGGCAGCGTAGCTTGTCATTGCGCACTACACTTTCCAGGCGATGACTACCAATATTGTGGGGTCTTGAAGGGAGCAATGGTCCGCTTGATTGGCCGGGAAGCAGTTTTATGATTCTTGAATTCAATGACCTGAAATCCTACCGGGGCAAGGTCGCCATGGTCGACGGGGCCTTCGACCCCTTTCACACGGGTCACCTTGCTTACTTCAAGGAGGCTGCGCTGCTCGGGCTTCCCTTGCTCTGCAACGTTGCTTCCGATCGTTACGTATCTACTAAGCGCAATCCTTTTATGCCAGAGTCCCAACGAGCTTCAATTGTAGACTCGATTAAATTGGTCGACTACACACATATCAATCAATTCGATACCGAATCCGTACTTGAGCAGCTCCGGCCTCAATATTACGTGAAAGGCCAGGACTGGGAAGGAAGCCTTCCTAAGCGTCAGGAGGAAATCTGCGCTACGCACGGTATCGAGATTGTCTATTTGGATACCGTCCTTGATTCTTCAAGCCGCATCCTTCAGGTGTACTGGCCCCGACAGGAAACTGATCCTTCTGTGACAGAGTTCGAGGGACGTGTTTTTAACCAGACCAAGGTGGGTGCTGCTGA
>PCAP01000055.1 GCA_002731215.1 Acidobacteriota bacterium | reverse complement strand
CGGAATAGTGACCGCCTCGCTAGTTGCGATCTTTCAAAACAACATCAAACGTATGCTTGCGTACTCGAGCGTCGCGCAAATCGGCTACATGGTGTTAGGGATTAGCTTTGCCTCGGTGAATGGTTTGACCGGAGGAATCGTGCACCTTTTCAATCATGGGCTGATGAAATGCGCACTGTTCCTTGCCTTGGGATGCATTGTCTACCGCTGCGGCGCCGTCCACATCGATGAAATGCGTGGCCTCGGACGCACGATGCCCTGGACGATGGCCGCGTTCGTTGGCGGTGGGCTCAGCCTCATCGGGGTGCCGATGACGGTCGGGTTTGTCTCTAAATGGTACTTGGTCGTTGCAGCTCTAGAACGAGGCTTCTGGCCCGTGGCCGCGGTAGTTTTGTTCAGCTCGCTTCTCGCCGTTGTCTACATTTGGCGTGTCGTTGAAGTCGCCTATTTCGAGGCACCATCGGCGGTCGAAGGGGAAGGCGCGGTGCGTGAAGCGCCGCTTTCGATGCTGGTCCCAGTATGGGCTCTGGTAGTAGCGATCTTTTACTTCGGTATCACAACGGAGCTTACGGCCGGCATCGCACGCCAGGCTGCGGAGTCACTGCTCAAGGTGGCCTCGTGAGCCCCTCAACTGCCGTCTGTGTGGCCGTAGCCCTGCCGTTGATCGGAGCACTTCTGGTCGTCTCCCTGCGGCGTTGGCCAAATGCACGCGAGGCGGCGAGCTTAATTACCGGCGGGGCTCTTTTCGGGGTGGTCTTATCGCTTCTCCCTCAAGTTCAGTCGGGTGCTCGCCCCGAGGCACAACTGGTCGAAGTGATGAGCGGCCTGTGGCTAGCCTTCAGGCTAGAACCACTTGGCATGTTGTTTGCGCTCGTTGCCTCTGGTCTTTGGATCGTTACGACCATGTACGCGATCGGTTACATGCGCGGGCATCACGAAAAAAACCAGACCCGTTTCTACGCCTGCTTCGCAATCGCTATCTCCGCCGCGATGGGCGTAGCAATGGCTGCAAACTTGCTTACACTTTTCGTGTTTTACGAGGTTCTAACGCTCTCCACCTACCCTCTCGTCACCCACCACCGCACCGAAAATGCGATGCGCGCTGGCAGAGTGTATCTGGGAATACTGATCGGCACTTCGGTGGGGTTCTTGTTGTTAGCAACCATTTGGACCTGGCATCTGGCCGGAACACTCGACTTTCGCCCGGGCGGCATCCTGGTCGGGCGTGCTGACAACTGGGCCCTTGGCATATTGTTGGCGCTGTTCGCCTTTGGCACCGGCAAGGCTGCTTTGATGCCATTTCACCGATGGCTTCCAGCCGCAATGGTAGCGCCAACTCCAGTCAGTGCTCTCCTTCATGCTGTGGCAGTTGTAAAGGCGGGGGTCTTTACGGTCATGAAGATCGTTGTCTATATCTTTGGTATCGATCTCCTGCACGATACCGGGCTGAGTGAATGGCTGATGTACGTTGCCGCATTCACCATCATCGCAGCATCACTCGTTGCACTCACAAAAGACAATTTGAAAGCACGACTCGCCTACTCCACGATAAGTCAGCTCTCTTACATAGTCCTTGGAGCTGCTTTGGCCACGAGTGCTGGAGTCCTCGGCGGTAGTATGCATATCGCCATGCACGCGTTTGGCAAAATCACCCTCTTCTTCTGCGCCGGAGCGATCTACGTCGCGGCGCACAAGACGGAAATTAGCGACATGCACGGCATAGGTCGCACCATGCCAATCACTATGCTGGCCTTCTTCGTCGGCTCCCTCAGCGTTATCGGCCTGCCGCCATTCGGGGGTTCGTGGAGTAAGTGGTTCCTAGTCCTCGGCGCACTTGAAGCAGACAAGCTGATCTTCATCGCGGTTCTAATTATCAGCTCACTGTTGAACGTCGCGTACCTGCTGCCGGTGGTCGCAAGGGCTTTCTTCGTCGCCGCTCCAGAACCAGAGCCGAGCGAGGTAGCCACACAGCAGGGTCGTGGGTTAATGCCAAACAGCGGATCTTCGATTAATGAAGCTCCCGGTTTCTGCCTCCTAGCACTCTGCTTAACGGCAGTAGGGTGCCTCGCCCTCTTCTTTTTCGCCGATACCCTCTACCAGCTGCTAACTCCCATCGTGAACGTGAACCCATAAAGCACCATGCCAGAAAACGCCAACACTGACAGCCACGAGCATAGCTCTGACGCCAACGTAGTGGATCCTGCGCAAAGCGACAAAAAATACTGGCTCGACGACCTGGGGAATGTCCAAAAGATATATCGCAGCCTTTGGGTCCTGTGCGCCCTTCTAGTTGCGGCTGATCTCTTTTATGAAAAACATATCGAATTTCCTGTCGAGGGTTATATTGGGTTTTTCGGTTTTTATGGCTTTGTCTCCTGCGTATTACTAGTTCTAGCAGCCAAGCAGCTGCGCAAGGTCGTGGGCCGGGACGAGGATTACTATGATCGATAGTTTCCCGCCTGGTTGGCTTTTGATCTTTGGGGGCCTGCTGGTCCCACTGTTTCGCGGTCGCGTCCGCTCAGCTTACATGCTGCTTTTGCCAGCGCTCGGCTTCATTCAATTACTGTTGATGCCGGAAGGGGAGCTCCTGCAAGTCTCTATCTTTGATTACTCCCTAACACCTGTGCGCGTGGACCCGCTGAGTCTTGTGTTTGGGTACATCTTCCACATCGCAGCGTTTCTCGGCATGATCTTCGCTCTCCGAGTAAAGGATAGCGGCCAGCACGTTGCAGCGTTCGTATACGCTGGAAGTGCCATCGGCGCGGTTTTCGCGGGCGATTTGATCACCCTTTTCGTTTACTGGGAAATTGCCGCAATCTCCTCTGTCTTTTTGATCTGGGCACGCCGTAGCGAGCGTTCGCATCGAGCCGGCATGCGGTATTTGATCTTCCAGATAGCATCCGGCGTACTACTTCTTGCGGGAACACTGGCGCATTTCTATCAAACCGGGTCGCTTGCGTTCGACTATCTCGGAATCAGCAGCTTGGGTGGTATGTTGATTTTGATCGCCTTCGGCATCAAGTGCGCTTTCCCTCTGTTACACAATTGGCTGGAAGACGCCTACCCAGAAGCTACCGTGACGGGAACAGTGTTTCTCAGTTCGTTCACAACCAAGATGGCCGTATACGCGCTCGCGCGAGGTTTCCCCGGGACCGAACAGCTGATTTGGATTGGGGCCATGATGGCCGCTTTCCCGATTTTTTACGCTGTAATAGTCAACGACCTTCGTCGAGTACTGACCTACAGCATGAACAACCAGCTAGGTTTTATGGTGGTCGGGGTTGGCATCGGTACAGAACTGGCGCTCAATGGGGCTGCGGCACACGCGTTTGCTGACATTCTTTTTAAGGGTGTGCTCTTCATGTCAATGGGCGCAGTGCTGCTGCGCACGGGCACAGTAAAGGGCTCCGAACTCGGCGGCCTATACAAGTCCATGCCATGGACGGCCACCTTCTGTATCGTGGGTGCCGCTTCGATCTCTGCCTTCCCCCTCTTCAGCGCTTTTGCCACCAAGTCAATGATCCTTTCGGCAACCGCTGAGAACCACTACGCCTTTGTTTATTTCGTCCTATTGTTCGCCTCCGCGGGTGTATTCCATCATTCCGGTATCAAGATTCCCTATTTTGCTTTCTTCGGTCACGACTCTGGAATTCGCTGCAAGGAGGCCCCACGAAACATGCTGATAGCCATGGGCTTAGCAGCTTCCTTGTGCATCGGGATCGGTGTCTTCCCAGGCGTGCTTTACAACGTTTTGCCGTTCCCTGTCGATTACGAACCGTACACTGTTACCCACGTCATTACCCAGCTGCAACTTCTTTTTTGGTCCGCCGTTGCATTCGCCTGGCTAAATTGGGTCGGCTTGTACCCGCCCGAGTTGCGGTCCGTCAATTTAGACAGTGATTGGGTTTTCCGTCGGCTCGTGCCGCGAATGTTTGGGCCCGTCACACGTGCACTCGCCGGCGGCTGGGCTACAATGCTCGACCAGCTTGGACGGCGTGTGACCGCTACATTACAGACAGTCCACAGGCATCACGGGCCACACGGAATCCTCGAGCGAACATGGCCGACGGGCAGCATGGCCTTGTGGGTCGCAATACTACTCGCGCTGATCCTGCTTCTGTACTATCGCTAATATCAAGTCGAACAACCATCGGCGCCCCGAGATGTCCCAGTAAGTCATTTATTATCAATAACTTACAGGCTATCCGGTGGCTCAGGTCGGCCCCGGTTCGTCGTTGTCTAAACTAGCACCGACCAGCTTCGCAGGTGGCGGTTTGATCTCGACGTCCTTTCCGCCCTCTCCAAGAGTTCCCTGTGCCGGCATCTCGCAGTTACCACGAAAAGTGGCGCCAGGTTCGATAGCAAGGCTGCCTGTGACGATCTTTGCTTCTACCGAGCCGCCGCCGCGAATCATTAACCGCTCTTTGACCTGTGCCTTGCCCCGGAAAGTCCCCCGGATTTCAAGTTCACCCACAACAATTTCAGCATCCACCTGGGCGGTAGCGCCGAGGATCAATTTGCCTCGCGAGTTCACGTTGCCCTCGAAACGTCCATCGATCTGCACGCTCCCCTCAAACTTCAACGTGCCGCTGATGTGCGTTCCCTCCGCGAGGTGTCCATCAAGTCCCCCGTCGAAGTCATTCATTCGTTACTGCCTCCTGTGCTGCTCAACAACTGTTCGTAGAGTCGTTCGAGTTCTTCCAATGATGAAAAGCGAACTTCGATTCGCCCTTTTTCCTTGCCGTGAATCTTCACCGGGGCTCCCAGCGCACGCTCCAATCGTTTCTGTGCCACAAGAGTATCCGGGTCTTGCTGGACGTTTGCGCCAGGTTTTGACGCTTCTTGCCGCATAGCACGGACCCTTCCTTCTGTTTGTCGAACACTCAGCCCATGTAAAACAACGGTTTCCGCCAGCCGTATTTGTGCGCCCGGTGTTTTAAGGCCTAGCAAGGCCCGTGCATGACCCATACTCAACGAATCAGAAATGACAAATTCCTGTATGAGCTCGGGCAACGCAAGCAATCGGAGGTAATTTGCGACCGTACTTCGTTCCCGGCCAACCCGCTCCGCGATTTGCTCCTGGGTGAGCCCCGCTTCGCTGGCCAGAAATTCGTAGGCACGTGCTTCTTCCAGCGGGTTGAGGTCTTCTCGCTGAACATTCTCGATCAGGGCCAATTCAAGAGCCTCGAGCGTTGTCGCCTCGCGCACGATAACAGGAACTCTCTGCCAACCCGCCCGCTGCGCCGCGCGCCACCGCCGTTCACCGGCGATGAGTTGAAAACCGTCGCCTTCTCGTCTCACAACTAGAGGTTGCAGCATCCCACGGTCACGCAACGAAGCCGCCATGCTTGCTAGGGCTTCCTCGTTGAAACTTTCCCGGGGCTGGCGCGGGTTGGGCCGAACGCGATCGATTCCGACCTCAGTTAGGCCCCCGGTTGGTTCCTGCTCCATTTTTTCTGTAACGACTATGCCTGGTGGCGGCACCGCTGCCACCGGAGACTGCGGTAAGAGGGCCTCAAGCCCCCGACCGAGCGCCTTCCGTTCCATGTTTCACAACCTCACGCATAAGGGATAGGTAGCTCTGCGCACCGGCGGAGCGCAGATCATATAGGATAATCGGCTTGCCGAAACTTGGTGCTTCGCCAAGCCGCACGTTGCGCGGTATCACTGTATCGAAAACTAATTCATCGAGGTGTGACCGCACTTCAGCCTCGACTTGCCGTGAAAGGTTCGTGCGTTCGTCAGCCATGGTCAGCAGGATTCCCTCGACGGCGAGTCCCGGGTTCACAGCAGCGCGCACACGCCCAATAGTATCGAGAAGGTCTGTTAGGCCCTCCAGCGCGTAATACTCACATTGGATTGGTACCAACGTGCTGTCGGCGGCGGCTAGGGCATTTACTGTCAGGAGTCCTAACGACGGAGCACAATCGATCAGAATGAAATCATATTGCTCGCGTGCTACTTCCAGGGAACGCTTGAGCCGGAATTCACGCTGTTCGGACCCGACCAGCTCGACCTCAGCACCGACCAGCCGACGGGCCGACGGTACCAACTCGAGGCTGTCGAAATAAACCGTTTGCGCGGCATCCGACACGGGCGTAGTGCCGAGGAGAACTTCGTAACTACTCGGGGTGTCATCGTCAACCGTTAAGCCCAGGCCACTTGTAGCATTGCCTTGTGGGTCTAGGTCAACAAGCAGAGTTGACCACTCGGCGGCGGCCAGGTTAGCGGCCAGGTTGACCGCCGTCGTTGTCTTACCGACGCCTCCTTTTTGGTTGGCGATGGCGATGATCTTTGCCATGGGCGCACATTAGCAGAACACTCCATAGAAGGCGACCGGGTGTTCCACGTGGAACGCTTGCCCCTATGCTTTCCAGTTTCTTTAGGCGTACCAGCGCCCCTGAGGCAAACGCCCGTTAATCATTCAGCCGCCGTAGTCTAGTCTGCTGGTATCTCTAGGCTAACCGCATATCCGTTGTCGAGGTGTGGAAGCCTAAGGATCCGCCTGATGGTCCACCCGGCATGTACAGCCGGTGCCCACTCTGGGTCGGGCGTCGCGTCTACATCCAGAGCTCCTGCCGAAAGGTATCGCCGCAGAGCGCGGAGGGTGTCCTCCCCAACGAATATCACGGCTCTGCCGCCTGGTACCATCAGAGTAGACCCAAGTCCGAGCAGCCCATTCCACCCTGTCCAGGCTCGTGAGGTCAGCACATGAACAGAGGCTTGCTCTAGTTCGCCGCAGGCCAGAATTTCCTCGAACCGACCCTCAAGCACGCTGATGTCTTTGAGTTCCAGTGTCTCAACGACTTCACGCATAAAACTAGCCTTCTTGTTATTCGCCTCTACTAGAAGGCATTCACGGGTTGAATCCAGTATCTTGAAGGGAAGTCCCGGGAATCCTCCGCCAGATCCGGCACATAGAATCCTGGGCCCGGCCCCACCCAGCAGCGACATTGCCATGGCCGGTTCTGCGAAATGCCGCTCGATGGCGCTTCGACGATCGCGAATTGCCGTTATGTTAATCGCCGCGTTCCAGCGCTCCAACAAAGCCAAATATACTGCAAATTCCTGCGCCTGGACTGTTTCCAGTGGTAGCCGGTGTTTACGAAAGATTTGGCTAATCTCTTCGACGATGGCAGGGTCAGCGGTCGCATCCATCAGTCAATATACCGGTGTTTAGCCATGCCGACGTCGTCCTCGCCCGCCACCGCGATTCCCGCCTCCATTTCCTTGAGGAATGACTTGCACATTTTTCATGAAACCACTGCCTCGGGACCGGGTTGTAATCCCTGCGTCTTCAGCAAGTGCCAGGTGGACCAAGCGGCGTTCATAGGGGTTCAGGGGTTGGGTTTCCTGAGTTTGTCCAGATTCTTTTGCACTGTGGGCTACTTGAAATGCCAAATCCGAGAGTTCTTCGTCACGCCGCGATCGGAAGTCGCCAGCGTCCACTCTTATCTTGTTACCACGTGGAAGCTTATGCCGGAAAGCATTGTTAATAAGTAGCTCCAGGGCGGAAAGGCTGCGCCCGTTGCCCTCAAGCAATACCTCTTTATCGTCACCGCTTATGGTGGCAAGGAACCCATCGGGTTGTGACTCTATTTCAACCGTGCAGCTGAACGCCATGTCGTGGAAGATTTGCTGTAAGAGACTAGAAATCACTTCGGGCCCAACTTCGGAGTCCTCAGTAGCGGAACCTCTAGCGAGCTCCGCCTCGGGTTCGTGTTGGTCCACACCCGGCTCACTTGCGTAATCATCTTCTTCGGTGTCATCCACGTTTAAAGCAGCGTCTTCTTCGCCTTCTTCTTCGTGTAAGTCCCGTTGTGGCTCCTCTTCGATTGTCTCGGCAGGCCCCACAGGTGTGTCGCTATCGAAGGATTCTTCATTATCCGTCTTTGCTACCGGCTCTTCGCCATCATCATCTTCAACGGACAGGCTTTCTAGCTGAATTTCACTCTTTGTTGTCTCCGGCGCGGCAGTCTGTTCTTGTTTCTCTGGGCGAATCCACGCTTCGATCGTCACCGTGCCCTCGCCGTCGCCCCAAAAATCCTGCTTCTCACTAACTACCCGGTGTTCTAGGTCAGACGCGTCCACCCCAAATTTTTCGCTTGCTCGCGTTAGCGCCGTTTCTACAGTGGCACCTTCGAAGATTTCTTTGCTCATCGCTTTCCTCTGTTTTTTCGCTTACCAGCACCACCTTTAGGGCGCTTCTTCTGCTTGGCCGTTGGGCCCTTTTTTATTATGGCATCTGCGGCCCCAAGTTGATGGTTAACGTAAGCCTGTTGGGCAATACCCAGCACTGTGTTCACCAGCCAGTAAATGACCAGCCCGCTTGGGAAGGTCAGGAAAAAGAATGTGAACATAATCGGCATCATCCGGAAGATTTTTTGCTGCATTGGGTCTCCGGTGCCGGGTGACATGCGCTGCTGGCCATACATAGCGGCACCCATCGACAATGGAAGTACGTAGTATGGGTCCTTCTGTGAAAGATCCTGGATCCACAGCATAAAAGGTGCATGGCGGCTGATTATCGACACCGATATCGCTGCGTAAAAGCCAAATAACACGGGCATTTGGAGAAGCATCGGCAGGCATCCGCCAAGGGGCGAGACGCCGTTATCTTTGTACAGCTGCATTACCTGAACGTTCATTTCCTGGCGTTTCTGTGCATCCTTTACGCCCTTAAACTTGGCACGGATTGCGTTCATCTGGGGCTGGAGCTGTTGCAT
>PCAP01000054.1 GCA_002731215.1 Acidobacteriota bacterium | reverse complement strand
TTATCCAGACACTCCAATACGACACTATCTATCATGAGCATCTCCGATATTACTCACTTCAAAGCTTGAAATACTTGTTGGAGATGCATGAGCTGGAAATCATTCATGCCAAGAGAATCCCCACACATGGTGGATCAATCCGAGTTTATGCCGCAAGAAAGGGGCAGAAAGCTATACAACCCTCAGTCGCAGAACTTCTCGCGGTGGAAAACCAGCAACTCACCTGGGAGCAGTTTGTCGACTTCCGCAGCCGGGCCTCACAAAGCAAGCTCGACCTAATGGCGATGCTGAAGACAATTCGTGGAAACGGCGAAAAGGTTTATGGAATCGGCGCTCCTTCGCGCGCCAGCACCCTAGTGAATTATGTTGGCCTCGACGATTCAATCATCGACTGTGTGATGGAAATCGACGGCTCGTACAA
The DNA here is from genome assembly GCA_002731215.1 of Acidobacteriota bacterium. GTDB lineage: Bacteria > Acidobacteriota > UBA890 > UBA890 > UBA890 > UBA890. The sequence goes on along the minus strand of PCAP01000054.1, from coordinate 8,552 downwards.
AATTGGCAAAATGATGCCCGGAACACTGATCCCAGTGTTGGAAGAAACGAAACTCTTTGCCGAGCAGCCTGAATACGCGCTGTTATTTTCTTGGCACATCGCCGACGAACTCATACCCAAACTGCGCGAAAAAGGGTATCGGGGCAGATTCATAGTGCCACTGCCGACCCCAACAATCGTTTGATACACAAGAAACGTCAGTCGGATTCCGGCGGTGAAAAGAGAAACGGCAAACATTGCCGCCGCCGCAGTACCGCCATCATGAGTGCTGCAACGTTGAGCGCGTGGCTAAATTCACCGCTGAGGATCATGGAGTGAAGCTCGTCCACTGGGACAAGAACAACATCAAGTCCTTCTTCGGGTATCCAATCCACAGATGGCGGGAGGATGTCGTCGGCCAGGAAGCACCACATTTTGTTCTCGTTCCGCCCCGTGTCACTGAAAAACGTCCCGAGGAATTCAAACTGTGACGAGGAGGAGAAGCCAGTTTCCTCTGTCAGTTCACGTCGAGCAGCTTCCTCTGGAGTTTCGCCCTTTTCGACATGCCCAGCTGGCAGTTCAAGCGTATGTATTTCGACGGCAGGTCGGTATTGTCGAACTAGGACCATCTCATGCTGGGCCGTTAGAGCAACAACGGAAACATAGTCAAGCATGCGAAGAGAGTAGTAAGGCTCATTCTCATCAACGATTCGCTTCGAAATTAAATCGAACCAAGCCGTTGAGTAGGCAATCGAACCTGATTCGGGCCGTTTCTCAGCAGCCACGAGGCACCCTCCTCTCGGTGTAGGAATTCAGCTTGGGACACCTAGTCTCAACCACCAAGTGTTATCGATGAGAATCAATCTCTGGGTTGATACGGCGTGATCGGGGCGCCAGAAAGAACCCCAGCGGAGCGATTTGATTCAACCCTACGAAGATCCCGTTTCGATGTTTGAGGTCATTGTCGATCCCGTAGGAGCTCAAAAAAAGCCAGATGGTGAAAGGGATTGCCAATAGAACAAGTTGTTGTACTTGGAAGCCTCCACGGCGTATCAACAATATGAGGCCAATGGAAAGGAAGATCGTGTAGGCAGCCTCATACAGTACATGGGGAAGGCTCCAAGGTTGATAGGTCCATGGAAAGAGGAGTGCCAGACCACGGATCGGTATCTTCATGACGTACCACAGCGGATTTGATTGGATGACCGGGATGGCTTCGGATGACATCACATAAGCAAGCTCGTCAGTCGACAGCCCTTCGAATGACGCATCTCCAACCAGCCGAGAATAGTGGAACTGTAGTCGATCAAATTCCGCTCCCCCTTTATTGAGAAGCGTCTGGGAAGACATAGCAAGTCCCCAGGAAATATGGCCCCGCGAAAGAAGGTCCCAATAAAAGGATGATGAACCAGGTGGTCTTTTTTGTACTCGAACATGAATTGTCGGGTCAAAGTCCGACAAGTTAATGGAAGCAGTTGCCTTCAAGGATGGAACGGTGGCTGGCCCATCCTTGAAGGTGACCAGCATCGTTTCGACCGGAATAGAATTTAATACGGCAATCACCGCTCCACACATCATCGCCAGTGATAGACATGCTCCTGCGAGCAGAAACCTGAGGGACAAATATCGCCGAAGAAAATTTCCGGCAGAAACCAATGTCACTGCAAGAATCACCAGTATCGCCTCTGGACGGGTCATCGCAAAACCAATGACTCCAATGATCATGATGATCAGGCTCTTACGCGTCTTCTTCTGGTACCAATTGACTACAGACAAGCCAAAAAGCGGAATCATCGCGTAGAACAAATTGTCGGGAATCCCAAACCGAGCGATCCAATAAAGTGGGGTTAGAGAGCACATCAAGAGCGCTACGAGAAAAGCGTAAGCCTTGTCCCCCAGCCGTAAAGCCAGGTAGTAGGAACCTGCGATAAGACTCGCTCCCAGAATCGTATTCAATACGAGAATATGAGTCTCTACACTCCAACCAATGGGACCTTGAAGCGAAATCAAGAGTGGGTAGAGGAGCTGAGTTGTCCTTTCTCGAATGAATTCAGCTGCCAACCCACCAGCTGATAAGACCTGCCCGAACGAAAGTTCACCGACCCACACCCGCCCGAGCTCAACACCTGCCACAACTACCCCATCCCCTTCAGCAACAATGCCATCTCTTAGACTGCCAAAAACCCGGAGCGGAATGAATATGAGCAGAATGGAAACAACATGGGTCAAGCTGTTACAGGCCAAGAACCCAGATCGAATACGTTGGATCGGCGGCGATTGTGATAAAACGCGCATGCAGTGTCCCAAACCGAAGTTAGTTACGTTGAATTTCGTACGACGCACGAAGTCTTTGGATGGTATCCCGGGCTACGGATGCGGAGCAATTCAAACCAGAAGTAGCTAATTGGCTCGAAGATGCCTGTACACAGCCCCACAAGAAAAGCCTATTAGGACACTCCGAAAAGTCGATCCATCTCTCTATAGGCTGATGCTTGCAGGAGGTCGTTTGGGTTGTCTGGAGGGAAATCATTTTCCGTTTGGTTAAGCGCATCCAGGAACGTTTCAGGGGAACGTGGATCGAAACGAATGCAGTAGGGAAGCAGTTCCTGTGGGAGCCTCCGATACAATCCAGCAGTACAAATTACAAATGCTTCACACGCGATGGCCTCGAGGATCTTCGTTTTGAATCCATACCCGAAGTCCGAAGCAATTAGCGTAGCCCGGGCAGGCCCAAACAATTCATATGGAGTTTCCACGTTGCGACGTTGGATCCGGAGAGCCTTGAAGTCAGCGGCGTTAGGCATGCGCTTAGTTCGCGCACCACTGACAACGAATCGCCAACCAGCATTCTCGTAGAGTTCCGCCTCCGTTCTCCTCAGAAGCCCGAAAAAACGATTGACTCCATCCTCTATTAGAGGACCTGGCTGGGATGAGCCGATCACAACGCCCAGTTGCTTCTTCCGGAGACCGGTCTGCGTTTCTCTGACATACCGGCGTGGCAGAAAAAAGGGGGCTGTTGTAGTCCTGGTCTTCGGCGCCAGGTATCGCCAGTAATGTTCCGTATCCCATTGGCTGATGCTCAGGACATGATCTGTATGCCAAACAACGGAAAGGTCTCTTCCTCCGTACCGCAGGACGTTACTGATGTTTTGCACGACCTCAGCCACGCTTCGGGTCCGTGGTGGCGCCAAACAGGCCCGAACATAGTCCACCCGGTGAAGGGTTTCCGCATTGTGGGCCCGAAAGATAATCTTTGCGCCAGGTGCCTCCCTCCGAAGATACCGAAAGACTGTTTTGTAGTTGGCTTTTTCAACAAGAACATGCGTGTAGGCTGACAGGTTCACCGAGCCCAACACGGACAGAATCGTCTCCGCTGTCTTGTCGTGCGCCAGCAGATCGGATCTCAGGTCACGATCCTGGAAATATTGCACTCGTCCCGCTATGTCTTTCGTACTTCCAAGGTAGCGATGTTGTTCGGACAGGAAGGACTTCGGAACAACGTGCAGTAAACGTACAGAGTTATTCGCCATCACGAACTCCGAAAACTGGCCTCAATCTCACTCCTCCACCGAAACGTCACTGGCTAGACTCACCCAGTGCCCCTGCACTGTCCTGATGTATGCAAATCGCCAGTGGCACCTCTGGGCCCGGCTTCATGTTGTTCAAAGACAGCCCAAGACATGTTCCCAGCGGGAAGCCATTCGGCCAGAACACAGTAAAGCTACCTGCCCACCAATCGGTTACTTCTCCTCTGAACGATAAATATACGGTGCGCCATTCATGATTCCGTCGCAAACCAAGTCGAGCCCTTCGTCAATCCCAGGAAGAAGCTTCTCGAGGGATTCAATCGAAACCTTGAAAGGGATCTTCTCCTCCGGAGTTGGCAAGATGCTGTTGACCGGAATCATTCGGCGGAGAAAGAAGTGATACGCATACTTGCGTGCTTCTTGTACTTGTTTCTCTGGCAACCTTGATTCGGCTAGTGGCAACCTCTTGAGGACTTGTTGATATTCCTCACGCGAAGTTACATCTATTGTCAGCCCCTTGTTACGAATCCAAGCCTCTCCGGCAACGATCACCGGGATTCCCATGCTCGTCAATTCGACTCCAGTCTTAGTCCCATAGATCAGCACGCAGTTGCAGCGAAGCATGGCAGCGTAGGTGTTGATGTTGCTGTCCGGAGGAATGACAAAAACGTTTGCCGGCAACTCAGAATACGCTTTGCGAATCTCATCGACGACGAACTGCCGTGACGCCTGGATACCACGAAGCTCCGCTGGGTGAACACGGATGAGAAGCTGCAGGTTCGGCTGTTGGCGGAAATATTCGATTGTCTCTAGAATCCAGTCGAGCATTCCCGGAAAGGCATTCTGCCGATAATGGAGTTGTGCATCCCACATTACATTCGTGAGCATGCCTATGATCGGCTTGGCGATATCTACACCAGTTTCTTGGACCAAAGTATCGAGCGAATCATCCGGTGTATCATGGAAATAGATCCAGTCCTGCGATCCAAGCCAGCGTGATTCTAGGTAGTTGCTGATCTCCTGATCCTGCCGGTCCGTGAAAGTCATGTCCTTCCACGCGGATACTGGCTCATCGAGTAGTGTCTGGTGATAGGTGTCCCCGTGGGAAAATACAAAGCATCGTTCTCTATAAGCAGTGTTCCAAGTGCTGACGCGTATGCTCTGTGACCGGCATACCTCCCCTACCACGCCCTGTGGAACGTAAATTCCGTGATGGAAGCAAGCGGCCGCGAAGTCGTAACGAGAAGTCAGCTGAAACATCACTTTGGTTGTCGCCAGCGCGGCTTCAAAGTAACGCTTCAAGACATCGTTAGACAGATGTTGGTTCTCCAGAGTCCCCGTGCTGTAGTAACGAAGGCAACCTGCATAAGCGTGTTCCCCAACAGGGAGCCCCTCATAGCGATAGCTGGGAATCTGTTCCGGTGGCACCGATCGAACTATCTCGGAGATCTCATCATGATCGACAGGCGTCAAATATTGGCTGTAGAAGTGAATCGGGAGTCCCAATTCGGAGAAAGCGCTGCCACGCTGCACGCAGACGTCACAAAGAGGTTCCCTGAAAGTCCCCGCTGAGATTGAATCAGGACTAACCTTCCGAAATTTTGTGTTCATACAAGCGGAGAGAGTTTTGTCACACAAAAGAATATGAACTTGGGCTCCACGCAGCGTCAATGCAACCGCCAGAAGGCTCTCCAGATTTGTGCTGTTGTAGAAGGATGGAACACTGTTGGCGATCAGAATTCGTGGGCCTGTAGAAGCGCTTTCTCGCGCCGTCTTCCACAGTGCACCCTCCCGTTTGAGCAGGCTAGCCCAAGGCGGAAGAAACGGGTCTTGCTTCACTTTAATGGGCCCACTACGGGAGGTATTCCTGTCAGCTGCCCCAGGGGCAGGCTCGGCTTCCATCCGGCGAGATGAAGGGAGCCGGTGTCGCCACCACACCAATAGATCTTCAAGCTGCTTCATCAGCAACCACCCGGCTACGGGTTTCGTATAGCACTCTGGGGGAAAACCATCGGCGCGACCGATAGTGGCAGCAACGGGCATCACTGCGGCGTCATCGTAGCACCGGGGTCTTACAGATTCACGCTAACCTTCTCACACCATAAGGATGACGGCCCACGTCACTTCTGCCACGGACCGCTAGCGGTTATAGTCCGCTCGGGTATCTGGGCGCGCGTGCGGCCACTTTCTCGTCAGTCAGGTTCCTCAGAACCTGGCGTAGACGAACAAAAAGGTCCAGGGCCCCCGGCATGACGAATCCATAACAAGAACCCCGTATGAACCCAATCTTGTTGACATCGCAAGAATCTTCGAAGCGAACAAGGTTTCTCGAGCGAATCGCTGTCCGGAGCGGGAGCAGCATCCTGATTGCACTGGCCGCCCTCGAGTTGAGCGTCGCTGTGACCTTCATGGCAGGGGGGGCGATTACCGAGTACCACTTTTTGTTGTTTGTCGCCGTCTTGCTGGCTTCCTGCGTTTATCGAAATAGGGTGGAAATTAAGCCCCTCTGGAGGGTCAGTGCCGCCAGCTTGGTATTGAGCCTGCTAGTGGTCTTCGCATCCTTTGTGCTTGCGGGCTCGACGCTTGACCTGTCGCCCGACGGGCAGTCAGCTCAGATGCTCCGGATCTCCCATCTCGCCAGCGGCTGGAACCCTGTCTACGATGCCGAGTTCATCGACCAGCCAGATGGCTACATCCTAGCGGCAGCGGAAACCCGTTTCGTTGACTCGGGACTAGGCCCCCACATGGCCGCCGCCAGTGCTGTCAAGTTTCTCGGAAACATTGAATACGGCAAGGGATTCAACCTAGTCTTGATGGGCACAGTCATACTACTCGCGCTCGCAGCAACTCTCGGATTATCTCTCCACCTTAGGATCGCGGTGGTCTTGGCGATTGTGGCAGCCCTGAATCCTGTCTCGGTCGTACAATCACTCACCACGTACGTCGATGGTCAGGTTGGGGCGCTAATTGCTTGTCTCATGTTCCTGACGATGATCCTCCTGCGCCGACCAACGGTATTGGCTACGGCGGCGTGGGTCGCGACGCTCGGACTGCTGGTCAATGCCAAAATTACAGGCATCGCCTTTGCTCTAATCATCGGAACTGGCGCTCTGGTCTTTCTACTTTGGAAAGGATTTCCTCCCCGCCTAGGACTCGCTAGCTTCTTCACCGGACTCATCCTAGGCATCGGTGTGATCGGCTTCAATGGCTACGTCCTTGAGTTTGTCCGCCATGGCAGGATTCTCGGCGGTCGAGATTTGGATTTGGCAGCTAACCTCCGCTTGGTCGTTGTGGCTGCCGCGCTCGCGCTGATAGCCGTGGCTGCGTACTGGCTATTCCACAAGCTTGAGGCGCAAGGTCACAGCATCGACAAACTGCAGATCGTTTCTATAGGGCTAGTTACAACCTTCTTCGTCATTCTGCTGGTAATTGGGGGGCTTGTTGACGAGGTCCCAAGTTTCATGAAGATGGCCACCATCGTGGAATCGGACGACCCTGGGTTACTGGTACAGCCTTCGGGAAAGATCACTCGGGCGCTCAGTTCAATTTTCTCGGAATCTGGAGTGATGCCCGCATGTTGTGATGGCGGCACAGACCCTACTAGCTACAGAATTAAGATTCCATTCCAGGTCCGAAACATTGAGTTCTCAAGCTTCCGGCACCTTAACCCCGACCACCGGGCTGGAGGGTTCGGGCCTTGGATGAGCGGTGCTTTTCTGATTAGTTGCGTCGTCCTCCTGCTTATGTGGATCCAGAAATCCAAGTCACGATCAGATCTCAGATTCTGGTTAGCTGTGATCTTGGCTACTGTGCTCTTGTTCCCGGAGCCATGGTGGGCACGGCTCGTGCCACATGCCTGGCTTATTCCGCTCCTCATCGTTGCCTACGGATGTCAACCAACGAATAGGCGGGCGACGCAACGACTCGCGCAAATCCTGCTTCTAATCGTGAGTGTCAATGCCGGGATGGTCCTATACGAGCATGCGCGCGGCCAAATCGCTATTCAATCGGCCATGAATCGAACAATGCTGGCTCTCCAGAAACTCCCCCAGCCAGTGCCCGTCTACTTTTCGAACTTCCACGCTGCCGCCTTCCGGTTCCGTGACTATGGAGTCGAATACGTTGATACACCGGCGTCAAACTGCCCACGGTATCTAAAGATGCTGCGCTCGCCTGTCAGAGTTTGTGCGGGATCCGCCGGGAGAAACGACGCTATACCAAACGAAATCAATGTTCGTTGGATTCCCGAAATTACGAGAGGACAGCGATCCTCTGTTGAGCAGTTTCTCGGATTGGACAGTGGTCAATTCGTCGAGGATAGAACATGGACTTACGACCTCCGTGACCCAACACAGGACAGTCTGCAGGCAATTATTACTAACCAGTTCGTGGAAGATACCCATGGATTTTCTAGAGAGACGCTCACGTCGGTGGGGCCCGACTGGCAGGAAGTGTTGGCCGAGGCACAAGCAATTGACTCAAATCTCATGGAAGCTGGCATTACGGACTTTCGAGTCGTTCAGCCCGATCCCCGCGATCGGATTGAACTACTTGAGGCAAATGTCCAGGTCCTGTTGGAGGACGGCAAAATAATCCCGGAGCAAGGAGAGGAGTTGATCCGCGATCTTAGGTCGGCAATCAGGTTTTTCGACCGGGCGGAAGACGCGAATGCGATGGAAAACCTAAACGCTTTTGCTCAGAGGGTGCTTTCACTCATGGGCGCGGGTTCTTTGCCCACCAACATCGCGATGGAGTTAGTCAACAGTATTAGTGAAACCGGAATTCCAGTCGATAATTCCTTCGCTGGATTCTCGATCTCTCTCGATGCTAGCAACTTAAACTACAGTGGATTGGCTGTGGATGGCACAAACGCCTCCACTCGTTTGATCGAACCCGTGGGCGTCATGCTAATTCCAGGGGATCATAGGGTCACACTCACAAACGGCCTTGGTCCGGAACCGGCTTTTGACTTCACTGTGGAGGCTGACGGAACACTTCAGTTTGATCCGTCCCTTGATCCGTTAATAGACGGACGCGGCACCAGAG
>PCAP01000053.1 GCA_002731215.1 Acidobacteriota bacterium | reverse complement strand
GTAGCTGATGATTGCTTCATCCATTGCCGTGCCGCCGACGCGAATTGATCGTGAGTACACAATGCCACCCATTGAAATAACTGCCACATCAGTTGTGCCGCCGCCGACGTCGACCACCATATTCCCGGAAGGTTCGGTTATCGGAAGTCCGGCCCCAATGGCGGCCGCCATAGCTTCTTCGATTAAAAACACCTCCACCGCCTTAGCACGGTAGGCGGCATCCCTGACGGCGCGCTCTTCTACCTGAGTGATACCGCTTGGTACTCCAATTACGATACGCGGGCGAACCCAGATACGCCCTTTGTTGGCGCGGCGAATGAAGTACGAAATCATCTTCTCTGTAACGTCGAAATCGGCGATGACACCGTCCTTCAGTGGGCGAACCGCGATAATATGGCCTGGCGTACGGCCCAGCATTTCTTTAGCCTCCGAGCCCACTGCCACAACTTTGTTGTTGTTTGTATTGATCGCAACGATCGAGGGCTCCGACAACACCACTCCACGCCCCGCTGTGAATATCAGCGTGTTCGACGTGCCGAGGTCGATGGCTATATCGTTCGAAAAGAAAGACAAAATTCGGGACATAGAACCTAAGCCAGGTAAGCGCGTGAGGCTTTCACACCACCACGGAAAAAGCGTTCCGTTGCATCCGCGCACCCATTACTATCTTACTGGGGCGCGGGTGCAAAAGAACGCATACGTCCAAAGGCTGCAAAATAGCCTGGAAAGTCTAGCATGACCCTGTCCACCTCGGAACAATAGATTCGCGTAATTCAAGGGTCTTTAGTGGAAAAAGCTTGCTTTTCACGGTGATGCTGAAAAGTTTGCTTGTCGCCAGCACTGCCGCGCGGCTACCATTAGTTCTCTTATCGGCAGTGCCATCGTCCAGCCGTCCATTTTCCTTCTTTCCAGCTAATACAGAGACCAGTACCAAGGTAAGGTTGAAACGTGCTCGATACCATGCGTCGCAACGTTCGCAAACTCTCATGGGTGTTGTGGCTTGTCATCGTTGCCTTTATTGCTTTCTACATTCCTGACCTGATTCGCGGACCGTCAAACATCGTTGCCCGTGTTGACGGGGAACCGATTTATATCGCTGATTTTCAGCAGGCACTCCAGCAGCAGACCGCCTATTATCAAAGTGTCAGCGGGGGAAACCTTCCGGATGATTTCCTGCAACAGATGCAGATTCGGGAGATTGTGCTTGAGTCACTGATCCGTGATCGCCTAATCCTGGCTGCTGCTCGTGATCAAGGTTTGTCGGTCGGCGCGCGCGAGGTACAGGCGCGTATCATGGAGTATCCGACGTTTCAGGAAGATGGCGTGTTTATCGGGCCCGACCGTTACAAGCAGATACTCCAGGTCAACGGGATTTCATTCGAGGATTTCGAGCGTCAGGTGCACAACGAAGTCTTGTTCGAAAAATTTACCGAACTCGTGAGCAATGGAGTCACGGTTACCAACCGCGAAATTGAGGACGCCTACCAGCGGGCCAACGAGCAGGCTCAATTTGACTTCTTCGTCGTTTCTTCCGCAGGCCTCGAACCTGAAGTTTCGGAATTATTGACGGATGCAGGCGTACGTATGCTGTTTGAAGAAAACATCTTCGAGTATCAGGTACCTGAGAGACGTAGGGTTAGCTTCGCTGTTATTGAGACAGAAGCCATTCGGGAATCTGTCAAAGTCGACGAACAGGAGCTGCAGACTGCGTACGCAGCAAGCATTGAAGAATTCACGATTCCGGAGGAAGTCCGTGCTCGACATATCTTGTTTCGTCTGCCGCCGGAACCCGACGAAGAGACGATTGCTGAGACAAGTAGCGTTGCTCAGGAGATCCTTAGCAAGATTCGTAACGGTGCTGATTTCTCAACGCTTGCCGAAGAGAACTCTGATGATACGGCAACCGCTGCGTCTGGCGGAGACCTCGGATGGTTTCGCCGTGGTCGCATGACCCCGGAATTCGAGGAAGTAGCTTTTTCCCTGGAAATTGATGAGACATCGGACATCGTACAGACGTCGTTTGGACTCCACATTATCCGTTTGGATGGTAGCCGTCCGGAGCAGGTCCGGCCTTTCGAAGAGGTTCGATCCCAACTTGACCAGCGTATTACGTTTGAGCGTTCCGAGGAGATTGCAGACCAGCGTGCTGAAGAGCTAAGGGTCGAGGTACTTCGGCGCACGAACTTTGAAGATCTCGCTGCCCAGTTCGGTTTGGAACTTCGTGCTAGTACCCTGTTCTCACAACTCGAAGGCTTCTCCGAGGTGCTCTCGCCAGAGTTTACTCGCCAGGTATTTCTCGCTGGGCGAGATCGAGTTTCCGAACCGATTCGGTTTGGTAATGGACACGTAATTTTCCGCGTCGACGAAATCGTTGAGTCACATGAGCCGGAGTTGGCTGAGGTTGAGGACGCTGTTCGCAGTGACCTCATCAGTGAGCTCGCCGAAGAGCGTGCCGCCGAGGTGGCAGATGAATTCGCTGCGCGACTTGAGCAAGGCGAGGGATTCGATGTCCTGGCGGCTGAGATCGCTGCCCCGATCCAGTCAACGGAGCTGATCCAGCGTGACGGAGTTGTTCCTGATTTAGGTCGACAATCGGCGTTGGTACTCGCGGCGTTCGATCACGCACCAGGTGAAGTCGGTGGTCCGGTGAAGGTTGACAGAGGCTACGCTTTGTTTCGCGTTACGGCCCATGTGCAGCCAGACTGGGGGGAGTACGCGACCCAGGGCGATGTGCTGAGGAACGAAATGCTTAACCAGCGACGCAGCGGCCTTTTTGAGTCGCTTGTCCGAGAGTTGCGAGAGCAATACACAGTGGTGACCTATGAGGACGTGACCGCCTCAATCATCAGCTGAAGAGAAGCGCGTACTGTTCTAAAGACTTTTCTGTCAATCGATAGCACCTTTGTTCTCACACTCCATAAGCCACTCATCGATGCGCGCCTTTCTAAAACGCCATTGATTAGCAACTTTAGAGGAAGGGATACTACCCTCACGCGCCATTCGATAAATGGTTGATTTATGTACACGGAGGTACTCAGCAACTTCCTCCAAAGTCATGATAGAGGGATGCTGTTCGATATCCGCCTGTGATGAATCCGTCATTTGCTAGCCCAGTGTTCGTTTCTACTAATTAGTAATCATTACAATCTATAACTGTTGTTCAGCACAATAAATCTGTCTATCAATATAAATTGAATATAAATTAATTATTGGGTCTGATAATGAACACATTTGTTTATTCAATAAAGCGCTTCTTGCGGAGTCAGATGACCCAGAGGAGTCCTGGAATCCCGGAGGAAGCTTGAATTGACTCGATTGATCCCTCACGATAGCTGCCCTAAGATCCGAGTTTTAGTCAACCGAGTGTCGGGAGAGCGAAGGTGAACGCTGAGGAACTATCGGATAGCTTGGTGGCTTGGTTACGGTCGGAAGTCGAGGCGGCTGGCTGCCGCGGCGTGGTGTTTGGACTGTCTGGAGGTGTCGACTCGTCATCGGTTGCGGTGCTGGCGCGAAGGGCATTCCGTGACGAGCATCTTGCTGTCATCATGCCGATCGAATCAGACCCTCGAGATCGAGAAGACGCTTTGCTATTGGGGGAAAAATTTGGTCTCCAGTGTCGTGAAGTCCATTTGAGCCCAGTTTTTGAAGCGTTTGCATCGACGCTAGAAATAGGTTCGGCGGTGGGCGCGCAGGATCTTTCGTTGAATAACATTAAACCTCGCCTCCGCATGACAACGCTTTACTACTTTGCTGGTCGCAATCAGTATCTCGTCGTCGGAACTGGAAATCGCACTGAGCTAACACTGGGATATTTCACTAAGTACGGTGATGGGGGGGTTGACCTTCTCCCCCTCGGGCATCTTGTCAAGCATGAGGTACGGGAACTTGCTGCCCACTTGGGGGTACCCCAATCAATTATCGACAAGCCGCCGACAGCAGGAATGTGGCAGGGCCAGACGGACGAGTCCGAACTCGGATTTTCGTATGATGAACTCGACCGTTACCTCGTTGGAGGGCAGGGTAGTGAAGAGCTTGCGGCGCGTGTCGAAGAACTTCGGCGTGGCAATGCACATAAGCTACGAATCCCTAAACTGCCTCCCGCTTACGGCTCCTAGTTGTCCTAGCTCGCATGATGTCTTCTGAAAGAGTTGAGGGACCGGTGGTAGACCCAAACGTCTACCTGGTCGACTGTTTTCGACTTGCCCGCAAGATTTGGGATGATGGCTACCGGCCCGATTTCTTGATTGCAGTTTGGCGTGGTGGTGCCCAACCAGCAATTGTTATTCAAGAATTGTTTCGTTGGAGAGGGCACAACTCGTACCATACAGCGGTTCAGAAACAATATCGCAAGGGTTCCGCCTCTGGTGACAGCATAGACGTTAAGGGGTTCGACCACGTTTTGGACGTCATGGAGACCAACGACCAATTGCTCCTCGTGGATAACGTCTTTGACGATGGCCAGGACATCTACGAAGTGGTCAGCTACCTTCGACGCAAAGCGAGACGAAACATTCCGGAGGTGCGGGTCGCCACAGTTTACTTTCACCCGGCCCGCCAGTTGTTTGGTGCTGGACCTGATTACTATCTTCACGAGGGCGAGGGTCCGCTTTTGTTGCCCGACCGGTTGAGCAATATTGATAAGGAGGAGACTCTCCTGCTGTATCCCGAACTGCATGGGTTGTTGTACGGCTAAGGCAGTGGTGGAACGATCATGGGATTCGAACGGCATCTTCAAGATGAAATTATGGATTCGCCGGATCTGGACGAGCGGCGCCATCTGATTGCATTGGATGCCCTGCAGCGCATTAACTACTTCTCCGGGACGGTTGGGCAAGTTTGGTCCGATATTCAGCCAACTGTGGTCCGATACCATGACCGCCGAATTACTCTCCTCGATCTGGCTTGTGGGGGTGGGGACGTTGCGCTGGGGTTGGAAGCCGAAGGGCGCAAGCAGGGATTTGACGTGCAAGTGGTCGGTTGTGACGCGAGTCCAGTGGCGATCCGAAGGGCCCGGCGGCAAGCACAACAGTTAGGTTCTAAGGCGCGATTTTCTTGTCTTGATGTGCTCCAAGACCCACTGCCAACAGGGGCCGACATCGTCTTCTCAACACTCTTTCTACATCATCTTTCAGAAGACCAAGCAGTCAACTTTTTGCGCCGGATGGCTGCTGCTGCAAGTCGACTAGTAGTTGTGCTTGATCTAGAACGCACGCGACAGGGTTACCTGCTTGCATACGCAGGAGTTCGTCTGCTGACAACTTCTGATGTCGCCCGATTTGATGGCCCAGCTTCAGTACGCGCGGCATTCACTCGAGAAGAAGCACAAGCTCTAGCTCGAAGTGCTGGACTGGATATGGTTGTGAGAGGTTGCTGGTTGCAGCGTTATAGCCTGACTTGGGCTAAATCGTGATCGGCTTTCCGGGCAAAGATGAACGGCAAAGATCCGGGTGTCTATGGGATGTCGTTGTTGTTGGCGCTGGGCCTGCAGGTGCGGTGGTAGCTCGCGAGCTTGCACTAGCCGGGACAACTGTTCTGCTTGTTGATCGGCGACGTTTTCCACGAAACAAGGTCTGCGGTGGTTGTCTTAGCGCCCGCACAGTAGAGCAGCTCGGCCAGCTTGGACTGGACAAAGCCGTCAACCAATTGGGTGGCAAGGCTCTGCACCGATTGAAGTTGGGTGGCTGGGGACATTTGGTGAGCTTGCCGCTTCCTGGGGGAATTTCTATATCGCGGTCGGCTCTAGATGCGACGCTGGTCAATTCGGCGCTTGCTGCCGGCGTTGAATTCCGATCACTTTGCCATGCAGAAATGGGCGAAGCATACGATGGGTTCCGATCTGTGATACTGAGGTCCCGAACTAAGCTTGAGGTGATGGCATCACTTGTTATTGATGCTTCTGGCCTTGGTGATTCGTTAGTTTTTGACTCCGAGCCCGAGCGTGTCGACAGCGCCAACAGCCACCGTATCGGTTGTAGCGCGATCTTGGACCATAGTGGTGACAGGTACGAGAGTGGGACTATCCACATGGCGATCGGAATGGGGGGTTATGTTGGCGTGGTACGCGTGGAGGGGGACCGTTTAAATGTTGCTGCGGCGCTTGATCCAGATCTCATTCGGCTTCATGGTGTCGGGGTGGCAGTTAGTTACGTCCTCGATGCAGCCTGTTTCGAACCGATCCAAGGGTTAGATTCCGTCCCCTGGAAGGGCACCCCACCGATGATGCAGGAGCCGAAGTGGCTTGCCAAGGAGCGCCTTTTTGCAATCGGGGATGCTTCAGGTTACGTGGAGCCATTCACTGGAGAAGGGATTGGTTGGGCAATCCACTCGGCAACGCTTCTAGCGCCGCTCGCTTTGAAAGCGATAAAGAGTTGGAATCCAAGTATGGCTGCTGATTGGGTGTCACTACGTCGAGGCGAACTAGCACGGGCTCAGCGAGATTGTCGATGGTTTGCTTGGGCACTTCGTCACCCGTTTATTGCTCGCGGTGTGTTGCGAAGCATCGAGAGTATGCCCGTTCTTGGTGGACCTCTTGTCCGGCGGTTACACGGCTCAACAGTATCGGGTGCGAAGACGACATGGCCTTAAGGATTGTCGGTATCGGCACTGCGGTTCCTAAGTATTCAATTTCGCAGGCCGACGCAGCGGAGGCGAGCAAGCGGTTCTGTTATGCCGCCGATGAACAGCTGCGTCTTATTCCGGCTCTCTATCGACGGTCTGGGGTAAGCAGGAGACACAGTGTTCTCTTGGAAGCTCCTGCTGGGGATCCTTTTGAACGCCAGTCGTTCTATTCGAAAGTAACTGGCGAGAGTGATAGTGGGCCGACAACGTTGGATCGTATGAATATCTATGAGCGAGAGGCTCCACCCTTGGCTTTGCATGCAGCACGAGAAGCTGTCGCTGACGCCGGTGTTGATCCAACGAGTATCACCCACGTCGTGACGGTTTCGTGCACAGGGTTCCATGCCCCAGGCATTGACGCCTCGCTTATTGAAGATCTTGGGTTGCGGCGCAGAGTGGAGCGTACCCATGTTGGTTTCATGGGTTGTCATGGGGCACTCAACGGCATTCGTGTAGCCTCGTCGTTTGGCCAGGAGAATTCCAATACCCGTACCCTGATTTGTGCGGTGGAGCTTTGCACACTACATTTTTTTTACGGTTGGCAACCTGAAAAAATCGTTGCCAATTCATTGTTTGCCGATGGAGCTGCCGCAGTGGTTGGTATTGGAGGCACACCGGCAAGCGGGGCCTCTGATTGGATTGCGACTGGGAACGGGACACTCTTGATTCCGGATTCCCAAGAGGCCATGACGTGGAAAATTGGCAACCACGGTTTTCACATGACTTTGTCGCCACAGGTGCCTCAACTGATCCGTGAAAACGTGCAGGATTGGCTGATCGAATGGCTGGGGGAGCATTCTCTTTCGATCGAGGACGTAGCGACTTGGGCTGTTCACCCTGGTGGCCCGCGCATCTTGAACGCTTTTGGGGAGGCCATTGGTTTGGACAAAGGGGCGATGGATGTTTCCCGCGAGATCCTCGCGCAGTTTGGCAACATGTCGTCGGCGACCCTTCTATTCATTCTTCAGCGACTCCGTCACGCTGGGGCCCCACGTCCTTGTGTCGCAGTGGGTTTCGGACCCGGAATGGTGGTCGAAACCTTGTTGCTACGATAAATGGTCAATGGTAACTAGAACAAGGGCGTTTTCATTACGGATCTTGGGTACGGAGGGTGACAGCTTTCAATACCCCCCCAGCAGGTAACGGACGGTGAAATAGGCCGACACTATTAGGGCTGAATAACCAGCAACAGGGGGTGTTGGGAAGATCAGCGCGAGAAGGCCGCTACTGTAGGCAAGGAGTACGATCGTTGCGACGGCTAGCTCAGGGCGCAGGCGACGATCTCTCAGCGCTCGTTTAGCATCTTTGAAGAGTGGTTCGCCGACCATGAAGAGCACTGGGAAAGCAAGCATCGCCATGGCTAAGCGTTGGGTGAGTGGGTCCGGCCATGGCGCTCCAAAGGCAGAGGCTGCCGTGAGCATCAAGATAATTGGTAGCGTCAGAAGCCAGAGCCAAAAGAGACGGCCTTGCTCTTCGCGTCGGC
Organism: Acidobacteriota bacterium; assembly: GCA_002731215.1. Lineage (GTDB taxonomy): Bacteria > Acidobacteriota > UBA890 > UBA890 > UBA890 > UBA890. The sequence goes on along the minus strand of PCAP01000053.1, from coordinate 5,346 downwards.
GACCTCTTGTGCGAGCCACGGGAGAGTGAGCTTAATTCCCCGGTCCGGGGGGTTTAGAGACTTTGAACGCCGCCGTCCTCGATCGCGGCAAAGCGTTCCAGGATCTCGGCCTCTTGGTCAGCAGTGAGATATTCCTCCGCGACAAGAAAGAGAATGTGGTCTTCCTTCAAGAGGTGCTCACGGATCAGGTGGACTATGTAGAGGCCGTAACCACGCAGCATCTGTGCTGCAAATGTTGCGCCCTTCCCCGATTCAAGATCGCGGCACTCATTGAGGGACTGCTTGAACTTACTGTTCATGATATTGAGATCTTCATGATCAGCGATCCGGGCGTCGATCCTGAGGTTCTCCGGAGTGAAAAATTCCTTCAGAAATGGGAACAAACAGTCCTCTTCTTTCTGATGGTGAATTGCCATCTCGCTATCAATATAGCTCGCTACTGACTCGATACGATCCAGGACTTCGGGGGTTGGTCCCCGGTCTCCGAGCTGCCGCAGCGCTCCGGAGAGCACATTTAGTTGCTCATCTATCTGGCGATGTTCTGCGCGGAGAATTTCTGTTGGGCTTAGCGGGATGGCCTTGGGGCTGAACTTGGAAGCATCAGGCATAAGAAAGAAGTGACGGTGTGGGCGCGATGGGCACCGAAATCCTGAAAGCAATTTCTAGTATAGTCGTCCCGTTCGCTGTCGGCAATCAAGGGTACTTGATGGCGGTAAGATGCAAGGGTAGCGTGGGTGTGTCCCAATAGGCACGCGCTAATCATATACGTGGAGAATCATGGCTCTTTGGAGGGTCAAGCAGGCGGCAGAGTATCTCGGAATTAGACCCAAGACCCTTTACGAGTGGGTTCGTCTCGGGCGCGTACCTTATCGCAAGATTGGTTTTAACGTGCGCTTCGACCCCGAAGAACTTGAGCAATGGATCGAAGGCCAGTCACGAGGTTCCGACTCTGGAGACACTAATGTGCCGCGATCGGAAGCTCCCGATTCCAAGACCCTGTCGAGCCTTGCCATCGACGCGGCGAGAGTTTTGCGTGACCTCGAAAAAGATGTCGGCGCTAGTCTCAGCTTCCCCCAACGTCGCAAACTACTGGAACTAGCAGAGAAATTAGAACAGGCTACGGCCGATTTGGATTCCTGAGTCTCTGTTATGACTATTTTTGTGTATGGCGAGCTCTGCAAGCCTCTTGTTCTCTTAGAGATTCTCGGTCGGGTTCCTAGCTCGGAACCTGCCCTTCTCGATGGATTCTCCCGCAAAGTTAACCCGGAAACTGGATATTTCCACGCCGTTCGCCATCCTACCGATCTAATCTCTGGGCTACTACTCAAAAGTATCAAGATGAAAGAACTCGAGAAGCTGGATTGCTTTGAGAATCTCGAGGGAGGGGAGTACGAACGCATTAAGGCCGACGTGAAAACGCTCAGGTCGTTGACCAAAAAGACCGCCTGGGTCTACGTTGCGACCTAGATAGTGTGCCGAGGAACCGGCATTCTTTGGCAAGTTACTCGGACGAACTATACCCCTGAAGCCTGGTTGAAGTCCGATACTGCCAGTTTTCGTGAGAGGGGAAGCGCCTGACGCTTACACGTTGTCAAGTTTTGCGATGATCTCTCGCATATGCCACTCAACAACTTCGTCGTAGTAGGATTTTATCGAATCCATCGTATCCTGCCGGTCCTCAGGGCCGGTGGCTTCACGGTAGGCTTCGATAGAATGACGAAGCTCGTTGCCCAAGTTCTCCACATCCGAAACGATTTCCGGTCGGTTACACTCCGACCACTCACGAAATTCCTGCCAGCGCGTGATGTAGTTACGCAGCTTCATAAAGAGTCCTAAGAGTCCTATTGACAGTGAATATACCATCGCTCCTAAAAAGTAAAAAGGGCTGGTTAGCTCGTCTGACTGGGGTTTTGGGCATTACTGTCCTTTTCTCCATCAGTGTGTCTGGATGCAGACTGGAACTTGCTGCGGATGCCACTAAGGTGTCTTCCTCAGTCAACGAAGTTCAGGGATTTCTCGATCGGGATCGCGTTCGGCGGGCTCTCGACGAAGCAAGTATTTTGGCTCGTCGGCACGCTAATCCGAGGAGTGATCTAGTGTACGGCTGGGCGCTCTGGCGCAACGGAAATGCTTACAGCGCCGAGTCGCGATTTCGACGAGCTGTGGAAGCCGGATTAGACGAAGGTAACGTCGGGTTGGCAGCAGTCTACGCTAGTGAGGCCAAATGGCCATTAGTTATCGAGCTAGCTACTGGGAAATCTTCAGGTGCAGCTTATGCTCTGCTTGCAAGCGCTGCTTGGGCTGGAGGTAAGGGTGATAATGCAGCGAGTGAGTTACTTGCATGGAACCAAGTAGAACCATCTACAGCTGGGGGACGTGCAGCGGGCGCGATGGCTGTTGCTATCGGGCGATTACAGGGTCCTCCACAGCAGTGGAATGGCGACGCTGCAATCTTGCCGATACGTGAACTTGCCGAGGGCACATGGGTTGTTGAGACCAAGATCGATAGCGAACCTGCTTTGCTGAAGATCGATCTAGCAGTTCGCCAGAGCATTATCTCAGAACGCTTTGCAACAGCAGCAGGTATCGTGGTGGATGGACCCGACAACGTGGCAAGTCGGGGAGTGAGCAACAGATGGCCATCGATGATGTCAGCCCGACAAGCGGCGCTGATGAAACTCGAACTTGGTACGGTCATGGTCCGCAACATCGTCGTAGCAGTCAGTGATCTGGTCGATGGCTTTGATGGAATTCTCGGTGTGGACGTTCTGAGCACCGCACGTTGGAGTTTGAACCTGGCAGATGGTGAGATGATGTTTTCTCCTCCGGAGCAAGCCGTGGCCGCTGATAAGCTCAGTCGTAGCTTTAAAGGGAGCACTATCGCGTGGCTCAGAGCGCGTGTAATACGCGAGGGACTTGGTGCTCAGATATTTCTATTCCCACGCATCGCTAATGAGGTCGTCGCTGCTGGTATTGATCTCGGCCCATTTTCGCGGCTTGATTCCGATATTCTCCCGGCGGCTCCGGGCAGTGGCATTGCAGCTGCCCAGCTCACTTTGGGTGGATGGCGTGGAGATGTACGGTGGTACCCAGCTTCGCTCACTGGTTGGGCGATCGACGGTGGCGTTGCTCCGATAGCGGTGATCGGAGCCACCTCCATTGATTCTTGGACGTTGCACTGGTACCCAGAGACGCAGCAGCTTCGTGTTGACGTCGTGCCTTCGTCGGGCGGTAGCAAGATGGTTCGATGACTCAATGGAGCACGCTTTTTTTGGAATTTCTTTTCGAGCAAAGTGACGATGAGTGACGAGCAAGTATCTCCGAGAGTTGATTCCGCGGCTCGTGTCCACCCGGATGCTCAGCTTGGGTCCGGCGTCACGGTCGCAATGGGTGCGATTGTCGAAGCAGATGTTGTGTTGGGTCAAGGCTCAGAGATTGGGCCTAACGCCATTCTTTATTCCGGGACAGTTGTAGGAGATGAGGTCAAGGTGGGGCCTGGGGCAGTTCTCGGTGGCACGCCGCAGGATCTTAAGTTTCAAGGTGGGGCAAGTGGTGTAGTTATCGGTAATCGGACTGTGGTTCGTGAGTACGTCACCATCCACCGATGCGTTGAATCGGGGGAAAACACCATTGTTGGGAGTGACTGTTTACTGATGGCTACCTCGCATGTTGCCCACGAGTGTGTACTAGGTGATGGCGTCATCCTTGCCAATGGAGTGATGATGGCTGGGCATGCCACGGTTGGTGATGGTGCCTTTCTGTCAGGATATGTCGTCGTACATCAGTTTGCCCGCATCGGCCGACTCGCAATGGTAAGCGGGGCCAGCACGGTGCGTCAGGACATCATTCCGTTCTGCGTCGCGGACGGTCATCCTGCGAGGCCAAAAGGTCTGAATGTCGTCGGAATCCGAAGGGCTGGAACGTCACCGGAACGATTACGTGACCTTAAGCGCGCTTACCGTACTCTATTTGGCCATGACGGTACCCTCGACCGGAGGCTCACCGAGCTTAGTGAAAACTCGCGGGAAGGTGTTTCAGAGGTTAGCGAGCTAGTTGAGTTTGTACGTACCTCAGATCGTGGGATTGCTCGACCCCGCCGCAGGCCTCGTTTATCTTGAGTCGGCTAGAACTCCCAGCTGAGCATCCCGACTACGCGACGCATCCGAAAAAGGCTGTCGATTAAGTCGACACCTTCTAAGTCTAGCTTTACTCGCGCTACGCGCACATCACCACGAAAAGCCAAGTTGCGCTTGATGTAGAAGCGCAAACCTCCGCCTATGTGAACGAACGGGGCGCTCTCCTTGGTTGGCTCAGGGTTGATACCAAGCTTTTCAAGGGCCTCGGCCTTTTCATCTGGAAACTTGGTCGTTGCTTGCAGGAAACCCCCACCCAAAGCGATGTACGGCACGAATTTGGATGTGCGTGCCCCAGCTTGCAGAATAAAGCTGCCCATCACCTGGGTAACAATCCCTCCAGGGCCCAATATCATGCTGGCTTCCGCCTCGAGACCAACACCTGCCTTCGCTCCGAAGAAGTATGCAATTGCTCCCCCGGTTTGGAAGGCACTCTTTCCTGAGAACACTGTTCCCCCAAAGACTGACAAGACTGGCCCCGATGCCGGGTCGATCACCGGCGGCGGATCGCGACGTTCTTCTTCTTGTTGTTGCTCCAGGTTTGTCTCGGTTTCCAGGTGGGCAATCAATGGCACTGAAATGCTGGCGAATCCGGGCACTGCAGGCGTCGATGCTTCTGCTTTCGTTACGATAAATAGAGACAGTGCCAGCGCGCCCAACACCACCGTTGAGTGGACCCTGGTTGTTGTACTAGAGGAATGTCGATGGGCACGCATCAGTAAATAACGGCTGTTCCGGTGGGGAAATTTGCCGTCTGATTGGCCAGCTGAATAATCTCGCCGCCGACGACTGTGGGCAAGGTCCCTTCGAGCACGACGAGCTGAGAAGGTTCAACGCGATCGTCGTAGAGAGCCTCGAGTGTTACGAGTAGTTGAGATCCGGACAAATCGGCAGGAAACGTCAATCCCGCTGGCGCGTTAGCAAGGAAGTCCTCTCCAGGAACCGCTGGTGCTTCCGAGTTCAAAGGCCCACTCCATGGGTTCCTGAGGTCCTTGGTGTTAGTCGTTCTAAAGCGTCCCATCGTGACCGGCATCCCATTAATCACCACGAAATGCTCGTACATATAAATGTTGTTGATATCTGCCAGCGTCATTGTTGGCTGACCATTGGCATCTATTGCCCAAACCCCCGATCCTTCATTGGTGTTTGGACCGTCTGTAGGCGTAAAGACACGGTAACTCCCAGAAGCTTCTTGAATGCCTGCAGGGAAAGG
>PCAP01000052.1 GCA_002731215.1 Acidobacteriota bacterium | reverse complement strand
CACGTGAAATTCGTGCGCCGAGATTACATCGGGTATCTGCTGTGGCATCGCCATGCCAATAAAGACCACTGTGGCAAAAAGTAAGGACATCACACCAAACGCCATCTTCAACCTTCGGTTGTCCCGTTCTAATTTTCCCAACCTTGATTCCATCAAGCCTATTTTGTTCATTGTGAGGTTCCTTGCTGGTTCCGGTAGGCCGGTTTAGACAACCGTGCCATTATCCGAAGAACACTGAAACCCGCACACTGTATCCAGTTGCTCGGGACTCGGTGCATAGTTAGGGTGGAACAGACCGTGGTAGTGATTGATCGAAAGGGCTCGAGAGCATGATTACAGAAAGCGATATCAAAGGGCTCCTTGAAGCAGGAATTGTCGACGAAGCGACCGCAGATGACATGCGGGTATATGGTGCCTCCGCGTACGCGGACCGGCCGCGTTTCGATTTCATAAATGCCGCCTATTACTTCGGCGCCCTTGTCGTCATGTTGGCCTTCGCCTGGCTGCTATTTGCCTGGTACGACCTCTACGGCGGTATCGCTCTCATGGTTCTTGCATCGTCCTACGCGGTCCTGTTTGTACTTGGTGGAGACTGGCTGTGGAAACAACGTGGGCTGCGGATACCAGGCGGGCTCTTGTTCACGTTGGCGGTTTGCATGGTCCCGATTGGGGTCCTCGGGTTTCAGGACTACATGGGGTGGTTTCCTGTTGGTAATGCCTTCGAAATAGAAAACGATGCCGAGCGTCTAGTCTTTTTGAGTCAGTTGCAGACCCAGCAAGCCTGGATCGCGGCTGCGACGCTCTTGGCAGGCCTTGGGGCCATCAAGCTCAGGCCTTTTGCCTTCATGGCGGTTCCCCCGATCCTCGGGTTCACGGCATGCTGGATGCTCGTGGTTGAAATACTTAACGGTGGGGACGCGGGGGAGCGGGTGATGAGCCCCCAGCTCATGTTGGCTGGATTCGTTGTCATGAGTGCCGGGTTTGTCGTAGATCGGCGTACCAGGGAAGATTTCGCCTTTTGGTTATACGGGCTAGGGTTGGCACACTTCTGGTTCGGGATGATTGGCTGGCTGTTTTCCGCGCCTGGGGCGCCAGGAGAACTTGCATGGGGCATTTTCGCCTTTGTGAATCTTCTGCTTTTTGACGTGAGCATCTTGCTGCAACGTAAAGTGTTCATGGTGGGTGGTGCGGTCGGAATTATGGCCTACCTTGGCCACCTTGGCTTCGAGACTTTTGAGGATGTGTTGATGTTCCCATTTGCCCTTACATTCGTTGGTCTCGCAATTATGGGCGCCGCTGTTCTGTACCGGAAAAACGAAGAGAAGCTAGAGCAATTGGTGATGAGCGTGCTGCCCGAGGGTTTCAAGGCATGGTTGCCAAGCTCAAGATAGCCGATGGCCACCATATAGCGAGGCAGGCAATAGGACCCCGGCCCTGAATTCAGGAGCCGTTTCTGCCGCTGTACACTAGGGCTTCTCGGCTCTCCATTTAGGGATTGCATATGGCGTTCCAGATCGTCCAGTCGGACTCGGTACAAACTTTATGGGATACCTGTAGCGCCCGATTCTTAGACGAACTTGGTGACAACATCGGTCCAGAAGGTTTCGACTCATATCTATGGATCACCCATCGGAACCTGCGCGATCTACTGTTTGAGCGGGCATTCGACCGAGGTCTACCTGGATGGCTCGGTCAACCAGTAACTTTTTTTTCGGGCTTGCTGGAACTTTTCGATGTTCGCCTTAAGCCGATCGGCCCCATCAGAAGACGAGCCCTGATCCGTCAACTTGCCGTCGAGCATGGGCGAAGGATTTTCGATCGAGATCCTGGGAAGGCCGCCGACATGGTTAGTGGGCACATGCTCGATGGCCTATTCAACGACCTCCTCCCTGAAGGGGTTCGTCCAGAACGGCTGCAAAGCTTACTGGCCACTTTCGCCGCTGACAGGTTTGCTCGCCAGCGAAACGAGTGGATCGTTCAGGTATATGCGGGTTACTTAGACAAACTTGAAGAACTCGGAATGCATGACGTGCGCTCACGTCATGCGCTCATCGCCGAGAGAATCGAGGAAGGTCATCTCCGGAGTGCGCTCAACGGTGCAGCGCGGCTCCACATCTATGGAATCTATACCCTGGGGACGCGAGAACGAATGTTTCGAGCGCTCCAGGCTCAACAAGATATCGACGTTGTTGCTTATGTGGCAAAGGAACCGGAAGAGAGTGAACTTGCGGAGTTAAGTAACGATGTTGAGCTTGTTACTAACGGTGCAGTTATAGCTGAGAGTCCGCTTGTCGAACCCGCTCCGAGTGCTGTCCAAGAACTTACTTGGGTTGCCCGTAAGGTCAAGGAAATTCTTGCGGAAGGCAAAGCCGACGCCCATGAGATTGCCGTCGTGGCACGCAGTGGCCATGATGACACGCGACAGGCATATCGTTTACTGTCGGACGCCGGTGTCCACTGTTCGGCCCGTATTCAAACACCGCTAGCCGAAATTCCTGCAATCAAGGCTTTGCTATCAATTCTGCAAGCCGCGTCTTCTGACTGGAGTTACGCCCCGTTTCGCAACGTGCTCGATCATCCGTATTTGAACATTCCCCTCGATTTGAAATGTATTGACCACGTGGCCAGTGCTGGGCGGGTAAAGGGATTAGACAAATGGGAAGAGGGATTGAATACACTGGCCGTCCGGATCCGGGAAGCTCCGAGAGAACATGAATTCTTGGGACTCTCTACCGCTGCTGTCGCTGAGTGTCGTGGGGAGTTAAGCAAGTTTCGCACCAACATCGAGGACCTAGAGACATCCCATACAGAGGCTGAATGGACAAAAATAACACTGAGACTTATGGAAGCTGGGACATTTGATTTCTGGCAACGGATACTAACGCCAGTAGACAGCCGATGGGACATTGTTCGTCTAGATCAGCAAGGGGTTATGCAACTCGAGATTCTCTTGAAAGAGTGGGCAGGCCTCCACCATTCCGACCAACGTATCAATGTCTCGGCCTGGCATGCGCGGTTGCAAAAGGTTCTTGAGCCTGAGGAGGTCGAACTCTCAACTCCAAGCCAAAAAGGGGTCCAGGTGCAAAGCGCGAAAGATGCTGCGCTCGTACCATTTCGCTATACGTTCATCATTCATGCAAACGATGGTGAATTTCCGCGACACCGGGGGGCTGACGGTATCTTCCTGGACGAAGAAAGAAGGGCCCTTCGAAAACTCGGACTCCCTTTTTCTCATCGAGAGGAACAGCTTCGTCGCGAACGATCACTCTGGCGGTCGGTGGCACTTGGAAGTGAAACCCGTGTCTCTTATCGAACGACTGATGCTGAAGGCAAGCCTCTATTGCCATCATTAATGGTTCCCTTCCACGATCTTAAAGAACAGATGTCCCGAAACAAGTTTTCCAAGGATCAAAATGGCAATTACCCAATTCCACTAAATAGCGCGCAGGCCAATGAGTTAGCAGCGCTGGAATTCGCCGGGACGATCCAGGGGAAAGCCTTAGACAAGTTACCGAAAGTGACATCAGCTGACCCCCCACTTTTGGATCAGGCTATTGTGGCCGCGGTCGCCGAGCGACATCGTGGCATAGGTATGGAAGTAACCAGCAGCAAGCATTCGGCGATTAGACCAAGTCCGTGGAACGGTGCTGTGAGAGACGCGGTCGTGCTAGAGCGACTTGCGACAATGTTTGGAGACAATTATCTATGGTCCGCAGGTCAACTGGAGCTCTATTCAACGTGCCCCTTCGCATTTTTCGTCAAACGCGTGTTACGTCTTGAGGGAAGAGCAGAAGCGGAGGAGCAACTGTCGGGTACGGTACGGGGGAGCATCGCGCACGATCTGCTTGAACAATTCTATCGAGAGACTAAGGAAACCCTTCCCAATTTCCTTTCGGGCGAAACGCTCCAGATTTTCGACCGAATTGCAGAGGATTTATTGGCGGAACGCGAGACAAGCGGCGAGTGGCTAGGGCTGCCGTCTCTATGGCCGATGGCTCGCCGTTCTGTATGCGAGGGTGTGCGGGCCTATATCGCCTGGGAGCTGGAATACCTTGACAGAAAAGCCGAGACGCCTCAGTTGATAGAGCATGCATTCGGTTTCCGCGACCCAGTCATTATCCGAGGAAGAAGCATAAAGGGCACCCTGGTAGATCTGCGCATCTGTGGACGTATCGACCGCGTGGACAGTTATAGCGATGGTGGCCAAGCTAGACATCACGTGCTGGATTACAAGCTAGGGCGCATACCTAGGAAGTCCGGATATACGGACGGCTCGGTTCTCCAGGGCCCCCTCTACCTGCGTGTGCTTGAGGAATTGGGTCTAGCCGTTGACAAATGCCGCTACCGGAGCATCGGAAGCCCAGGCAAGCCACAGAATGGCGCGGAGATCCGCGCAGGCAGCGATCAATTCGAGGAGGCGTTGTTAATTGCTTTTTCGGTACCGGAACGTGTTCGGTCGGGGCTGTTTGAGGCTAGCCTCGCCGCAAACGCAGGCGGATGGCCCCCCTATTTCCCTGGGCGCGACATTTGCCGAAGTCAGGCGCAACTCGAAAGGGGTAACCGGTTTGATGTCTGAATTTACCTGGACCCGCGAGCAAGTTGCTGCGATTACTTCAGAGAAAGACACGCTCCTAGTGGCCAATGCGGGCACAGGCAAGACCAGCACAGTGGTAGGTAAGGTTCTATGGCAACTGGGGCTAGATAGCGTAGGGGGAACCGAAAGCGGCGAGCCGATTCCTCCGTGCGCGGACCCCTGTGAACTTTCCGAAATCGCGGCCATCACATTCACCGAGAAGGGAGCTGCCGACCTGAAGAGCAAATTGCGCCAGGCGATAGAGGACTCGGCACGTGCCGATGAACTTCGCTGGCAAATTGACCGAGCCTACATTGGCACAATCCATGGTTTTTGTCGGGCGCTGCTCTGTGAGAATGCACTAAGGTTCGGTATCGAGCCAACATTTCGCATGCTTGGCCAAGCGGAAAGCGTGGCTGAGCAGGAACGAGTTATCCAAGAGGTCGTACTTCGCTCCCTGACTGATGGGGAAGAGTGTGCCGAGTCGTTGCTAGAGGAGCTGAGCCTGCGAGGCTTCGGCTACGCTTTCGGAGTGGTGGATCATGTACGCCATGCGTTGCATGATCTGCGATGGAATTCCAAAGGGTACGAAGGTTGGATCTCAGACAACGGGTTGAACCTAGAGCATCTGCGTAGTCTCGTCCCGGAATTTGACGAACTAGATCAAGCCTCATTGGTTCGCTGTGACGCACTTTTCCAGCTGGCGAGCGCTTCGCTCGATCGGTGGAATGAATTTCTTGCGGCTGAGAATGTGCGCGACTTTGACAGTTTAATCCTCGAATTGCGCGACCGGCTACATTCGCCCGGAGGTGTCGAGGCCTTAGACAATATTCGTCGCCGCTATCGTCTCTTGATCATTGACGAATTCCAAGACACTGATTTTGCTCAGCGTGATATTGCATTTGCGATCGGCCACAAGGTTGCGCGTCCGCAGTTGTTTCTTGTGGGAGACCCCAAGCAGAGCATCTATGGGTTTCGCTCCCCAGATATTGCCGTGTGGAATGAGACACGGAAAGCTATTGACTCAACTGGGGCCCTGCTTGAGCTGTCCCGGAACTTCCGTTGCGCTCCGCCGATTATCGACTTTGTAAACACAACATCGTCCGCCGCTATGACGGCTACAGCTGAAGCGCTTGATCAGGATTTGGCAAGTTCCCGGATTGAGTATTCAAATCTGGAAGCTGGGCTCCCAGATTCAGAGTGTTCTGAGGTCGAGTGGCTTTTGCCCAAAGGGTCGACGGCGGACGAAGTTCGACGGAACCAAGCAGCCCAAGTGGCGACCCATATTCGAGCGCTCACAGAAACTGGAACTGTTATCGACGAGGGAACTGGGAAGCCACGTCCTTGTGAGTTTCACGATATCGCTATTCTAGCCCGTTCCCGGAAAGGCCTGGAACACGTCGAGGCAGCATTGGCGCGTCACTCTATCCCGCACTCCGTGACTGGGGCTGGGGGATTGGCAGAGCGGCAAGAAGTGCTGGATCTGGTCAATGCGTTGCGCCTGCTCAGTAACCCGCTCGATAATTTGTGTGCGTTCGGTTACTTGCGATCCCCATTTGTTTGTCTGCGTGATGAATTGATCGCACGTTTCCGCCTCATAGATAGTGCCGAGGACGTATCGCTCTTACAGCAGGCTGCTCAGTTTCTCGATGAAACCGAGGACTTCCCTGCCGCACCTGAACATCCCCGTCTCAGTGGCATCGAGAAGGAGTCGCTCCGACGTGGTCTTCACACAGTCAAGGACTTGCGTGAGCTGGTCTGGCGTGTGCCTTTAGATGAACTACTTGATGAACTGTTGCATAGAACTGGGTACAGACTTCATCTCCTTCTAGATCGCCAAGGCGAGCAGGCGCTTGCAAATATCGGTGAATTTCTTCGGTTTGCCAAGGGGCACCGCGATCTAGGCATAGACGACTTTCTTGAGCTTTGGGAGACACGAAACAGGATTGGTAACGGCTTGCCTCAAGCGCCGCTCTACAGCCAGCAGGACAATGTCGTCACGATAAGCACAATCCATATGGCCAAGGGTCTGGAATGGCCGGTTGTGTTTTTGGTCAGCGTGGGATCTAGCTTGCGGTCACGTAATCCAAACGAGCTGTGGAGCGACCGTATACTCGGCCCAATACTTCCACCAAAGGTCGCAGAACGTGGGCCCAGGACTCAAGATCTCGTTCGTAGGAAGGCCTTGCAAGATAGAGCCGAAGAGTCTCGAATTGCCTACGTTGCAACCACAAGGGCCAGAGATCGGCTGGTCATAGTTGGCGAGCGGGAAGTGCCGGATAGCTATGGCGCTTGGTTCGATGCGGGGGTAATCGCCCATGACGTGGAACTACGAACCGTTAAGGAGGCACCCGCTACCCAAACTGGCCAGAATGATGTCTCGCTGGCCTGGCTTGATCTCGTCGATAGCCATCCGTCCGACGAGCGTACTACGACACTACTTGAGCCACCTTTGAGTTTCGCTCGTTCAGCGAGCGAGCTGATGGTGCAAGAAAAGAATCAATCGGAATGGGAAAGGTACTATCGACACGGTGTGCGGGCCGCAAGTGACGTTACTGAAGAAAAGGGGGGCAGTCCCTTAGTGCCTGGCAATATTCGCGGATCTGTGATCCATGCGGTTCTCGAGCGAATCTCAGAAAGCACTGAGCTAGTGAAGCTTCTCGACGATGTCATTAGTGAGCTGGTAGCGCCCGAGGTTGCCGTTGTTATGGCGTCGGGCACCCCCTACCGCGCGGCACTTGAAAAGGAGATTCGAGATGTCGTTCAAGGGGATGAATGGAAGTGGTATTTCGAAGGGGAGTACTACTCGGAGCTGCCGTTTGTATACCTTTTGGCTCCGAAAGACTGGCGCATCGGAGATTTGGATCTATATCGGCCCGGTCCTGAGGCGCTTGTGATCGATTTCAAAACGCACGAAGACGTAATAGACCAGGAAAGTGCTGAAAAAGTGGCCGAGGAATACAAGACCCAGATGCAGGTATATAGAGAAGCCGCGTCGATGAAGTCCAAGGCTGAGGCCCGGCTCTTTTTTACGAAACCACGCATCGAGGTCCCGTTCACTGGGGAGTAGGTGCCACCCTTTTTGTATTAAGGAGGGGCCGGTGTCATGAAGGCACGTAAAGGTTTCTCTTTGATACCCGGCTGCTGCTGTAGACTCAAAATATGTGCTCATCCAGTATTCGTAAAAAGGTCCGGGTTGGTTTAGCCCTGTCAGGCGGTGGCGGGCGTGGTTTGGCCCAAGTAGGAGTTCTGAAGGTTCTGGAGCGATCCGGAATCCCCATCGATGTGATCGCAGGAACAAGCATTGGTGCGGTGATTGGCGGCGTGTATGCATGCTGGCCCGATGCAATCGAGTTGGAGAAGCGGGTACTGGCATTTGTCCGCAGTAGATATATTGAGAATCTGAACTTAGCGACGATTCGGCGCTTAGGAGGCATCCCAACAGTCGGAGAGGACGCACAGAATGCGACAGGACCGGGGCTGTTCGACCGGATTCAAACAGCCTTTCGCGGCCTCTACGCATCACACCTGGGCCTTTCACGTCGATCCGTTTTAGGCGGCAAGGGAGTTCAGCGGGCACTCCGGATGGTCTTCAACAGCCGGACCTTTGAAGAGACAGACGTTCCGTTTGGCGCTGTGGCTGTTGACCTGCGTGAAGGTTGTGAAGTGATTATTGGGTCAGGAGATTTGGCAAGAGGCGTAGCCGCATCGGCGGCTATCCCTGGCATATTTCCTCCTGTCGAGATGAACGGTCGACTTCTCTGTGATGGAGGCTACACCAGCCCGGTACCCATCGATGCAGTCACCACACTTGGTGCGAATGTTGTGATCGCTGTCGATGTTTCTCAGCGCGGCATTGCCGTTAGCGAGCTTGGCAATGGAGTTGAAATTGCGATGCGCTCGAGTGAGATCAGCCTTATCGCACTTGAGCAAGAACAACTACGTCGTGCCGATTCTGTGATCTCGGCGCGTGGGCAGAACCGGCATTGGAGTGATTTCTCCCAGCCCGAAGAGGCAATTCACGCGGGGGAGGTTGCCTGTGAACAGATGCTCGATAGCATTCGGGGTGTTATCGATGAGCGATCACGCTTGTTTCTGTAAAGAGAGAGGGTGGCATGCCCTGCGCACTAGCTGTTCACGGAGGAGCCTGGAACGTCCCTGACGGAGACGTGGACCCGCACCGGGAAGGGATTATTGAGGCGCTTAAGCCCGGCTGGGACCTTCTTCGGTCGGGCAGCAGCGCGCTTGAGGTCGTCGAACGGGCAGTGTGTACCCTCGAAGACAATCCCACGTTTAACGCCGGGCACGGGGCCCATCTAAATCAGGCACGAGAAGTTCAACTTGACGCATCCATAATGGAAGGCGAAAAACTTGAGGCAGGCGCCGTCGCAGCTGTGCAGCGCATCCGACATCCAGTCTCGCTAGCGAGAATGGTTCTCGAGTTGTCACCACACGTTTTAATGGTGGGGGATGGTGCACATAACTTCGCATCAGAGCATGGGATGGAACTGTGCCGCCAGCGAGACCTGCTTATTGGGCGTGAACTCGATCGATACTTGCGTGTCCGCGACGGGGAAGACGACTTGGTGATTCGCGAGTTTGACAAAGATCCGCTCGACATTCATTTTGGCACGGTTGGAGCCGTGGCCTGTGATTCCAAGGGGCATGTCGCGGCTGCCACTTCAACGGGGGGGACTCAGGACAAGCTGCCTGGCCGCGTCGGCGATTCGGCCGTGATTGGCGCAGGAACATACGCTGACGATCGATCTGGGGCAGCGTCGTCCACGGGATGGGGCGAGGGGATTCTGCGAATGACGTTGGCCAAAGCGGGGATCGACAGAATGGCGAGTGGCATGAGCCCGGGCCGTGCGGGCCAGGCAGCTATTAGGACGTTGAATCGGGTTCAAGGAAAGGCCGGCTTAATCCTGGTTGACTGCCGGGGGCATGCCAGTGCCGTTTTTAATACCCCGCGAATGGCCCGGGGAATTGCGACGCTAGACCGAGGGTTACTTGTGGGTGTCGATCGAAGAATGACACGTCCGTAATTGAGACTTTCATGTCAAACACATACGTAATCACGGGGTGCAACCGCGGACTAGGACTAGAGTTTGTCCGACAGTTGGTAGCCCGTGGAGAGCAGGTAATTGGAACGGCTCGGAAACTGGAGGACCTGAGGAGCCACACAGAATCTGGCGTGGAGACGCATGCACTTGATGTGTCCAACATTGACAGTATCGAACGCTTCAGTGAAACGATGAATGGGCAGGCGATTGATGTATTGATTAATAACGCGGGAGTTGGCGTCCACTCCAAGCCTTTCGAGAGCCTTGACTTTAATGAAATGGAGGAATTTTTCTCGACCAACACACTTGGTGCACTGCGAGTGTTTAGAGCGCTCTTGCCATCGCTGAGGCTGGGATCCTTAAAAAAGGTTGTCAACCTGACTAGCAAGATGGGGAGCATTGCAGACAACAGTAGCGGAGCAGCCTATTCCTACCGTGTGAGTAAGGCGGGATTGAATATGGCGACGAGATCGCTAGCGATTGATTATCGTGCTGAGGGGTTTATATGCGTTGTCGTCCACCCCGGTTGGGTGGCAACGGACATGGGCGGTGCAGGGGCGCCCGTAACACCAGAAGAAAGCATTTCTGGAATGCTCCGGGTCATTGATCGCCTGACGCCAGAAAACAGCGGGGAACACATTGACTTCACCGGGGCCCGCGTGCCGTGGTAAGTGCCTGTAAAACTAGGCTCCGGAACAACAAGGTTTCAGTCCGCTACTCCTTGATGCCAACGATATAGGCGATCCAAGACTCCGTGTTTTCGGCAGTCTCCTGCAAAGTGAAAGCACCATTTCCTTCATTGCCATCCTCTTCGATTCCTTCCCAGTAAACCTCTGTTGCTGTGAAGCCCGCATCATTAAGCGCCTCACGGACTTCAAGGACAGTCCATAGACGCCAGTCGTAGCTAAATGCACGCTCAATACGTTCGCCTGTGGAGCTCTCAAAATGTATATGGCAAGCCATGCGGCTATGGATTGGATCAAATTCGTCTTGGTCCCACAGGTAATGGAAACCATCATGAACGGTTGTTTCCTCGACGAGTTCCTGGGCTTCTGGTCCACCGTAAATATCTAAGAAGAACAGTCCCTCTTGTTTAAGGTTGCTGTATGCGGCTTCGAAGTAACGAAGTAAATCAGCACGTGTTTTCAGTGAGTAATAGGAAAAGTTAAACGCGACCAGCACATCCACCGATTCAGACCTGAAGTCAACAACGTCGCCTTGGTGCAGTGTCAGGTGCTGGACTTGACGCTTGCTTAAATCCCTAACATTTGTTGCCGTCCCCCAGGAAATCGGTTCTAGATCTAGATCTACTCCGATGGCACGGTTGGCCGGGTCGTGTTTGACCCATTCGCAAGCTAAATACGCCGTTCCACAAAAATCCTCTCGAAGGAAGTGTGGTCTTCGTCTAAATCGAGCCGTGAAAGTTTCGCTAATGAATTCAATGTCGGCCTCAGGCTCTTGCACGGAACGCTGATACAGTGCGTATTTATCCAACGAGGTTTTGTCGATGGTGCCCCTAGGTCTTGCGCCTTGTTTCCTTCGTTCCATTCGGAGCAGTCCGCGGGAAAGGGAGAAGATCAATGCACACAAGGGCAACCCCTGACAATCGGCTAAGGGGAGCCATGCATGGATGATGATACTTGCGTGGTGGGGGTATCATACTGAAAACACCGCGGCGCAGTGTGTACTTTGCTGGTAAGCACTCAATGGAGGCGGAATCCAGAATGAGTCTCATGGACAAGTTAATCGGCGCAACGGTACCGTTCGTCCCCAAGCCACTTGTCCGCCGCATTGCTGCTTCCTACATCGCGGGGGAGACATTAGAGGAACAGGTACTTGCAATCAGGGAACTCAACAGCAAAGGGTTCATGGTGGCAACTTCCATCCTTGGTGAAGACGTGACGGAGAGAGCTGAATCTTTCGAGGCTGTCCAACAGTATGAAGAAGCCTTAGGGGCAATTGCCAGCCAAAATCTCAATAGTAATATCCACGTAAAACTGACACATCTTGGCCTGAACCTAGGCAAGGAGTTTTGCTACAACAACGTCAAGCGTCTTTTGGAAACGGCCAACAGCTATGGCAACTTCGTTCGTATCGACATGGAAGATTCGCCAACCACAGACGATACATTTCACATCTTCTTCCGGCTCAACGCGGAGTTTGAGAACGTGGGATGTGTCGTCCAGGCTTGCCTGCGCCGTACAGCAAACGATGTGCAAAAACTTACGGCAGCCAAGGCTAACGTACGTATTTGCAAAGGCATCTACATTGAGCCACGGGAGATTGCATACCTGGGCCGTGGAAGAATTCGTGAAAATTATGCTGTACTACTTGAGCAACTACTCACCGCTGGCTGCTACGTTGGCATCGCGACACATGACAAATGGTTAGTTGGCGAGGCGTTTCGTATCGCCGGCATCTTGAAACTAGATGCATCCCAATATGAGTTTCAGATGTTGCACGGAGTTGATCCGGAATTACGAAAATCGATCGTTGGAACTGGCCATCGACTGCGTGTAGCTGTTCCTTTCGGTCCCATGTGGTACCCGTACTCGATCCGCCGATTGCGCAAAAATCCTCGGATAGCGCGTTACGTGCTTCAGGCGCTACTCACACGCTAATTTGCCCTTGCTGCACAAACGCTGACTGCCACCAAGCGCCTGTTACACTCTGGCGCCATGAGCTCCGAAGCCGACTACCTGTCCATTGTTTACGAGCACGCTGTATCGCGACCAGATGCGGTGGCCTTCGAGCACGCATTGGACGATGAAATTACCAGCCTGACGTATGGCGATTTAGTTGAGCGCGTTCAGCAACTTGGGGAAGCGTTACGAGTCTCGGGTTTAGGTGATGGTAGTCGGGTCGCAATATGTATGGAGAATCGCCCAGCCTGGCCAGTTGCCTACCTTGCTGTTTGGTACGCTGGCGGAGTTACCGTGCCGCTTGATACCGCACCTGACGAGAGCGTTTTGGCGCGATTAATCGAGCATTCAGGAGCTGTGGCTTGTGTAACATCGGTAGCGTTCGCGACGAAACTTCAAACGGCGTGCGAAACGATCGCCGCCCGCCCGTTACTGTTGGTGCCTGAGCCTAGCGGAATAACTGCATCTGGAGACGGTACATCTTTCGCCACGTTTATTGATCAAAATGGCACGTCCTCGCCGGTCTGGAACCCTTCGATTGCTGGAGAAACCGATCTGGGCACCATCATGTATACGTCGGGAACAACCGGCGACCCAAAGGGAGTAATGATCCGGCAAAGATGCGTGCTGGAAAACCTTCGCGCGGGAATCAAAAGGGTTCATTTCACGCCGGAGGAGCGAATACTTGGTGTCCTACCCTTGTTCCATGTCTTGCCGCTAATCACTAACTGCCTCGGTCCGCTGTATCTCGGGGCCCGCGTCGTGTTTCTTCATGAACTGACGGCGGAAGGAATCATCGAGGCCTTTCGACGGCACCGAATCACGGTATTTGTCTGTGTGCCAGCGTTCTTCTACCGGTTCCACGACAAACTGACCCACACTATCGACCGTTCGCCGTGGGTGCGCCGGAAGATCGCAAGGGCACTTATAAAATTGAGCGGTTGGGTGCGCAGACGTTTCGGGTGGTCAATTGGACGCCGCTTATTGAAGAGGGCTCATCAGCCTTTTGGTGACGATATGCGCCTTTTCATTACCGGTGGCGCGAAGATGAACGCCGAAGTCTTTGATGATTTTCTTGACTGGGGTTTTCAACTTGCACAAGGCTACGGTCTCACTGAGTCCACAGCAATCCTCACCGCTACTCCGCTTGATGAACTGCGCGGTGATACCGTCGGCCGTCCGGTCGACGGAGTTTCCCTAAAGATTCACCACCCAGGAGAAGATGGAATCGGCGAGGTATGGGCGCAGGGGCCGAGTTTGATGGATGGGTACTATCGAAACCAGGAGGCAACAGAGGAAAGCTTATGTGATGGATGGCTTCGCACAGGAGACCTTGGCCGGATTTTACCTGATGGGCACCTGCAGATTACCGGGCGTGCTAAAGATTTGATTGTGCTTTCCTCTGGGAAGAATATCTATCCGGATGAACTTGAGGGTCATTACGGGCAAGGCGAGTTGGTTGAGGAGATCTGCATTGTCGGCGTTGCAGATGAGGAGGGCAGGGGGGAGCGACTCCATGCCGTTGTCGTGCCCGACCTCCAGGCTGCTCGTGACCGCGGCTACGTAAACGTTCGGGAAATGATCAAGTGGGACCTTGAAAGCATTGGTGCCAAGTTGCCCGGGCCACAGAGACTTACTAGCCTGGAGATTCGAAGTGAGCCGTTGCCGCGGACGCCATCCCGAAAGATCAAACGGTTTGTATTGCAGCAGGAAATTGCGGAACGCGGAATTTCCAACGCCACTGACACAGAGCTCCCATACCGTTCTGTGCACAAAGAGAGCGTACGTGGCGACCTGCCCGAGTGGGCAGACGAGGTCCAGCGTATCGTGGCCCGTTATGCCAAGGTGCCGTCTGTGGGCATGGATCAGCATCTTGATCTAGACCTTGGGCTAGGCTCGCTGGACCGTATCGAATTGTTCACGGAACTAGAAGCGCTTCGGAGAGTTGTTCTCGACGATGGGGCTAGCGGTCGTGTTCACACAGTTAATGAACTGGTTGATGTGCTTAGGGATGCCGGCCCAGCAAGTGAGACTCATTTGGCAACGGAGGTGGCGCCGGACAACTGGGCCCAAGTGCTTTCTGGCTCGCATGATGATCTTGACCGCTACCTTAAGAGGGGGCCCATTTTTGAATGGGTAATGTGGGCATTCTTGCGAGGTATACGGGCGTTGTGGTCGTTAGCTGCAGGTTTTCGCGTACAGGATGCGGCGCGTGTTCCAGATAAAGGTGCTGTTATCGTTTGCGGCAATCACGCTAGCTATTTAGATCCATTCATTATCTGTATGGCTTTACCGAGGCACGGATTGAAGCGAGTGTTTTTCGTTGGTTATAGCGAATACTTTGACGGTGTAGTTGGTCGGTTTCTGGCTCGCCTTTTCCGGAATATCCCAATCGATGCGAACCGTAATCTTCAACGAGCCATGCAGGCCGCTGCGGAGGGTCTGCGCCGAGGGATGGTGTTAGTGATTTTCCCCGAAGGCGCCAGGTCTCTGGACGGAACTGTTAAGGAATTTAGGCGGGGCGCTGCGATCCTGGCCCGGAATCTTAATGTGCCGATCACACCTGTGGGAATTCGGGGTGCCTACGAGGCATGGCCACGCGAAGGTCAGATTCGTCGCCATGCGCTGGAGGTCCAGTTTGGGGCAGCATTGCCACCGAAGGATTCTCTATCGGACGAGGCGTTGCTTGGAGTACTTCGCGGCGAAGTAATCCGCTTAGTCGACAAGGCAAGTCCAGAGCATGGTGATGCGAGTATCAACTGATCCGTGGTGGCCGCACCCCTACGTGATCACGAACAACTGCCATTGTCTCCTGTGCGATTTCCGACGCACGAACTGCTCCTTCCGCCAAAATATCGGAGATGGTGTCATCGGACATCTTTGATCGACGGTCGCGGATAGGGGACAGAACCCGGATGATGTTTTCGTGGACCGATTTCTTTAAGTCACCATAACGGATGTTTCCTGCGGCATGCTGCGCCATAAAGACATGGATAGCCTTCTGCGGTGTGCCCGTAAGGGTTAATAACTCAAAGAGATTGGCAACCCCAGCGCTCATCTGTTCACCAACCTCTTGGCCGCTGTCAGTCACTGCTGCCCGAAACTTCCCCCAGATAGCCTCTGGTTCTTCCATTAAGCCAACATAGTGTTTGTCGCCCAAACTTTTGCTCATTTTCTGGGAAGGGTCGGCCAGCGACATTATGCGGTTGCCATCTGTTAACTCTGCCTCGACGTCGGGGAAATAATCTTCACCTACAAGCGTATTGAAACGTCGCCCAATCCGGCGCGCCAACTCCAGATGCTGGATTTGGTCTGCCCCAACGGGGACCTTAGCTGCACGATAAAGAAGAATATCTGCTGCCTGCAAGACCGGATATGTAAAGAGGCCGACACTAACGTAATCGTTCCGACTGGCCTTTTCTTTGAATTGGGTCATCCGGGCAAGGTCGCCGTGGGATGCAACGCAACTGAAAATCCAGGCAAGTTCGGTATGCTCTGGGACATCAGACTGGCAAAAGAGTATCGATCGTTGTGGATCAATACCGCAAGCAATCAGATCACCTGCCATCTGCACAGACATGGCAGAGATTGATTCATGGGCTGGGTCCTGAAACTTGTCGGATTCCCTGCCGGTGCGGCTAGTGACAGCGTGGTAGTCAACGATGCAATAGACGCAATCGAAACGATCCTGCATCGATACCCAGTTTTGTATCGCCCCATAAAAGTTTCCGAGATGCAACTCGCCGCTCGGTTGAATGCCCGAAAAAACTCTGGGTTTGACCATCTATGCCTTGACGGAGAGAGAGTCCAAAACGTCAGCGCACCTCGCTAGCGCGCGTCGGAGCCTCTCTGGACTGGGACCAAAACCTAAACGAACATAGTTAGGCATGTCGAAATGATCTCCGGGGACAATAAGGCAGTCCGCTTCAGTTCGCATCGCTTCAGCAAGTTGCAACCCCCCGATTGGCAGGTCGTAGCGAGCATAAACGATTGCACCCGCCTGTGGTTGCATCCAGCTAAAAATATCGTCGCGTTCTCTTAGCCAGTTTTCCAGGATCGGCAAGTTGGCGTTGAGGATTCCACGGGTACGGGTATGAATGCGCTCCCGCGCAGTGGGTTGGAGGGCGTGTGTCGCAAGAACGTCACTGAGGCTCCCCATTGCGATAGTCGTATAGTCTTTCCGGGCCCATAGTTGTTCCCTGAGTTTTTCGGGGACAATGGTCCAGCCGATCCGAAGACCAGGCAATCCAAAGGCCTTCGACATGCCTGAGGTGACAACAACCTTGTCGTAACGACCCCAGAACGTAGGTGTCTCAATACCATCAAGTTCCGCACCACGATAGATTTCGTCAGCGATAATCCAAGCGCCAACGCTGTCAGCAACTTCCACAATTCGTTGCATTGCCGTCGTGCTAAGTATAGCCCCGGTCGGATTGTTTGGATTGGTTACGAGAATTAGTCTCGTGGCATCCGTGACAAGTGACGAAAGCTCATCAAGGTCAGGCTGCCACCCAGTCTCTTCACGTAAAGGTAAAGGCTGCGCTGTGCACCCCAAGTTCACAGCCATGCCGGGGAATTGCATATAGTTAGGAGCAAGGTAGACCAGATGATCCCCAGGCTTGCATAGCAACCACGACGTGACAAAGTTTGCTTCTGCGCCACCGTTGGTCACCAACACATTGTTAGGGGTCGCGTCAGGGTACATTTCCGCTATGGCGGATCGAAGGCCAGGAGAACCATCCGAAGGCATGTACTCGATCAGAGTGTCACTCAACTCTGCGGGATCCATTCCAACCAACTCAATAAGTTCGCCAAGCGTCAATGGTTCGACACCACTCTCCGAGAGATTGAAGCGAACGGCATGCTCATAGGTCGACTGCCAGCGCTCCATAGCGAACGGATCAAACTTCATTGAATTCTCCCGTTTGAAGGTTTCCAGAGTCGCACTGCACCCGCCTTTCCCCAACTAGTAGGCGGAGGGATCCCGGTGGGGTGGGCGGCTCCCGGAATCCCATGGGCGGGGGGTCGGGTGTGAGGCTGACCCCGCCAGCCCGGAAAGGCTGCTGCGGAATGGACGATGATAAGATTCTTCAGTCAAGCCTGCAAGGTGGTGAAGCAAGCTCCCTGTTGCCTGTTTATTGAACCAGGCGTGTTTGCGACGACTTTTTAAACTCGGTGTGGCCCCGGAAACCAGTTGCTATGTACCCCTATCGTGTCTTCACTCTCGCGCAAGCTAATAGGGCCGTCCTGCAGGTTGCGACCCTCACAAACCGTGCCCAAGGCCGTATTGAGGAAGTGCAAAAGGCATGCGGTAGCGATGATCCAGAGTCGACTGGGCGTCTGCAAAATGAAATGCGGTCAATTCTACTGGGGTGGCAGGATGCGATACTGAAACTGGGGGGGGAACCAAAAGGAGTCTTTACAGTCGACTTCCGATCGCCTGACCCGAATGTTCTCTGGTGTTGGACCATCGATGAATCGGAGATCTGCCACCGGCACTTCACTTGGGAAAGTTTTAAAGACCGGTGCAGCCTAGCCAAGAGCGAACGCACGTGGCCAGGCTCAAACTAAGCGGGCCTGTTACTCACCTATGATTTGGGCAACAACGGAACGCTTTTGCGGCCCATCCAGGTCAGCAAAGATGATGCTCTGCCACTGGCCTAATGCAAGTTTGCCGTCCGAGATCGGTACCATTACGTTGTGAGATAGCACCGCTGAGCGTAAATGCGATGTCGCATTGCTACGGACGCAATCACTACGATCTGGATCGTTGTGCCAGAAATGGTCCTTGTCGTCCACGATATCTCGCAGGAATGACTTTAGATCAACGACAAGGGCGTCTTGCCACTCGTTTATCATGATGGCCGTTGTGGTGTGAAGAGAATGCAAGTAAAGCATTCCTTGCTTTACGGTTGAACCATCGAAGAACTCGCGGACTTTCTGAGTGAGGTCCACGAGGTCAAGTCGTTCATGGCTTTCTATTTCGAACTTCTGACTTTCGACCATCAAGTTTCAAAACCACCATCTAAGTGGGTTTAAGGACGCTACTAATTCTATGCGGATAGTAATTAAGGGTATTAGTGAAAGCAAATTTCCCAGGTGCCTATTCTTAAAGATGGATGTCCAAGCATGAAGCTTAGAGGGATGCAGAATTATGAAAAACATAGTTCTTATATGAACACTCGTGCTCCAGGTAAAAACGAAATGCAAGGAACACGGGCACCATTTACGTTTGCGTCAGCCTGCTGGGATACATTTCCCTTCCCGGCTTTGGCCAACTATGGTCTGGGATGTGTCGGTACAAATAGTGCTACCCGGATGAGGATCCAATGAGTCCAAGAGCAGGCCGCACTCAGATGCCCTCCGGCCGTGCCCGCGCCAAAGACTCTGAGGGGAGACGCTACCCAGAGTCGGAGCATCCATATCGCTCTTGTTTTGAACGAGACCGAGACCGAATCATTCATTCGCGTGCTTTTCGCCGGCTCGAATACAAAACACAGGTCTTTCCCAATTATGAGGGAGATCATTTCAGGACACGGTTAACACATACAATCGAAGTCGCACAGATTGCCCGAACTGTCGCCTCCGCCCTTGGTTTGAATCAAACATTGGCTGAAGCAATTGCGCTCGCTCACGACCTGGGCCACCCGCCCTTTGGCCATGCTGGCGAACATGAACTCGATAACGCCCTCCATGACGCTGGGGGATTCGAACACAATCGCCATACGTTGCGGGTTGTAGAGGAACTGGAGGAGCGTTATGCGGAATTCCCCGGGCTCAATCTCACGTATGAAGTTCGGGAGGGTATCGTGAAACACTCAAGCCACTACGGCCGTTTCCGACAAGACGAGTTGGAAGGTTATCGTCCCGAGCTTCAACCTTTGCTCGAGGCCCAGATCATAGATTGGGTTGATGGCATCGCTTATAACGTTCATGACATCGACGATGGTGTCGAAGCGAAAATTCTGGAGCCCACCGCACTCGCTGCTGGCCTTCCGATATTTGGAGAGATCTATGAAAACCAAGCCGCTAGCCACAGAGATGCAGATGCGAGACAGCTGTTTAATGAATCAATCCGGGCTCTACTGGACATACTAGTATCGGACCTTATAGTCGCATCACGCGCGCGTATCGACGCTGCGAATGTGAGGAATGTTGAGGAGGTTCGCCACCATTCTGGCCGACTTATTGAGCATAGTCCGCAGGTTCTCGAGCAACTTAAGTCGATCGCGCAGTTTTTGAAAGAGAACCTGTATCGCTGTACAGAAGTAGAAAAAGAGATGCAAAAGGCACGGCGCATTATCCGGGAGCTTGTGACTAGCTACAGGAGAGAACCAACACTCTTGCCGGAACGACATCAGGCGCGAATAGCAACCGAAGAGAAGGCAATTGTCGTTGGGGACTACGTTGCTGGTATGACCGACCGGTTTGCGCTTGAGGCGCACCAGAAACTATCGCGCTGAAACCGCTGTTTAGGCTTGAAACTCAGGCATATGGTACTCTCGCGGCGAGTCTAGGTCGCCGTCGCGCGGTCCGCCATCACCACTGAACATTCGTTTTGTTACCTGGAGTCTGTCCATGTCCTATCAGGGTTTTACCGTCGAAAAAGCGCGTGGAACAGCCGTAATTTCAATCAACGTACCACCCGCCAACACTTACAACTTCGAACTCATGAAAGAGTTCGACGCCATCATTGAGGACGTTCGGCTAGATACTGATGTCAACATCGTTATCTTGACTGGAAATGACAAGATTTTTTCTGCGGGGGCTGATATCAATATGCTCAAGCAGAGTGATCCAAGTTTTAAAGCGACATTTTGCCTGCACTGCCAAGAAACCCTCTTGGAACTAGAGCGGACACCCAAAATTGTCATTGCTGCAATTAACGGACACTGTGTTGGGGGCGGCCTTGAAATCGCTTTGGCATGTGATCTTCGGTTCATGCGCACTGGAGGCCAAATTGGGCTCCCAGAAGTCACGCTTGGCGTCCTTCCTGGTACAGGCGGAACACAACGACTTCCCCGGTTAATTGGCAAGGCACGGGCGCTTGATCTCATGATTACGGGCCGAACCATCTCATCCGAACAAGCGCAGGACATCGGTTTAGTCAATGAAGTGAGCGATGGTGATGCGGTGGAGTTTGCAAAAGAATACGCTGCCACGCTGAACTCGGGTGCGATCCGGGCGATAGGCCTTATCAAGGTCGCCGTCCAAGAGGGAGTTGAAATGTCTCTGAATAACGGGTTGGCTCTAGAACGGGAACTACAGAACAGGCTGTTCGTGACAGAGGATGCGCAGGAAGGGCTGCAGGCTTTTATCGAAAAGCGTACGCCCGATTTCAAAGGGCGCTGAGAGTGCGACCGCGTTGCTACATCGCAAGTATCGGTGGAACGAACAGAGGAGACTGAGCGATGTCCATAGAAGTTGGCGACGTCATCCGCGGTGCGCCTAACAAGCTTTACATCGCCGGCGAGTTTCAAGATGCCGCTGGGGGAGGAACGTTCCCTACCTTCAATCCCGCAACGGAAGAAATGATCACGGAAGTGTCCTCTGCTGGGCTGGAGGATGTGAACGCTGCCGTTGCGGGCGCGCACGAGGCTTTCGAAAAAGGCGATTGGTGCGAGATGAGCGCTCGGGAGCGCGGACGGATTCTCTGGCGAATCGGCGAGTTGTTGCGAGCCAACGTTGAAGAGATCGCACTCCTTGAAACAATCGATAACGGAAAACCGATTTTCGAGTCGCTCTATGTGGACATTCCAATGGTTGCGGAAGTCTTTCAATACTACGCGGGCTGGGCAGACAAGATGCATGGTGAAGTAGTCCCGGTCAGTGGAAGAGCTCTCGACTACACGCTGCGCGAGCCGCTCGGGGTAATCGCGGCTATCGTGCCATGGAACTTTCCGCTTCTTTTAGCCTCGTGGAAAATTGCGCCCGCATTGGCGATGGGAAACACCGTCATCGTCAAGCCTGCGAGTAACACACCGCTGACTGCCTTGAAGTTAGCTGAGATCGCTGCGGAAGCTGGGCTGCCACCTGGCGTACTTAATATCGTCCCGGGCAGGGGTAGCGTCGTGGGCAATGCGCTGGTGGAGCACCCGGATGTCGCCAAGATTGCGTTCACAGGAGAGACGGCTACGGGGCAGGGCATCTTGCGGAAATCTGCGGACACTCTCAAGAAAATTACGCTCGAACTGGGAGGAAAATCGCCAAACGTAGTTTTCGCCGATGCCGACCTTAAGGCTGCTGCAGCAGGGGCAACAATCGGTATCTTCTACGGCAAAGGAGAAGTGTGCGCGGCTGGCTCAAGACTATTTGTTGCAAAATCGGTCGCAGAAGAATTCATTGAGCGAGTGATTGCGCGGGCGGAAAAAATGGTTCCAGGGGATCCGATGGACCCAAAAACTCGGATGGGGGCGCTCGTTTCGAAAAACCAAATGGATACGGTGCTCGGCTACGTTGAGACCGGCAAGACTGAAGGGGCTAGATTGCGCACTGGCGGAGACCATGCACCTATTGATGGTAAAGGGTATTTTTTGCGGCCAGCGGTGTTTGACAAGGTCGATAACAACATGACCATCGCACAAGAAGAAATATTTGGCCCTGTTTTGGCGGCGATCGAATTTGAGGACGAAGATCACGCTATAAGCCAAGCCAACGATAATCCTTATGGTTTGGCCGCCGCTGTGTGGACTCGCGATGTTGGTCGTGCTCACAGAGTGGCCAGCAAGCTTAAAGCTGGGACTGTTTGGGTCAACACTTATAACCGTTACGACGCGGCTGCACCATTTGGTGGGTACAAGGAAAGTGGTTACGGTCGTGAACTCGGTATGCACGCGCTCGAGCACTACACGCAGGTGAAGAACGTATGGGTCGATCTGAGTTAGTGCCACGGTGAAGCGATATCGGTAGGCAACTGCATGTTCGATTTTCGGCAGACTAGACCAGTTGTGCTTGCTGGCGCCGTACGGACCCCCATCGGAAAGTTCGGAGGGAAGCTAAGGGCGTTGAGCGCGGTCGAATTAGGAGTTGCCGCAGCTGCCGAGGCGCTCAAACGCGCGGGCATTTCGACCGATGACGTGGATGAAGCAATTTTCGGACATGCGCGGCAAGCAGGTGCTGGACCAAACCCCGCACGGCAGGTTTCGATCGGCGCAGGGGTCGCCGAGTCCACGCCGGCCTTTACGGTTAATCAGGCATGCGCTTCCGGTCTAAAGGCGGTAATGCTCGCGGCCCAAACCGTTGCTCTTGGCGGGGCGGACGTAGTTCTCGCGGGTGGCATGGAAAGCATGAGCAACACCCCCTACTTGCTGCCTGAAGCTCGATTCGGATACCGGATGGGCAACGCCAAAGTGGTAGACGGTATGTATCGTGATGGGTTTATGTGCCCATTGTGTGGGGACCTGATGGGGGCAACTGCTGAACGTCTAGCCCGGATATATCAAATTAGCCGAAAAGCTCAAGATGGCTACGCTGTCGAGACGCATCGTCGGGCTCAGGCCGCACGGGTGGATGGCCGCTTCCATGATGAAATTGTTCCAGTTGAAGTTCCTACACCGAGAGGGGAGTCGGTTGTCGTTTCTACCGATGAACACCCGCGTGAAGACCTGACGGTAAAGCATCTGGCTAACCTTCCGCCTGTTTTCAAGGAGAACGGAACAGTGCACGCGGGCAACAGTAGCGGTGTTACGGATGGAGGCGCGGCTGTCCTTGTAATGTCAGAAGAAGCAGCTAAGCGCCATGAGGTGAATGTGATGGCGCATATCATTGCTGCGACTCAAGCGGGTGTTTCCCCATCCATAATGGGAATGGGACCAGTCCCGGCCATGCGAGAGCTAATGGAGTTCTTGAAGATTCGTATTGCGGACATCGACTTGATCGAACTAAATGAGGCTTTTGCCGCGCAGGTGTTGGCTGTCGACCAAGAGCTTCAACTGGATCAAGAGAAACTTAATGTCAACGGTGGGGCGATTGCCCTTGGTCACCCAATAGGCTGCACGGGCACCCGCATTCTGGTTACCTTGTTATACGAGATGGTTCGCCGTGATGCGAAACGTGGGGTCGCAACACTGTGTGTTTCGGGAGGCATGGGCAGCTCATTGCTTGTGGAGCGTTCGGGATGACAGGGATCGAAGCAAAGGTAGATTACGAAATTCGCGAGACCGTAGGCTGGATCACTTTAAACCGGCCACAAAAACTCAATGCTTTAGCAAGCGATATGCGTGAACAGTTTCTTGCGCACGTCAAAGCTGCGGGGGCGGATGACACTGTTCGTTCGCTAGTGGTTGTCGGTGCGGGGGGAGGGTTTTGTGCCGGGGGCGATATCGGACACATGGTCGAACTTCAGTCCAATTCTGACGAGGCAGGCTTTCGGCACCTGCTGCAAATAGGCAACGAGGCAATACTGGCCCTTCAGGCATTCCCAGGCCTTACAGTCGCGGCGGTCAACGGGATCGCGGCCGGTGCTGGGCTCTCTCTTGCATTGGCTTGTGATTTGAGGTTTGCCACGCCCCACGCTAGCTTTTCTGCCCCGTGGATAAAACTGGGCCTGGTGCCTGATTGGGGTGCTAGTTTCTGGTTGCCAAAGCTGGTCGGCGTTGGTAAGGCACTGGAAATTGTGATGACCGGGGAGACAGTCAGTGCGGAGGTAGCAGAGCGCATTGGGCTTATCACTGGGATCATTCCGCACGAGGATTTCCAAGTTGCTGTTCAGGATCGCGTGATTCGACTCGGCGCCCCTCGGCAGGCCGTTGCCCATGCTAAACGGCTCATTCGCTTGGGCAGCGAAGACTCCCTTGAAGCCGCAATGGCTCGAGAAACTGAATCACAAGAAGAATGTTTCGAAACCGGCGACTTCAAAGAAGGGCTTACTGCCTTTCTAGAGAACCGGCTTGCATCATTCGAGGGCAAGTAAAGCTTCTCTGTTGTTGCTGTCGTAACTCATGTTCAGTATACTGAACACCGTCCAGGATATCGAACATGCCAAAAACTACGCCAGAACTGGTCCCAGCGGTTGACCGAGCTCTTCGAATGCTCGTGACACTTCAGAAATCAAGCGAGGACCGGACTGTGTCTGACCTGGCTCGCGATTTGCGAATTCCGAAATCGAGTGCGCATCAGATTGCCGCGACCCTTCGACACCATGGATTCCTCGAGCAAGACAAATACACACGGTCCTACCGTCTAGGCCCGAGTCTGGGCAATATGGTTTCCCATCGACGCCACCACGTTGAATTGCCTGCCTTGGGTCTTCCTTATCTGAAGAGCCTTGCAGAAACCGCGCAGATGACCGCTTTATTGGGGGTGCGGGAGGCCAATCACGTCGTTCTTGTTGCCAAGGCTGAAAGCCCGTCCCCTTTTAATATCAGTGCTCCAATCGGACACGTTATCGATGCAAATGCCGGCGTTTTCGGGAAACTATTCGCCGCTGGAGCTCACGAAGACCATCCAAGAACTGTACTGAGCGGAACCCTGCCAGCATATACCTCAAAAAGTATTGTCGACCTGAACGAATATGCCAGGGAAATCCAGACTGTCCGGGCACATGGCTACGCTCTGGACCTTGAAGAATATCTCGACGGTGTGGTTGCTATTGGAGCTCCTGTACGCGACGTGCACGGCCATACAATCGGCGCTATCTGTCTGCTTGGTTTGGCCGTTTCGCATGGACGCCAGCAGCTCACTAACCTCGCCCAGCCAGTGCAGACTGCATGTCAGTCGCTCTGTCAGGACTTTGACATCGTTAGTAATCAGGACATTGATCCCATCATAACTTCCGTAGAAACCGGCGCATGAAACATTCAACTTTCCAAGCACCACTTCCCGCAGAACGCCTACATGTTCGGGTCAACGGCGAAAGCTATGAGATCGTCGCACCGGTAAATAAGACTCTTCTAGAGATATTGCGTGAAGATCTTGGGCTCACGGGAACCAAGCACGGTTGCGAACTTGGGGAATGCGGCACCTGCACCGTGTTAATTGACGGGGATCCAATGCTCTCTTGTTTGGTCCTTCCAGTTGAAGTTCAAGGCCATGAAATTCTAACGATCGAGGGACTTGCGGAGGGAGGGCGACCGCATGAGCTTCAAGTCGCCTTTGCCGAACTTGGTGCAGCGCAGTGCGGCTATTGCACTCCGGGGATGATGATGTCTTCCAAGGCGTTGCTCGACAGTAATTCACATCCCACTACCGAAGAAATCAAGGAGTATTTGGCGGGCAATCTGTGTCGCTGCACCGGTTACTTGCAAATACTCGAAGCTGTGGATTCTGCCGCAAAAAAACTGCATTCAAGTCAACAGGATGCGGACCGCGGCAATACGCCGGAATCGACGACACAGGGAACTGGGATCAGATGAGCCTCACGAAGTACAGTGTCATCGGCCAGTCAGTGCCCCGCGTTGATGGAATTCGGAAAGCAACCGGCCAGTCTGTTTACGCTGACGACTTCACTTTGCCAAGGATGCTTTACGGCAAACTCCTAGGATCCCGCCGACCCCATGCGCGGATTCTCAGTATTGACACTTCCAAAGCCAAGGCAATGCCCGGAGTGAAAGCGATTGTCACTGGAGAAGACCTCCCGGTGAAGTATGGAATTCTCCCAGTCAGTGAAGATGAATATCCGCTTGAAGTCGATCGGGTCCGATTTGTTGGAGACCCCATCGTCGCGGTGGCTGCGGTGGATGAAATGACAGCAGAAGAGGCGGTGCGAGCCATCGAAGTCAAGTACGAGGATTTGCCGACCAGTTTTGAGATTAGCGAGGGGCTTGCCGCAGTCGGAGAAACTTCCCGGATCCATGACTACGGTCCACACGACAATGTGCACAAACAAATAAACCTAGAGTTCGGCGACCTTGATTCCGGATTCGACGCCGCGGACCAAGTTTTTGACAACACGTATTTTTACTCGGGAAGCAACCATCTAGCCCTAGAACAACACTCAGCTGTGGCTCAGTACGGCGCAGATTCCAAACTTACTCTCTGGTCCTCCACGCAAACGCCACACTATGTACACAAAGCATTGGCCAGCGTTCTCAAAATCCCAGCTTCCCGGATACGGGTTATAGCTACTCCGGTGGGAGGAGGGTTCGGTGGCAAGTCTGATCCATTCCCCCATGAGTTTTGTGCAGCAAAGCTTTCGATGCTGACCGGACGCCCCGTAAAGATCACGTTGACGCGAGAGGAAGTCTTCTACGCTCATCGCGGACGCCACCCTGTGCTCATGAATGTAAAACTTGGTGTAAAAAACGACGGCTCAATAACAGCACTTGATTTTCAATCTTTTGTCGATGGTGGCGCGTACGGCAGTTATGGCGTTGCAAGTACGTATTACACGGGGGCGCTGCAAACCGTAACCTACAAGATACCTGCCTACAGGTTCCGTGGTGTTCGTGTTTTCACCAACAAGCCACCTTGTGGCCCCAAACGCGGTCATGGAACTCCCCAGCCACGCTACGCCCTTGAAGTTCATCTTGATCGCGTGGCCAACGCTCTTGGAATTGATCCAGCTGCGTACCGGAAGTCAATCCTTGTTGACGAGTACAGCATGACCGTCAATCACATGAGAGTTACCTCTTGTGGACTAGGTGAGTGCATCGAAAAGGTTACTGAGGGTTCAGATTTTAACTCCCTTCGCGGTGCCCTCCCGGTGGGCAAGGGCGTCGGGCTGGCCGTTGGGTCGTATCTGTCCGGCGCAGGGCTCCCTATCTACTGGAACAAGATGCCCCACACTTCCGTGGACTTGAAAATTGATCGCGGTGGAGGCGTGACTGCCAAGTGCATGCAGATCGATATTGGCCAGGGTTCAGATTCAGTCCTGGCTATGACTGTGGCGGAAATCCTGGGCATTACCCCAGCCGACGTAAACTTGATTTGTGCCGATACTGACACCACGCCTATCGATCTGGGCGCCTATTCGAGCCGTGTGACATTCATGATGGGCAATGCTGCCATAGAAGCCGCCGAGAAGCTCAGGAAAAAGCTTTTTGAAGCGGTCGCAGAAGAACTTCATATCAGCGAAAGGGCACTTTCTGAGGGCACTGAGAGTTTACAGAGTGCAGCCGGCCAAATCGTCCATATGGTCAACGGTGTGCCAACGGGCAAGAGCTCCTCTTTTTTGAGGGCAGTGAAATTGGCGGAGTCGAAGTTCGGCCAACTATCATCGACAGGGTCATTTACCCCTCAGGCCCTTCGTGGCCCCTACAAGGGATCCGGCGTGGGCCCGACGCCGGCGTATTCATACTCAGCAGCAGTAGCCAAAGTAAGTGTGGACCGCGAAACCGGCATCGTTACCCCTGAGAAACTTTGGGTCGCGCATGACATCGGCCGCGCCATCAATCCCATTCTGGCGCGAGGCCAGATTGAAGGGTCGGTGTATATGGCGTTAGGTGAAATTTTCATGGAAGAACAGGCCTTCCGGAAAGGCCAACACCAGTTTCCGTCAATGCTTGATTACAAAACACCAACTTTTCTAGAGATGCCATCAGTTGAAAGTTATTTGATTGAGACAAACGATGCTGAGGGACCGTTCGGAGCAAAGGAGGTGGGGCAGGGGCCGTTGTTGCCGATACCACCCGCTATTGCCAACGCCGTATACGATGCCATCGGGGCACGTATTGACGAGTTGCCGATCACTCCCGAAAAGGTCTTGGCAGCACTTGCACTTCAAGAGAAGGGTAAATTCCCGCAGGTTGGGCCCAACAAGTTTCCGGATTATCAGTGGCCAACTCCAGTTAAGATTGATCCTGTCTGGTACGACCAGCCACCCGAACAGTGGGTGGAGACTCGGCGTCGGGACCGGTCAAAATGCTGAGACTTCCTCCATTCCGACACCTTCGGCCCAACAACGTTAGCGAGGCAGCTGAAGCGCTTGCTGATCACCCTGGGGAGTCAATGGTTATCGCGGGTGGGACGGACCTGATCCCGAACCTTAAACGCCGCCAATTTGATGCGAGCGTTCTTGTCGGGCTTAGCCATCTTCCCGAATTGCAGACCATTTCGGACAATGGAGAGATTGGAATCGGAGCCGGG
This sequence comes from Acidobacteriota bacterium, assembly GCA_002731215.1. Classification (GTDB taxonomy): domain Bacteria; phylum Acidobacteriota; class UBA890; order UBA890; family UBA890; genus UBA890. The sequence continues at coordinate 4,561 of PCAP01000052.1, read as the reverse complement.
GTAAGCCTGCGTAACATCGCCGCCGAGAAAGCCGTCGTAAAGAGCGCGACGGCGCTAGTCGAGGCTGTCCAACAGGTTGCTAACCCACAAATTCAACGACAAGGAACTATAGGCGGAAACCTTTGTGTGGACACTCGTTGCAACTACTACAACCAGACACACGAATGGAGGGAGTCCATCGGGTTTTGCATGAAACGTGAAGGCGATATTTGCTTGGTCGCACCTGGGAGTTCGAAGTGCTGGGCGGTCACCTCAAGCGACGCGGCGCCAGCACTTATGGCGCTGGGTGCGTCCGTGATTCTTGTCGGACCTGATGGCGAACGCTCGATCCCTGTTAGTGCCCTGTACCAAGATGACGGAATCGCTTACCTCACTAAGAAACCCGATGAGATCCTGTCAAGAATTCTAATTCCCAAAAACGATGGCTTGAAAAGCACTTATCGGAAAGTTCGGCGCCGAGGTAGCTTCGACTTCCCTGTTTTAGGAGTAGCAGCTAGCCTTTCCATGGATGGGAACAAAGTCTCAGCCGCCCAGCTTGTACTGGGTGCGGTCCACACTCATCCAGTCAGCGTTGAGGTTGCCCAGCTTTTGCTGGGCCGCACCCTAACCGACGACCGTCTTCTCGCCGTTGCTGATGCAGCATTCAAGGCAGCAACCCCCCTCGACAACACCGACCTTATGTATGCCTGGCGCAAGAAGATGGTACGTGTCGAGGTCCGGAGAGCATTCCAGGATCTTGCCACACGAGCGAATTAGACGAGCCAGCTTCCGATTTTACGCACACAGGTTGATCTAATGGGGCCGCTGTGAGTCCCCGAGATCAAAGCTACAGATATATCCCCATGAATAGCAGGTAATTCCCCAAGAAGTGCGCGGTTACAGCAGACTCCCAACCACCGCGAAGAAACGAGTTCCCGAGTAACAGTCCAAACATGAATGCCGCGACGGGATTGTTGTTATGGGCCAACCCAAATAACAAGGCGGAACAGAGCATGGCTGCCAACACCATAATTCGAGGTGGCCGGACCGGCTCCGTAGGGGATTTCGTCGGGAGCAGATCGAATCCGAACCGCGGCCGCCAACCATAGAACCGCATTCCTAAGGAGACTAGAAACGGTATTGCAAACAACCGATACATAGTCTCTTCTGAAAGGGCCGCCCGGGCCGAGAGTGCAAAGACTTTTAGTTCGTTATCAAGGTTATATACCTGCGCGGGACGAAACTCGGCCGATTCGGTCGTTAGGTATAGAGCACTGTTCGTTAGATAGATAAGAAGCCCACCACCAATGCCATAGACGAAATAACGGCGCCAACGCTGACGCCCGGACAATTCCGAGAGCAGAAGAAAGGCCGGCAATCGAAGGCTGGACGCAAGCCAAACGGCCGACCCCATCGTGATGGTAAAAGCAACGAAGAAGACGCCAAGAGCCAAAGGCAATGGCGGCAAACCAGCCCGGCCCGGCCTGACACCCCAATCGAGAGCCATTGCCAAAGCACTGAGAAACGAAAACGTCCCCACTACGAGTGATGTCTGAAAGCGACCTGTACGTGGCTCGTTGATGGCCCTAAAATCCCATGCTACGTGGCGACATTAATCGCCAATATTATCTCGTTTTCGAAATGAATATTTAGCAAGGAGTTGCGTGTGGTCAACCATAAGGCTTGGGACGATATCCCACAGGAAATGCTCACATCAAAGATTGGACGAAGGATGGTAACAGGGGACCAGGTGATGCTTGCCATTATCGACCTCAAAGAAGGTGCCGAGGTTCCGTCCCATAGTCACCATAATGAGCAAATTACCTATGTCGCCTCCGGCTGCTTGCGCTTTACAATGGGAGACCAAAGTGTGATCGATGTCCGGTCCGGCGAGACCTTGGTCATTCCCCCGAACGTAGAACACGCTGCAGTGGCCCTCGAAGACACGGTGGACATTGACGTTTTCAGCCCCCCACGAGCCGACTGGCTTAGCGGGGAGGATGCCTATCTCCGAGGCGGCGATGCAAATTGATCTCAGTGGACGTACTGCGCTCGTCTGCGGGGCATCGGAAGGCCTTGGCTACGCGTCGGCTTGTGGTTTAGCGGGGGCAGGTGCCAATTTAGCAATTTGCTCTCGCTCTGCGGACAAGCTTGCAGCAGCCACGGCCAATCTCGAGAAGCATGATGGTGAAGTGGTCGCTATTCAAGCCGACCTCACCTCGACAGCACAAATCGATGAGCTTGCAAGCCGTGCGCTGGAGCGGTTCGGGGTAGTTGACATCCTCATTAATAATGCCGGAGGCCCGCCACCGGGGACGTTCGATGATTTAAGTGAGGCAGACTGGAGGGGCGCAGTTGATTTAACATTGATGTCTGCCGTGGAATTGACGAGGCGTATCTTGCCAGCCATGCGTGCGCAAAAATGGGGGCGGATTGTCAATATTACGTCGACCTCAGTGAAGCAGCCGGTCGATGGCCTGATTCTCTCTAACAGCATCCGCATGGCCGTCGTTGGCTGGGCAAAGGCACTCGCGAACGAGGTTGGCCCAGACCAGGTAGTGGTTAACAACGTGTGTCCTGGCTACACGACCACTGACCGCCTAGGCCAGTTAGCATCGAACATTGCAGCACGGGACAACATCGAGGAAACGCAAGTGTTTGAAAACTGGGCCGGGCTAGTTCCGCTCCGGCGGCTAGCCTCACCAGAAGAATTTGCGAATGTTGTTGTTTTTCTCGCCTCTGAAGAGGCCGCCTATGTCCATGGAACCACGATCGCCGTGGATGGTGGCCGCAGCCAATCAGTGACCTAATTGAGTTAGGCTCCGGCTTTTGCCATTCGCTTGAGCGTAGCCCCTTGATATAACGCGATCATCGCTCCCCAGGCCGTTAAGCGGAGCCAGATTAAGGCGATTACATAGACCTGCTCCGTCGCGAAGCCGATGTAGCCCAGTGGAGCCTGGCTGTGCAGCACACTAGACGCTACAAGCATGGCCACGCTTAGTAGGGCGGCACAAGAGAAGAACAGAACCTCAAGCTGAAGGATCCAAGCCAAATTACGGACCACAAACTTTAAAGAACGTAAGGTCTCCATCAACATAGATCGGCTATCTCGAAGCACTGTGCGGATGCGCGCATAGTCAATCACCACCGCGCAAACCACGATCAGGTATTGCACGATCAACTCATAAAGCCCCCCTGAGGAGACGGGCACAAAGCGGCGTATGGAAACGGAGCCCAGGGCAGGAATCAGCCACAAGAGAGCGACGGCGACGAGGGCCAATCGGATGAATCGGCCGAGGTACGCACCACAGTTCCCGCCTAGTTGGGCTAGCGCAGGGGCCGGTCGGGGCGCATGCAGATAAGCGATTGCACCCCCTGCGACCACCCCAAAGAACAGGAAGAAGTAGCCATCTGCGATCCAGAGGGGCCGTGTGATCGTATTCAGAACCATGCCCAAATAGGCAATATCCAGCGATTGAGCAGAGGAAAACCAAACACTGAATTCCCCTCCTTGAATTGGCTGACTGGGCCTTCCCCACAAGGCCTCTTGAAGGGCGTTCCCGGCACCTTTGACAATCACGACGTAGAAGGCCCACAAGTAGGCAATCAGAGTCTTGGAATGCCAAGCTCTCCGCCCCCCCCAAATCGCCGCGGCAATTACATTAGCTGCAGCAGCATCTGAAGGGCCCGGCTGCCACACGTGCAGCCGGTCGCTATTTCCCATACTGGGGGTCATCCTGCGAACCCCTTTCGAGGAGCGTCCCGCACTAGCTACAGGTTGATACTTTCTTCGAACTCCCGGTGCGAAACATGCAATCGGTGCCCATCATATTCAGCCATCTTAGTCTCTAGCAGTTTGTCGAGAACGTGGTCTCCCAAGGTGGTACGTACTACTTCCGAGGAGGCTGCAGTCTGCACGGCATCATAGAGATCGTGTGGCAAGGAATCGATACCCTGCTGCTCACGCTGTACGGCGGTGTATTTGTAAAGATCGTCGGTTACCGGGTCTGCGAGCGGAAGTTGATCTTCGAGACCTTTGAAACCCGATGCCAACATCACAGCGAAAGCGAGGTAAGGGTTGCAAGCCGCATCGGGGAAACGAAGCTCGATCCTGGTTGCTACCTCATTACCTGGTTTATACATTGGAATTCGGACCAGGGCGGAACGGTTCCGCTCCGCCCAGGCTATGTAGACCGGGGCTTCGTAGCCGGGAACCAAACGCTTATATGAGTTGTACCACTGGTTGGTGATTAGGCACATCCCACGCGCGTTATCCAAAACTCCCGCCAAAAAATGGCGCGCTGTTTGCGACAAGTGGTGAGGATCACCCGCATCATAGAAAGCATTGCTGTTCGCGTCGTTAAAGATCGACAAATGAACGTGCATCCCGCTCCCGTTCTGGCCTGACAGTGGCTTGGGCATGAAAGTTGCGTGAATGCCATTGCGGCGAGCGATTTCCTTCACCAGCCACTTGTATGTCTGGAGATTGTCAGCCATTCGTAGAGCATCGCAGTATTTCAAGTCAATTTCGTGCTGACTATGAGCCACCTCGTGATGCATGTACTCCACGTTTATACCCATT
>PCAP01000051.1 GCA_002731215.1 Acidobacteriota bacterium | reverse complement strand
GGTGTAAGCACAGTAATGTGTTCAGCCGAGCGGTACTAATCGCCCGTGAGGCTTGGCCTCTAAATTCGCCAGGGGCAGACGAGCGTGATGGTAGTTGGAAAGCTGCCTTCTCGTTTTCGCTGCACCCGAGCCGGACCTTTCGAAAAATGGGCTCAAGTCGTTGATCTGCTCAGCGAAAGCTAAGCACGGTCGGCGTAATGCTCAGCAAAACAAGTGGATCGATCGTGGAGTCGCGAAAGCGATCCTGCAATCCGATCCAAAGCTGGACTATTCAGTTAGAGTTTCCCGGTGACTGTAGCGGGGAGGATACACCCGTTCCCATTTCGAACACGGAAGTTAAGCTCCCCAGCGCCGATGGTACTGCCTGGGCAACTGGGTGGGAGAGTAGGTCGTCGCCGGGTTATTTTTCGAGAAGGCTGTTCGGTTCCGTGGAGCCGGGCAGCCTTTTTTATACTGAACTAATCAATGACCTGGCACGTTGAACTAGCGATCATCAGCCGGTTCATCGTATTCAGTGATGAAGAGAACTCCGTTGAGTGTCGTCACGTGGCTCATTCCGGCGGATCTTCCATCACGATGATAGGATTTTCCTTGTCCAGGAGTTTTTGATGTCCGGTCATTCCAAGTGGAGCACAATCAAGCGAAAGAAAGGCGCGGCCGACGCTGCCCGTGGGAAAGTGTTTTCCAGGTTGGTTAAGGAGATCACAGTCGCTGCCAAGCAGGGAGGTCCGGACAGCGAATCGAATCCACGATTACGCACTGCGGTTGCAACTGCAAAAGCCGAGAACATGCCGGCTGACAACATTAAACGTGCCATCCAGAGGGGAACGGGTGAACTCCCAGGGGTCATTTATGAGGAGGTCAATTACGAGGGGTACGGACCCGGTGGTGTTGCGCTGCTTGTGCAAGCGGCCACGGACAATCGTAACCGAACCGTTGCGGAGATTCGGAAGATTTTCGAGCGAGCTGGTGGTCATCTTAGTGAGCTCAACTCAGTTGCCTGGATGTTCAAGCAAACGGGCCTGTTTTTGATTGAGGCTTGCACCATAGACGAAGATGACTTGTTACTCGTTGCACTTGATGCTGGAGCCGCGGACGTTGGTGCTGATGATGGTATGTATGAGGTGACCACGACCACGACTAAGTTTGCTGGTGTACGTGAAGCATTCGACAATAACGGGATCAAGTGCGAGCAGGCAGAATTGGCCATGCTGCCGGCCTCTTATATCAAACTGCAAGGTAGCGAAGCAAAAAAATGTCTCAAACTGATGGAAAGCCTTGAAGACCACGATGACGTTCAGGGTGTCTATACCAACGCTGATATCGACCCCACAGAGTTCAAAGAAGCAGCAGCCGGTTAGCCGGTAGAGGGGCGCTTAAATGCCCGATTCGGTGCGCATTCTGGGAATTGATCCCGGTTCTCGTTGTACAGGTTACGCAGTGATTGACGTGTTTGGGTCAGACTTGAATGTTGTAGCCTACGGAGTCTTGAAGTTGCCTCAGAAGAAGCCGGTCAGTGAGCGCCTGAAGCAGCTCGACATACTGCTACGGCAGCTGGCTGAGGAGCATCGACCCGACGAAGTGGTGGTCGAAGAGGCGTTCGTGGCGGTTAATGCACGGTCAGCGTTGGTCTTGGGGCAAGTTCGAGGGGTCGCGATTGTGGCGGCGGGGGCTTCGTGCCCAGTGTTTGAGTACAGTGCTCGCGCTGTAAAGAAAGCGGTTGTGGGCTACGGACAGGCGGACAAAGAGCAAGTGGTGCAAATGGTTAAGACCCTGCTATACCTTTCCGAGGCACCGCCTCAGGATGCGGCGGACGCACTTGCCTTGGTGCTCTGTCATATGTACTCGCGCCGCTTCGAGGCGCGCCTGGAAGGGGCACGATGACCGCGATACGGCTGGGAGTTGGGCAGTGATCGCCGCGTTGCGAGGGTTATTGCATGAGAAAACCCCAGAGTACGTTATCGTCGACGTCGGTGGAGTTGGCTATCAGGTTTATTTGCCATTGCCGGCGTTCTATGAAATCGGCGAACTGGGTGACGAGGTCTCGCTGCGGATCCATACACACGTTCGTGACGACACTTTCCAACTTTACGGATTTAAGGATTTACCGCAGCAGCGGCTTTTCGAACACCTCATCTCAGTTGCAGGCATTGGGCCTAAACTCGCAGTAACAATCCTTTCAGGAATGGATACCGACTTTTTAATTGGTGCAATTGTCGACGCCGACATTGCACGCCTTTCAACAATACCCGGTGTCGGGAAGAAGACGGCGGAACGAATGGCTCTAGAACTCAAGGGAAAGGTTGACGACCTTGTGCTAGTGCCCTTTGCCTCTGGGCCGCGTGGTATTCGTCAGGATGTGCTTTCAGCGCTTGAAAACCTCGGGTATCGTCCTCGTGACGCGGAGCGAGCCCTCGACAAGGTGGAAGATCCCGCCGATCAATTCGAAACCCTTCTCAAACAGACACTGCGCGTGCTCGCCAATTAGCAGGGGGGTTCGGTGCCGAGTAAGTGACAATGAATGAGCGGTTAGTTAGCCCAAGCTCAGTATCTGAAGAATCACGCTTCGAGGTAACGCTGCGACCCCGAACCCTTGAGGAGTACGTCGGCCAGCGCAAGGTAGTCGACAATCTTAGGGTGTTCATCGAGGCGGCGAGGAAGCGCAAGGAGCCCCTCGACCACGTTCTGCTATTCGGCCCGCCAGGTCTCGGAAAAACCACGTTGGCATACATTATTGCCCACGAAATGGATGGCGATCTCCGTGGCACCTCTGGACCTGTGATCGAAAAGGTCGGAGACCTCGCAGCTATTCTTACCAGTGTTGAAGAAAGCGGCGTTCTATTTATTGATGAGATTCACCGCTTGCCGGCGTCTATCGAAGAGCTGCTGTACCCAGCAATGGAGGATTACCAAATTGACATCGTTATCGGAGAAGGGCCTAGCGCGCGGTCAGTAAAACTGCCGATCCCACGCTTTACGCTTGTTGGTTCAACTACCCGCGCTGCATTGTTGACCTCACCGCTGCGCAGTCGCTTTGGCATCGTCTTCCGGCTTGATTTCTACACAACCGAGGATCTTACGAAAATCGTTTCCAACTCAGCAAAAAAGTTGGGGGTGCCAACTGATGCTGACGGAGCCCTTGAGATCGCACGTCGCTCACGCGGTACTCCAAGGATCGCGAACCGGCTTCTGCGTCGAGTACGTGACTTTGCTGAGGTTGACGGTGACGGAACGATAAACGCTGATGTCGCGCGCATTGCGTTGCAAAAGCTCGAAGTCGATAAGATGGGGTTCGACGAAATCGACCGCCAACTTATGCTGACCATCATGCAGAACTTCGCGGGTGGGCCAGTGGGTCTGAATACCATTGCGGCGGCGATCGGTGAGGACAAGACGGCAATCGAGGATATATACGAGCCCTACTTGATCCAGCTCGGTTTTCTGTCACGCACCTCGCGTGGGCGGGTGGCGACCGAGATTGCCTATGAACATTTTGGTATTCGAAAGCCCGGAAACAAGTTCTCCAGTGGGCCTCAAACTGAGCTTTGGTAGTGCGACTAAGGACAGGCGGAGATCGTGCGCATCGAGCTCTTTGATTATCACCTTCCTGCAGACTTAATAGCCCAGTCGCCGCCTGAGCGTCGCGATGAATCGCGGTTGCTGTCGCTTGCCCGTGGGGTTACCGACCATCCTTCCGAGTATCGCTTTGCGGAGGTACCAGAATTGCTGCGCGAAGGAGATGTGCTGATAATCAACGACGCGATGGTGGCCCCTCAGCGGTTGCATACGAAGCGCACCACCGGTGGTGCTGTAGAAATTCTCTTGCTGCATGATGTGGGGGCATCGGTTGGTGGGCAAGGACCGGTGTGGGAGGCAATGATCAGAGGTGGGAAGCGCTTACACCCCGGCGAGATCCTGTATCTCGACGAGTGTGCCACCCATTTGGTGGTGCATGGTGAGACCAAGAAGGGGCGTCATCTCGTCGAGTTGCCTAGAAACTACGGTGTTGAAGAGGTACTCAATCGTTGGGGCCAGATGCCGCTGCCCCCTTATATTCAGCGCTATCCAGGTGACGAGCACACCATAATTGATCGCGAACGTTATCAGACTGTTTACGCCCGAGAGCCTGGCGCCATTGCCGCGCCAACGGCAGGCTTGCACTTTACCCAATCGTTGCTAAAAAAAATCCAGCGCGTTGGTGTCAAGATCGCAACGTTGACACTCAAGGTAGGAACGGGAACGTTTCAGCCGGTTCGAGTTAGCGAAGTTGCCGAGCACAGGATGGAATCGGAGCCATATGTTCTGCCGGACCAATGTGTGGCTGCGATCGTAGCTGCGAAGGCGAATCAGGGGAGGGTGATCGGCGTTGGTACAACGGTTGTGCGCACCCTAGAACATGCGGCGAGAGCTAGCGACGGGATCGAAAATGCCGCCGGTGCGGGTAACGCCAACATTTTTATTTACCCAGGATTTGGATTCCATGTGGTGGATGCCATGCTGACAAACTTCCATCTGCCTCGGTCCACACCAATATTGATGGCTGCGGCGTTTGCTGGGCGCGAGCGTTTGTTACAGGCTTACAAATTTGCGGTGCGACAACGGTTCCGTTTTTATTCATATGGCGACGCAATGCTAATCACATGAGTTTCAGGCATGTTGGGAATGAGTTGCAGGGGTTACTGAGTGAGTGGATGGAGAAGCCGCAGTCCCGAGGTCTTGTCCTCGGTCGCATATGGGAGGATGCGGTTGGCGAGGCGGTGAGTCGACACTGCCGACCGCTGGTTTTCAAAGACAACGTGCTGACGGTAGAGGTCACCGATTTGGCATGGAAACCTCAACTTGAGGCGATGAGCGCCGACTTGATCAGGAAAGTCAACACGGCCTTGGGCAAACCGTGGGTGCGAAGGATCGTATGGGTCCTGGATGATGAAGTTCAGGCCTGATCGGGTGTTCCGATGGGCTCCAAGGCTAACGTGCCTCGAAACTGTGCGTGCTCAGGGCTGTGTAGCGTGTACTGCCATGTCGTTGCCTGCTTTCGAACAGTGTCAAGTGTTCGATTTTGAAACTTTCAGCCTTGTGGACGGATTGTTTTTCAACCGCTTCCCGTAAAGCAGACAAACGACGGTTGCCACGTATCCGGCCGAGGGTAATATGCGGTTGGAAGCGCCGAATTTCCTTCGAGAACCCAAGCTTGGCCAGTGCAGCGTCCAGGTCGGCGTGCAGAGCAGCAAGCATCCCGTTATACGTTTCAACACCGATCCATAGAACACGGGGCCGACGAAGATGTGGGAAACTGCCGACGTTGTGCAGTCGGCCTTGAGCCGGTTGCGTGTTAGCAGCGATCCTGCTCAGGACTCCGTCGATCGCCACTAGTTCTTGAGGCTCGATGTTCCCGAGGAATTTTAGGGTCACATGCATTAAATCAAAATGAACCCAACGAACGTCGGCACGGCAGGTTCTCAGCTCGGTGATAATTTCTTCGAGCCGTTCCTTGACGGAATCCGGCAAATCTATGGCGACAAACAGGCGCATGGGAACCATCAAGACTGCATTGTTATCGGTCTACGATAAGACCGGGGTAGTGGACTTTGCCAGAGGATTACACGAAATCGGGGTTGAATTACTTTCGACCGGTGGTACTGCTGCGACGCTAGCTGATGCTGGTTTGCCGGTGCGACAGATCTCTGAGCACACGGCGTCACCGGAGATGCTGGAGGGGAGGGTAAAGACACTCCACCCGAAGGTGTTTGGTGGCATATTGGCGCGGCGCGATGACGACTCTCAGATGGCGGAGCTTGACTTACACAAAGTGGAGCCGATCGATTTGGTGGTGGTCAATCTGTACCCGTTCGCGGCCACTGTGGCTCAGCCACAGCACACAGTACAGGAGGCGCTTGAGCAAATCGATATCGGTGGGGTTACGCTGTTGCGGGCTGCGGCAAAGAATTCACCCGGAGTCGTGGTCGTTGTCGACCCAGCAAACTACGATGATGTGCTTGAGGCTGTCAGCCGTAACGATCTCCCATTGACCAAGCGGCTCGCTTGGGCAGGGCGCGCAATTGCTCACACCGCTGCGTATGAGGCGTCGATTTGCAACTACCTTAATGGCTTGCCTGAAAGTGCAACCCTTGATATGACGCCGGAGCTACAGGATGTGCCGGATACCGTGGCGATGACGTTCGATCGAATACAGGGGTTGCGGTATGGGGAAAATCCGCACCAGAAAGCGGCGTTTTTTGCGGATGATGCGACCGTTCCGCGCAGTCTAGGTGCTGCCGAGCAATTGCAAGGTAAAGAACTCTCATTTAACAACATCCTCGACCTCGACGCGGCATGGCGATTGGTCCGTGCCCTACCAGTGGCTGGTGCCGTGGTTATGAAGCACAACAATCCTTGCGGTGCCGCGTGTGGTGAATTACTAGTTGATGCCTATGTTAAGGCACGTGCCACTGACCCAGTTTCAGCATTTGGCAGTGTCCTCGGGTTCAACGAGCCAGTTGGTGCCGACACCGCAGGAGAAATTGCGACAACGTTTGTTGAGGCGATTGCCGCGCCCGGCTTTACCAGCGGTGCTCTTGAAATCTTTCGTGAGAAGGAAAACCTACGTTTGCTAATAGTTCCGACTGACGTTGAACTCGCGGCAAGTTACGCTGCTGCCGGTTTTCACCGCCACGACGTACGTTGGGTCGACGGAGGCTTGCTAATACAGGATCGTGACCCTGGGGCGGGGATTCCCCAAGAGGAATGGGTTTGCGTAACTGACCGCCATCCGACAGATGAAGAAGAAGCTGGTCTTCGCTTCGCCTGGTCGGTGATTCCGTACGTGAAGTCCAACGCAATTCTATTGGCCCGCGGCCAGCAACTTATTGGTATTGGTGCTGGCCAGATGAGCCGTGTCGACTCGTGTCGCATTGCTACGTGGAAGGCAAAGGACTTCGGCCACCAGGTGGCTGGCGCGGTGGCTGCCTCAGACGCGTTCTTTCCTTTTTCTGATGGGCCAGAATTGCTCGCCGAGGCTGGCGTGACGGCGATCGTTCAGCCTGGCGGCTCGATGCGAGACGAAGAAGTTATAAAGGCTGCCGATCGGGTTGGGATTGCGATGGTTCTCACCAAGACCCGCCACTTCTTACACTAGCAGGCTAGCTAATTACAGGCTCCTGAACCTGTTGCTTTGGCCATCGGACCTAGAGGGCATCTATGCCTTGACAACGCGGGTGCCGCTGAGCCTGTCGTGCAAGCCACGTCGCTCCGGGTCGCGAAGAGCCGGAAGCATGCCAGCTAAAAGTGGTAGGGCCGATAAAATCCAGACGGAAAGTCGAATCGAGGCCCGATTGAAGCCGACAGAGAACTGATCGTTGCCGACGACGCGGAGTTGCATGATCATACGGCCTATCGTTTGGCCGCAGCTTCCGACGAAGAACACTGAATAGCCGATTACAAAAATAGTCCATGTGAGCCCGAGGCCAAGCATTTCCTCGGCAAGGATCTGTCGGAAAGAGAGCCCTGTTCCCGAACTCGCCGCGGTTACCAGGGCCGTACCGATCGCTATCAATATGAGCATATCGCAGAGGGCTGCTGCGGCTCGCTCCCCCAAGGGACCAGCAGATGAGGTTATTTTGGTCGGCTCGACGATCTCTTCATCCCACTCAAGTTCCTGCTTGTTCTCGGGATTGGTTGCTGGCAAGTCGAGCTGAGGCGCTGTGTTCTGCACCGTTGTTGCAACTTCATCGAACTCAAACTCGGGCATCGAATTTTCGCCGGTGCCAGTAAGTTCGTCTAGGTCTGAAAAGTTTGGTTCTGTAGCCGGATCCTGGCCGGCACCATGCCCAATTAATTCCTCGGCAGGGGCCTCTGAGGTGTCATCATCGACGACTTCAGTCGTTTCCGTGGCCTCTGTCATTTCCTCGACTGGCCCCGGATCCTCGACTTCTTCTACGGACCCTATTCCAGAAAACAGATCATTTTCTTCTGTGGCATTCTCCGCAGCAGGTTTCTCGTTGAAACTGTCTGACTGGGTTGTGCCAACTTCTACGTTTCCAGTCTCTACGCCATTGACTGGTGGTGGGGGGTCATCAACCAGTTGGGCGATAAAATCGGCCGCTGTCCCAATTGGCTCATCGGTCCCCGCGGCCCCTTCCTCTTTAGTTGGGTCGATTTCATTTGCCGGTTCAGAACCTGTCTCTTCCCCCGGCTCATCGTCGTTTGTGACGGTGCCAGAATCTAGTTCGATATCAGCCGTATAATCGTTAATTTCTATCTCTTGGGCGTCTGATTCATCGAGACCTTCACTTACTTCAAGTTCGCTATTTTCCTCACCTGCCGTTAGTTGTTCTTCCTCACGCCGGGCCCTAATCCGCTTTAGCCGTTCGCGCAATTCTTCACGCCAATCGGTAAAACCAGAGACATCGTCGTTGATGGCTTGAGGCTCGGCAGCGGAGGCATCGGTGCCAATCTCCCCGTCTGCGGCCGTAGTTCCACCTCGTACGTTATCGTCCGCCGATAAGTCGTCACTGTACACGACACCTGTCCCTAGCAAGGTGGGCATCGAGATGCTAGCAATACCCCATGAGTCTTGTCGAGTACAGTGCCGCTAGAGAAGCTTGCGTCTGAACGTTATTTACTCGCCAGCACCGTCACCAGGCTCGATCCCATACGACTTCATCTTACGGTAGAGGTGACTGCGTTCGATATTTAAGGCCAGGGCAGTTTGTTTAACGTTACCGGCGTGCTCCCGAAGCTTGGTCAGTATGAAGCGTCGCTCAAAAAGGTCGCGTGCTGCCCGCAATTCCAGGTCGCCGCTCGAGTCACTCTCGTTGCTCGGACCGAAGGCATCGATCGCTGGCTCAAGGTCTGCCTCGAGGATCGTTTCGTCGGCGACCATGACCATCAGCCGTTCGCAGACGTTCTTCAGCTGGCGGACGTTTCCTGGCCAGCGATAGGCAGTAAGGCGAGCGACAGCGGCCTCGGAAAGTTTCTTGAGTCCGGTGCCATACTCGGCCGCGGCACCCTTCATGAAGTGCTCGGCTAGCAATGGCACGTCGTCGCGACGTTCCCTCAAGGATGGTACGTGCAACGGGATCACATTGATCCTGTAGTAGAGGTCCTCACGAAAGCGGCCAGATTTAATTTCCTCCTGCAAATCTTTATTAGTCGCAGCGATGATTCGAACATCAACACTGTGATTGTCAGTCGAGCCCACTGGTTGGAAGGTTTGCTCTTGCAGCGCACGAAGCACTTTAGGTTGGGTACGCAAACTCATGTCGCCGATCTCGTCCAGAAATAATGTGCCGCCATCAGCGAGGTCAAGCTTGCCTTGCTTGTCGGAAACTGCCCCGGTGAAGGCGCCCTCAATGTGTCCGAACAACTCGCTCTCGATGAGTTCATCTGGGATGGCGGCGCAATTGATTTCGACGAAAGACTTAGATGATCGTTGGGAAAGAGCGTGAATACAGTGTGCGACAAGCTCCTTGCCAGTGCCATTCTCACCGAAGATCAAGACACGACCGTTGGTTGGGGCGGCACGGTTTATTTGCTTGCGCAGAGCAACAATGGCATCGGATTCACCAATCATGGTCCAGCGCTCAGTGACCTCGGCACGCAAGCGGCGGTTTTCGTCTTGCAGGACCTTTTGTTTGAGACCGTTCGCAACTACGAGTAAGACACGATCAAGAGACAGAGGTTTCTCGATGAAATCGAAGGCCCCAAGTTTCGTGGACCGAACCGCCGATTCGACGCTGCCGTGGCCGGAAATCATGACAACAACCGAGTTGTTATCAGTGTCGGCCAGTTTCTCAAGAACTTCGAGTCCATCGATGCCAGGCAACCAGATGTCAAGGAGGATAAGGTCCGGATGGAAACGCTTGGTTGCCTTGATTGCTTCTTCGCCGCTGGAAACTGTCCTCACCCCATAGCCTTCATCTTCGAGGACACTCTTCAGGGTGGCGCGCACGTTGCGCTCGTCGTCGACGACTAAGATATTGTGCGTGCGACTCAACAGGGCAACTCTATTGTCATGACGGTTCCTCGCGGATGGTTATCGCTTACCCTGACGTAGCCGCTGTGGTCAGCCACGATTTGGTGAACGATTGCCAGGCCAAGACCGGTGCCGCCGCGCTTGCGCGAGAAATAAGGGAGAAACAATCGATCTTTGTCTTCTGGTTTTATGCCGGAGCCAGTGTCCGCTATTTCGATGCGGGTTGTTTGAAGGTCATGGTCGTACGAGGTGCTAACCCCCAGCGTTCCCTCACCCTCCATCGCTGCGATCGCGTTGTCAAACAAGTTAGTAAAGACTCTTTTTAGCTGGTCGAGGTCAGCGTTGATGGTGGGTATCTGGTTCGCAAAGTTGCGCTCGACGGTGATGCCTTCGTGCACGCTTGCACAGGCTAACAGGCCATTTTCGATGATTTCGTGCAGGTTGGCGGGCACGAGACTGGCCGGCGGCATGCGTGCGTAGCGAGAAAATTCGCTGACGAGGCCCTTGAGTGTATCGACTTCCTGCAGAATAGTCTGAGTCCCCTCCTCGATAACGTTAAACTGACCCTCGCCGCCGGCGGCACGTTGGTAGCGACGCGCGATGCGTTGAGCCGATAGCTGGATTGGGGTCAGCGGATTACGAATCTCGTGGGCGATCCGACGCGCAACTTCCCGCCAGGCAGCTCTTTTCTGCGCCGTAATTAATTCTGTGAGGTTGTCTAGCACAACGACAGTTCCGATGTGTGCACCGGCGCTGTCTCGAAGGCTTGAGCAGTGTGCTGCAACGGTAAGTCGGTTGCCTTTGACGTCGAGTGAGAGTTCGTGCTCGAGAGACGCGCGGCGGGCCGTGGCCCGCGCCATCAGATTACTTAGATCAGAAAACGCATCACCAGACAATACGTTTTCGAATGGTTTGCCGATTGCCGCCGATGCTTCGATCGCCAGAATGCGTTCAGCTGCACGATTGAACGTCGAGATTTCGCCTTCAGCATTCAACGAAATGACGCCAGTCGCAATGTTGGCCAACATTGCCTCCATGTATCGCCGCCGCTCGTCTAGTTCTGTGTTTGTCGCCTGTAGACTGTCTCGGGACTGGCGCAGGTTTTTCTGGCCGGCGCGTAGATCCGAGGTCATTTGGTTGAATGATTCGACCAGCGTGCCGAGCTCGTCTTGAGCCTCGACCTCAACTTGGTAGCTCAGGTCCCCGGAGGCGACTGCGCGTGTTCCCTCTGCTAGCTTCTGGATTGGCACGGTCACACCGCGTGCCAGATAGAGGCCGACCCAGAGAGCCGAGAAAATAATTAACAGCGTCATTAAAAGGAACGTAAGCTGATAGTTGCTGAGGATCGGTTCCTTTTCGGCGAGTCCCGACATGAAACTATCGTAGAGCCCCTCGATCTCACCAACTTCTGTCACGAGTTCATCGGCAATGACACGTGCGACGATAAGTACACCCGTGACTTCATTGCGCCTGCTTGGGTGGTAGATCGGAACTCCAGCTCGCAGTAAGCGGACCCCCTCTGTTATGCCGTCGATGAGGCGAAACGACTGCTGTTGAAGCGCCATAGCGATCTGAGCGGGGGGGACATACAGTGGGTGGGTTTCTGGTAGAGGTTGAACTGCCCAAGTGAGTTCCCCGTTTGTTTGTTCAGGGGCTGTTGACGGTACCGGTGAGATGGTTGGTCTCTGAAAGAACGTTGCATATTCTCCGTCAGGATCGAAGTATGGATCGAGGAGCAGTTCGGAGCCTTCGTACACCAGGATCGCCTCAAGTTCGGCTTGACGACTACGTGGTATCAAAAGCCACTCGCGAAGAAATTCCCGAGAATTCGAATCCGCAGTGCCGATGTTTCCCCTCCGAATTTCATCAGAGATCATGTCCGCAACGCGCTGGAGTTCCCTAGCCTGTCCTTCTAGAGACTGTTCCGACACCTCCCGGGCCCGACGGACGATTTGCTCGGTGTCGGTTGAGAACCAGGACTCAACTGCGGTTCTGATGAGTCCCGAAGCGACGATAAAAAGGAGGACCGTGGGAACCAGAGCCATACCGATGTAGGTAACAACGACTCGCATGCTGAACTGCGACCCGAGTTTCTGGCGTCGCCGTTCCACGTAGAGCTTGATTATGTTGCGGCCCAAAACGAAAAGCATCACCAGAATCAGGGTGATGTTCAGTGCTGTGATTGCTTGTAGGGAGACGGCACCGAAAGCCAAACGCGATTGCTGAACTACGATCAGTGTAGCGATGTAGATCGCCACCAGGATAATCAGACCAACGACCGTAAATACCCGGTTGCGTGGCTCCTTCTGATTGTTTTCGAGGAGACTCCCACTCATGAAGAACGCTCCAACACACTACGATGAACCACATAGACGATTAGATGCTAGCAGGCTACGGGGCGAACCCCGAGGGGCCTATTGCTCGCCTGGCGCGCAGCAATCTGAACTATCCTTGTGGTGCGCCAAAAGATTTGTGGTTCTGTTGGGCGTTGGGTCAGATGCGCGCCGGCACCAGATACGGTGGGCGGGAAGCGATGTCGTAGACTACGTCTTCCCAGGTGACCATGCGCCAGGCTTCGGTTGCCTTCTGGATAGTTTCGACCAGGCCGACGTGGAGTGAGTGCCCAGCACGGTAGGCAATGACGTGTCCTAGCAAGGGAGCACCAACAAGCATTATGTCCCCGATAGCATCAAGAATCTTGTGCCGCACGAACTCATCCTCGAAACGCAGTTGGTTATTGAGGATTGAATTGTGGCCGATGACAACTGCGTTCTCCATCGACCCACCGAGCGCAAAGCCATTGCGATGAAGGGCTTCAACTTCACTCAGAAATCCGAAAGTGCGCGCTGGCGCAATTTGTTCGGTGAAAGAGCGGGGTGTGACTACAAAAGTTTGTTGCTGTTCACCGATTAATGGGTGCTCGAAGTCGATTGTGTAGGAGATTTTGAAGCGATCCGACGGGTAGACTGCTACAAATTTATCTTCTTCTTCGATACGAAGCGGCTCAAGGATCTTGATAAACTCGCGCGGCGCCTGTTGTACACGAATTCCAGCTTCATGCATTAGATAAATGAACGGTGATGCGGAGCCATCCAGGATGGGAACTTCTTTGCCTTCGACCTCGACTATCAGGTTATCGATGCCGAGTCCGGCGGCTGCTGAGAGTACGTGTTCGACAGTGCCGATCGTGGCATGGCCGTTGGCAAGAGTAGTAGCGAGATTAGAGCGTTGGAGATATTCCTGTCTCGCTGGAATTTCAACACCATCGAGGTCTATTCGACGGAAAATGATGCCGCTGTTTGGTGGTGCAGGCCGCATGCGCATGGCAACGCGAACGCCGCTGTGCAAGCCAATCCCTGCACAATCTATGTCTTTCCGGAGCGTTTTTTGCGTCCAATTCAATCTTACCCTCCCCAGAGTTGGGCTTGTCCTGCTGCCCCGGATATAAGAACAAGTTTACCTACCAGTATGCAAGGCATATGGTAAGCAAAATAAATGCCAACATTTGATAACTTGAACTTAAATCTTTATTAAACAGTACTTTATAAGTAGCTGAAGAAATGGTCAAAGCACCTGTAATGTCGATTTTAAGCATCAATCTATCGCTAGAGTGTCTCTTTTTTACAACAGGGGACGTTTAAAGTGCGTGTCCTTGTTGTGACCTCCGATGTTCCCTTTGTAGAGGGCGGCCACCGTGTCATAGCGCGGGCGCTCGTTCGTGCTTTGAACGAGGCAGGACACACTGCAGAAATCGTGACGACCCCACAGAATCGTTTCGGGCGCCAGCTATCAGCGTACTGGGCCACCTGGTTAACTGATGTCCAGGTGGCTGGCGATGGTGGTCCAATAGATTGCGTTGTGAGTCTAAGGTTCCCATCCTATGCGGTGCGCCATCCGAATCAGGTTGTCTGGCTTAACCACAGGATGCGAGAGTACTACGACCTTTGGGACGATTTTAGATCGGGGCTCAACAGAAAGGCGAGACTGGTCGAAGGTGCGCGGCGGCGTGCCCTCCACTTTCTTGATGGTCGTTTGTTGCATCGTCGGGCAGTGATCGCCCAATCGAGGACGATCCAACAGCGGCTGCGTCGTTGGGGTGGCATAGATTCTGATGTGCTATATCCGCCTGCTCCACAGCGTGACTATCGTTGCGACGATTACAACGGTGCAATCCTTGTAGTGGGGCGGTTGACGAAACTCAAACGTGTCGATCTCCTGCTCCAAGCGGCAGCAGCAGCTGGTGGTGATTGGCGGGTGCGCATTGCCGGCGAAGGTCCTGAGCGGGCAACACTCGTCAAGCTCACCCAGGAACTCAATCTCGAACATCGTGTTGTTTTACTAGGAGAGCTCGACGAAGAGCGTCTGGTCCACGAATATGCTAACTGTGCTGCGGTGTACTTTGGCTCGCGTGCTGAAGACTATGGTTTGGTGACACTCGAGGCGTTTTCTAGCGCCAAAGCAGTCGTCACCTGCACCGATTCGGGTGGTCCGGCAGAGCTTGTCGAAGACGGTGTAACTGGCTTTGTCGCCAAGCCTGAGGTCGATGACGTTGCTGTAGCGCTAGAGCGCATCACACAGGAAACAGGTCTTGCGGAGAGATTGGGGGCTGCAGCTGCTGAAGTGGCTGCGCAGCATAGCTGGCCAGCTGCCGTCGAACGTCTTCTTGCCGCCTGTCAGCCTTAGTCGGGTCTTTGCCAGTCGGAGCGGCCGCCAGATTTAGACTCGAGGCGCACATTGGTGATCTCCATGCCCTTCTCGAGTGCTTTACACATGTCGTAAAGTGTCAATAGCGCGATTGATGTTGCGGTTAGCGCCTCCATCTCGACACCTGTTTGCCCAGTGCAAGACGCACTGACTGTGACGCAAAGGCCATTCGGGTCGGGTTCAACCCGGACGTCGATATAGCTCAACGGTAGTGGGTGACACAACGGGATGAGTTCGGCTGTTCTTTTGCCGGCCTGGATGCCGGCGATTCTTGCTACTTCGACCACGTTCCCCTTGGGAACTTTGCTTGCGAGAACCCGGGCCCGAATCCCGGGACTCATACGCAACTTCCCAGAAGCAGTAGCAGTGCGCTCGGTCCGAGGCTTGTCGCCAACGTTGACCATTGTCGCGCTACCCTCTTCGTTGAGATGGGTGAAGTCCTTTTCAGCCATGATCTCCGGAGCGTAGCACGCTAGCTTGACACCTTGGCCAAGGTTTCTTGTGGCCCAAACCCGATACACTCAGGGGTATGTCCAAGCCTACGAAAACATCTAAGCGACAGCTAAGGCTGTGGGACGAGGAAGCGGTTGAAGCGATTCGTGCGTCGAGTGATTCCTGGCGGCAGCAATACTCTTCTGAGACTTCCCTGGCCAAGCCTTTGCAAACTGCCCCGGGTCGTGCCTCGGGTGAGACCAAAGTACAGGCTCTTCACACACCGATCGACATCGATCGCTGGTCGTTCAACGACGAACTTGGCTTCCCTGGTGAGTACCCTTTGACCCGCGGTATCTATCCGAGCATGTATCGCGGTCGTCTCTGGACGATGCGCCAGTACGCAGGGTTTGCCACAGCCGAAGACACCAACGAACGGTTTAGGTACCTACTCGATCGTGGCCAAACTGGTTTGTCTACAGCCTTCGATCTGCCAACTCAAATCGGCTACGACTCCGACCACCCCATGGCGCTTGGTGAGGTTGGACGTGTCGGGGTGGCAATTGACTCGGTTCGCGACATGGAGGTCCTATTTGACGGTATTGATATCGCCAAGGTGACCACTTCGATGACGATTAACGCGACGGCCGGCACCCTTTTGACTCTCTATTGTGCGCTGGCTGATCGTCGTGGTGTCGGCCTGGAACAGCTTGGCGGCACGGTGCAGAACGATATCCTCAAGGAATACATTGCCCGTGGTACCTACATTTATCCTCCGGCCGCCTCGTTGCGTCTGGTAACCGACACATTTCGATTTTGCGCCAAGCGTGTACCACGATGGAACACGATCAGCATCTCCGGGTACCACATCCGTGAGGCTGGCTCGACTGCAGTCCAGGAGATTGCTTTTACGCTTGGGAATGCCATTGCCTACACCGAAGCGGGGCTATCAGCAGGGCTCGCCGTTGATGATTTTGCCCCGCGCCTATCTTTTTTCTTCAATGCCCACAACCATCTCTTGGAGGAAGTTGCCAAGTTTCGAGCAGCGCGTCGACTATGGGCCCGGATAATGAAGGAGCGCTTTGGGGCGGCAAATCCAAAGGCTTGGCGGATGCGCTTTCACGCCCAGACAGCTGGTTCCACGCTCACTGCGCAGCAACCCTTTAACAACGTTGTGCGTGTCGCGGTACAAGCTCTGGCGGCAACGCTCGGTGGTTGCCAATCGTTGCACACCAACGGTATGGATGAAGCGCTCGCGCTTCCCACTGAACGATCAGCGCGGACCGCGTTGCGTACCCAACAGTTGTTAGCCTACGAGCATGGTGCTGGCGATGTAATCGATCCGCTGGGAGGCTCTTTCACCATTGAAAAAATGACTACTGACCTCGAGGAGGAGGCGGCGGTATTGATCGGGGAAATTGACAAGTTAGGAGGCATGGTTGCAGCCATTGAGGCGGGCTATGTGCAACGGCAGATTGAGAAGGCGGCCTATGGTCATCAGCTTGAGATTGAATCTGGAGAACGCCCCGTTGTTGGCATCAACTGCTTCGAAGAGGAAGAGCGAAGCGACCCGCAAATCGCAGTACATGCGGTTCCAGAAGGCCTTGAGAAACGGAAGGCAGTAGAGCTTGAAGCATGGCGAGTTGAACGCGACAGTGATGCCGTTGAGAGGGCCCTGGACACTTTGTATGCTTCTGCATCCTCGGACGGTAACGTGGTCGAAGCTATCTTTGAGGCGGTTAAGCAGGAGGCGACCCTTGGGGAAGTGGCCGATCGTTTACGTGACGCATTTGGAGAATATCGTGACCCTTCCTGCACGGCATAAGCAGAGAGACAGGAAACGAATGGCTCTCGTGTGTACAATAATTAAGTTCTCAGTGCATCTTTCTGCCAGCTGTGAGAGTTTTTATGAAACAGCCTAAGAATCTCCGAGGCGTCGAGGCTCAAACCGACAACCTGTTGGCCATGACGGGTCGTTTAGGTTTCATTGCGGGACTCGTGTGCGCTTTGCTTACTACGGGTTCTGTTGCAACAGCGACTTTGGCCCAGCAAACGATGGTTACGGCTGACCTGGATTCATTTGAGAAGGTTGACCTCGACACGCTAGATGAGAAGTACCGAGATTTCTACGACTCGGTAGAGGTCATCCTGACGCCTGATGAAGAAAAGGTCTTTGAGCGCCTAGACTCGGATTTTCAACGCGACGAGTTCATGGAACGATTTTGGAAAGTGCGGGATCCGAGCCCCGGGACCTCCAGGAACGAATATAAGGAGGAATACGAAGAGCGGCTGGAGTACGTTGAGTTTCACTTTGGCCGTGGAGAGCCCGGCCCCGGAAGGAAATCAGAACGAGGTCGGATGTACCTGCTGCTAGGTGAGCCGATGAACATCAAATCGTTGCCCTACGAGCAGCAGACGTATCCCATAGAACTTTGGTGGTACCACGCCAATCCGCAGCTCGGGATCCCCCCGTTTTTTTACCTGGCTTTTTTCAAACGCCATGGCGCTGGGAGATTTCAACTCTATAGTCCATTGGTTGACGGTCCGATGGCGCTGCTCAACCCGGCTGGTGTCGAGAATGTGCGTGCGATTCAGAGTGGTGAAACTCGCTACATGGCGCAGATGGATGGGGAGATTGGCGCAGCGTACGATGTTCTTCAGTATATCGACGCAGAGCTTGCCCAAGCTGCATTGAGCTTGATCCCAGGGGATTACGGAGCACAAATGGGTTATGGCTCGATGCGGTCGCAGATGATGCTTGGCAACATCGAGATGATCCCTGAGAAGATCATGCCAACTGCCGCTTGGGCGTATCCGATTCTCACCGGCATTGTTGAGGCCGATGTTCGCTTCGAGAGCCTGCCGATCAAAGCACAAGCTGTCGCACTGTTGGATCCAAGTGGCTCGCCGTTCATCCACTACGCGCTGCTAACTGAAGGAAGTCGCCTCAATCTCTCCAACTATGAAGACTCCTGGTACGTCACGTTTCAAGTTGCCGGAACTGTGATCGATGACCAGAATCGCATAATCACCTCGGTCAAAGGTGTTGATGGTTCGTCTATAAAGACCCTTCAGGCAGATCTCGATGAGGAACAAGCTCGTAACATGCGCAACGGTCCGTTACTGCACCTCGACCGACTCCCGGTGGTTACAGGCAGCTTCGACTTTGAACTGGCCCTAGAGAACAACGTCTCGAGGGAATACGGTCGCGCTTCCTTCTCCATCGACGTGCCTGCTCCATGGCCTGAAGCAATGGGCAGCTCTCGCCCGTTGTTGTTGTGGGCTATTCGCGATGCTGAGCAGTACGACCCGTATTCTGCACACTATCCATTCCAGGTTGGCCAGTACACTGTCGTCCCGGCGCTCGACCCGGTGTTCAAACCCTCCGAGGCGATTTTGATTTTTCAGCAGGTGTACCTGCCACGAGGGCCTCAGAGTCGAATCGAAGCGACGTACAGGCTATTGGACGATAGTGGGGCATTAATAGATAGAACCGAGTACATTGACCCGGTCGATGCCGATCGCAACGGCACAATCAACTACATTACACGCATTCCCCTTGAGGACGTTCCTGAAGGGGAATACGAACTCTTTGTTGATTTGGAAGGTGACAATCGTAGCGGCACGACTCAGACGGTCACTGTTGACTCCGAATCCGAAGACGCCGCGCATTTACACATGAATGTGAAACCGCCGCCGACCGACCCTTGGGTTGCCTTCGATCGTGCTCAACAGCTTCGTACTTTGGCTCAGATCGACGATGCCATTGAGGTGCTCCAACCCGCCCTCGAACGTGTGGATGATGAGGAGATCCGGGCGCTTCAAATCGACCTGCTGATGGAAGCGGAGCGCTACGAAGATCTTGAAACTCTACTCATGCCGCTGCAGCGCGAGCATCCTAATGAAACAGAAATCTTGATGGCTTTAGCGGCGGTGAACTCACGCATGGGGAATAATCGCCAGGCCATTAGATGGTACGAGCGTGTCCGCCTTGCCACTCGACCGGAGGAGAGGATTGAGGTCCTAAATCCTTTGGCCTCTGCATATTTTGGTGATGGCAACAACGAAAAAGCGCGAGAAATGCTTGAAAAAAGCCTGGTAGTTAACCCCGACCAGCCAGAAATTCAGCGTTTGCTGGATCAGGCTCTGGGCAAGGGTGGCGATTCCTCACGCTGATCTTTGTGACCATAGCGTGTTTGAAGTGAATTCCAGTCTTCGTTGCGCCGTCTTATTGTCGGTTGCCAGCTTACGAAAGCCGGGAATATACTGCCGTTTACAGTTCCCTACGATCGAATCTCTACGGAAGTAAGCTTCCGGTTCCTGGAAATAAATGTCCATGAAGACAGCATTGATGATTCCTAATGCGGTATGGCGGGTTATTAGACTCGTTTCCGGAGGGTCCCAAAATGCGTAGAAACCAATTTGCCTCGATGGCTTTCATTTTCCTGCTCGTTTTCGCTTTGAGTACTGAGCTTGTTGACGCTCAACGTGGACGTGGTGGCGGTGGTCGTGGTCGCGCCCCAGCGGCACTTGAGGAGGCCAAAATTCTTGAAGAGTTCGACAATATTGTTGATCTCATATGGACAGACCGGGAAGAAGACACCTGGAACGACATCGATGACGATGCCACTGAGGATAAGCAGGCCTTCATAACGATGTTCTGGGAGAATCGAGACCCGACCCCAGGAACCGAGAGCAATGAATTTCGTGAGGTCTGGATGCAGCGGGTTGCCTATACTCAGCGCTACAACAGTGAGGGTATCGATGGTTGGCGAACCGATCGGGGCAAGTTCTACTTGATTTATGGACCAGAGGTGCTCACGGTCCAAAGTACGCAACGGGCTACTGGAGGGTCGAGTTCGGGGGAGCGTCAAGCACGGGCGAGCTCGAACACCGTTTGGGAGCTTGACGATACTCAGAATCCCTTCTTGGAAGGCAAGAAAGAGGTGATGTTCGCGCGGTACCAGCGCTCGTATTCGCGAATCACAGGTGGTATCGAACTGAACCAGGAGGCATTCCTGGCTGGTGTGGCGGTGTCAAACTATTTTGAAGCTCGTCGAGCAAATCCCTCATCAGCTGGCCCAGTAGGGGCTGGTGCTGTCCTGGCTCCCGGTGGTGCGGCAACTGCGAGCGGGGTGATTCCCACGCCCGACATCTTGGCCATGCAGCAGCTTATGCAGAATGGTGTGACCCTGCAGGATCTCGTTGTTCGCCAAGAAATGGCGTTCATTCCGGCGCCGGAGGGCAACACGTATTCCATTTTCAATTTCGATGTAGGTAAATCGGGGCTGACGTTCGAATCTCTTGGCTCCCCGGGGCCGGCAAATTTGTTGGCTTTCGGTGTTCTGCGGAAAAAAGACCCGGCGTCTGCCAACGGCTTGCAATTTGTGTACGAACTCAAGATTCCGTTCGCGGTCGTCCCAAGCAATGGCACCGCCGAGGTGACGTCGACGCACTCATTTGGCATGACGATCGAGCCTGGTGATTACCTTCTCTCCTGGGGGGTAATGGACATTGCCTCCGAAGGAATTGGCACGACCGACTACGAACTCACAGTGCCAGACTACGCTGGCGAGGCCTGCGTTGCCCCACCTGAAGTGGTAACTGGTGCTGAAGTTGTTCAGGTTGGACCTTGCATTGAGCTTGCCATTCCTAGTGTCATCATGGCTTCGAGTTTGGAGCAGATGACTGACGCAACGGACCTTAATAAGGTGTATTCACGGACTCGAGTCGCGTCACTCGAACTGGAGACCACCATAGAGAACGAATTCAACCGTAACGACTCTTTGTTGTTGCTCTATTTCATTAAGGGGTTAGGCGTTGATCCAGGTACACAGCAGAATCGTTTCGAACTTACACATCGGATCCTGCTGGCCGGGACAGAGACCAGTATCGCGCGCTTGCCTCTACAGGAAAAATTGGCCAGTGACATTCTGCAGGAGATTCCGCTGTCCCAGGTACAGCAAATTGAGGCGGGTACGGATTACGAGATCTTGATTGAGATTAACGACCAGATCACTGGCAACGTCTTGTTCCATAAGGTGCCATTCAGCGTTCGTGGGAGCTAAGCGAAGGCGAGGAGAATCACGGAGAATCACGATGACTGCGACAGCGTCACTTCGAAGCGTCTATAAGATTATTTTCTTTATTTCGGTTGCCGTTCTGACGGTGTCCGTGTTGGTGCAGCCAGCTGCCGCACAGCGGGGCGTCGGGCGCATGCAGGGCCTTGTTAAAGATATAGACGGCAACGGCATGGTAGGTGTCAATATCGTTGCAACGAATCCTTCCGCGACGCCGAATACGCGTACTGGAGACACTCGCGATGGCGGTCGGTGGGCAATTGTTGGGTTCACTCGCGGCGACTGGAAGTTTACGTTCACTAAAGAGGGCTACATCCCCTACGATATCAACACCACCGTGAGCGCAGCCAACCGGAATCCGCCGCTCAACGTGACGATGGCCCTGATGCCAGAAGGTATGGCTGTTGCTGGAGTCGGCAACGCTGCGGTCGATCAGGAGCTTTTTGATTCTGCCGTGGCTCTTGACGACGCTGGTGATTATCTCGGGGCCGTCGCCAAGTATGAAGAATTCTTGGCTTCAAACTCTCATCTTGACGCTATCCACGGGAACATCGGCAATGCCTACCGGAGTGCTGGCAATATTGAGAAAGCAGAGGAGGCTTATCTAAAGCTGCTAGCTGCCGAGCCGGACAACGTGATGGCGAACTATAACTTGGGGGAAATGCTCGTCGAGGCGGGGGATATGGAAGGGGCACTGCCTTATTTTGAGACTGTCGTGGATGGAAACCCCGAAGATCCAGCCGTGTACTACAACGTCGCTGAACTATATTTCAACCAACAAGTGCTGGGGTGTCTCGAGCCTACGCCGGAATGCCAAGGTGCGATCAGCTACTACAGTCGCGCACTTGAGGTTGATCCCAACTATTTGCCAGCCCATATGCAGCTGGGATTCGCTCTCGTTAGGCTTGGTGATATCGCCAATGCCATCCTGGCGTTCGAGAAGTATGTCGAACTCGCTCCGGAAGACGACCCGCAGCTACCAATCGTTAAGGACGTGCTCGCGGCACTACAAACGGGGTAAAATCAACTCACTGGCTCAGTTCCCCTGCACAACAGGGAGATAGTTATGTCGTTTCTTCATCCTGAAGTCGTCAGTGGATGGAGAACCAGTAACATCATAACTACGACAACTCTGTTGACTCTCTTGATGGCATCTGGTTGTGCTGGCACGCAATGGGGAAAGAGAATCGCATATTCGCCGGGGTCGTTTGTGGAAGTAATGCAAGCGCAGGCCCCCGAGATATTGGCCGAGGACCTGGTTATTCCTTTCGCTGTCACGCCGGAGATGGTGGTTCGTGCCAAGACTCTCCTTGAGCGGATGCCGCTGCTCCATACAGATATAGACAGAGCTAATCGCCTCATGAATGCGCTAACAGATGAGGACGAATTTGGGCTTGTCTATGACTCGGTGGCCACTTCCCCTCCCGCGATTACCGTGGAACGAGGCTACGGTAACTGTCTGGCGCTAACTTCAATCTTCATTGGCTTGGCGCGTGAAGTTGGTTTGGTTGCCTACTACGTCGACGCCTCCAATCGCATCAATGACCTGCGGCGAGAAGAAGAAATCATTGTCGATTCTGGCCACATTGCTGGTGT
>PCAP01000017.1 GCA_002731215.1 Acidobacteriota bacterium | reverse complement strand
GAAAGAAACCAACAGATGATTGCTGCGACCATGATGGAGCCCACCGAGATAAACATCCGATAGCGTAATTCGGTGAGGTGATCAATAAGAGACATTTCTGCCAATGGCTCTTTGCCGGGGGTGGCAGCATCGCCATTGCCCATCGACGTATCACCTGTGCTCATCACGTGCCCGTCAGAAAAAGTGCCAACCTCGGGCCGCCCCGGTCAGGGGCCAGTATCCGGGTCGTCAATCTTGTTGTGATCGTTACGCTCTTCGAGCGATAGCTCATCTTCGAGCGAGCGCTTAAGGTCATTGGAGGCGCGTTTGAACTCAGACAAGCCTCTGCCTATAGACTTTCCCAATTCGGGCAGCTTCCTCGGCCCGAAAATAAGAAGGGCGATCACCATGATAACGAGGAGTTCGGTGCCACCGATCGAACCGAACATCGAACCTCCGTCCGTGAGAAAAAACTGACACGTGCAACGCTGCCGCTAATGATACGTGCGTCACCCCTGACTCGGCAACGTCATTGTCTTGTTGCTCAGGACAATATGCATTTTTTGTGCCGCCAAGTACGCGAACGGTTGAGTCAATACCGGTCTTGCTCAAAGGCAGCTTTGATTTCTTCTCGCCCAGCCCCGGCGCCCAGAAGAAGCATCAACAACAACCTTGCCTTCGGGCCAGATAGCTGATCGGCGAAGATCACGCCACTCTCTTTTAGGGTCGCTCCACCGCCGTCGTAGCCGTACATCGGTGCGGCACGCCCTTGCGCGCAGCGTGTGGTGATGACGATCGGTACGTTGCTAGAGTTTTCCGTTAGTGCCTTAGCCATCCCCGGTGTGACGTTCCCACGCCCCATGCCTTCGATTACTAAGCCTTTGACACCGGCTGTGACGCAGGACTTGACATAGTTGCCATCCGCTCCAGCAACTGCCTTGATGAGTTCGACCGAGGGCTCAATGGTGTCCCCCTTGAATGAGGGGAGGGAAGGGCGTGTTGGACTCGCGAAAAAAATTACGTTCCCACGATCGACAGTGCCAATTGGACCACATTGTGGGCTCCCGAATGAGTCATACGATTCGGCGTGAACCTTGGTGACACCCGCAGCAGTGTGGATCGAATCGGCCATAACGACCATGACGCCGCGGCCGCGGGCGCTCGCTGACGTCGCTACCTGAGCGGCAGCGAGAACATTGGCTGGCCCGTCCCAGGTGGGGTCCGATACTAGCTTCATGGAACCAAAAATGATCACCGGTATGTCTGGGGCCAGGATGCGATCCAGAACAAAGGCAGTTTCCTCGATAGTGTCCGTTCCGTGTGTCACGACGACACCGTCTATTGCTCCTCCAATGGTTGCTGACCGAATTCGGTCAGCGAGATACAGCATGCGCTCCGGGTGCATGTGTGGGCCTGGGTAGCGACCGAAGTTGTCGACGACGACGTTAGCTACATCGTGAAGGGCCGGGGTGCGCTCGAGAATATCCTCTCCGGTCAGCGTGGGGACTGGAACACCACGTTCAGGGTCCAGAGTGCAAGAGATGGTTCCACCGGTGAAGATCGCGAGGATTACCGGCAGCTTGCTGCGATCAGTGCTCAACTTTCAATACGCGCGGTCGAGACTTCCTGGGCGGTGTTTTCTGTGATGAAACGTTTCATACCGCTGCGGTACTTGTAGCCGTTCCCTGTCAAGAAGCTGACCACGGTCTCGTCCTTGTCCAGGTCACTACGTGCTAGAAGGTGGGGTATCGCGGCCAGTGTGGCGCCGTCCTCGGGGGAGCCGTAGATTCCCTCGTCAGTTCCCAGGTGGTGGACGAACTCCATCGTTTCCTCATCTGGGACCGCTATCGCTGTTCCGGACGATTCGCGTAGGGCCCGCAAGATTTCCTGGTCACCGACCATCATCGGTACGCGCAAGCCGTCGGCAACGGTCTGTGCGTCTGTCCAGGGCTGCACGGACTTATCTCCTGCTTCGAATGCCCGGATCACTGGGGCGCAGCCAGTTGATTGCACCGCGATCATACGTGGCCTTTCAGCGCCTATACAGCCCATTGCCTCAAGTTCATCGAAAGCCTTCCACATCCCGACTAAGCCGGTACCGCCACCGGTCGGATAGATAATTGCGTCGGGCAGTTTCCATCCCATTTGTTCGACAAGTTCGATACCCATTGTTTTCTTGCCTTCAACTCGGTAGGGCTCCTTCAGGGTGGCGACGCTAAAAAACCCCCCCGCCTTCTTGTCATTGGCCAACTGTGCGCCGGCGTCGGTGATCAGACCGGCAACGCGCACGACTTTGGCACCGAACCCTTCACATTCATCGACAAACTCTCCTGGAGCGTCATCTGGCATATACACGGTAGCCGTTGCGCCGGCGCGCGCTGCATATGCTGCCATTGCTCCTCCGGCGTTTCCTGCTGTCGGGATCGCGAGCGAATCGATGCCGAGTTCGACTGCTCTACTAACCGCTATGCATAGGCCGCGAGCCTTGAACGAGCCTGTCGGATTGATGCCTTCGTCTTTGAGCAGTAGGTTGGCGACGCCGACGCGCTTGCCAACGCGTGGCGCGGACAACAGCGGGGTCCCCCCTTCACCGAGCGTCAAGCGGAAGTGAGGGTCGCGGACCGGCAGAATGTCAGCGTAGCGCCACAATCCGGCAGGACGGTTGGTAAGGCCGGCCCCCTCTTGCCAGTTTGTTGCTGCTGTTTCTAGATCATAGCGACTGTACAGGGGCCCTCCGACATCCGAAAGGGTGTGGATTTTGTCAGCTTCGTAGGTGGTCCCGGTGCGTGGGCAATAGAGTTCGGTAAGTGTGGATTCAAGCATTTTCGCCCTAATTTGGGTGGTGAGGTACGACCATGGCGGAATTTTTTGTTTCCTAATTGGCTGCAAGAAACTGCCAACAGCATACATGTTACTCGAACCCGCTACGTGGCCTAAAATCAAGGGTTTCGGTGCCTTTTGAAGCATCCGTTACGTTGATACAACCCCAGCCGTTTGCTACACTTCAAAGTAACTTATTGGGTGTTCGCACGAAAGTGGGCCCCGGCCCGCTTTTTTCTTTGCCCACAGTTTGAACAGCGCTGCCAAGGAGAAGCGACGTGGTCGAGACGGCGATGGTCGAAGAGCGAGTCGCCCCGTTAGCGGCGCGAATTGCAGCGCGAGAGGGTTGTGAACTCGTTTACTGCGAATATCTCAACGATTGCGGGCGTTGGTACCTTCGGTTGTATATCGACCACGAGGATGGCATCACGATCGAAGATTGCACCTCAGTGAGTCGGCAAGTGTCGGCTGTGCTTGATGTAGAGGATTTTATCCCGCATGCCTACCACCTCGAGGTGTCGTCGCCGGGTCTTAATCGTCCGCTGAACACCCCGAAAGACTACCAGCGCTTCAGTGGCGAACCCATCAGGATCCGTACGGCTTCGCCAATACTAGGACGCCGTCGTTTTCGGGGGGTTCTAGATGAGTTTAAGGATGACGTTGTGACGGTTACGGACACAGAGGGAAGGGCCTTCGAAATTCCCCTTGAAAAGGTCCATAGTGCTCGCTTAGACCCTCAAATATAGGCTTTGTAGCTAAATTGACCGCTATTAGGTAGCGCCTACAATGACGCGAATGTTGCTGCAGACAATCGAGCAGATCGGACGGGAGAAAAACATTCCTCCCGATGTCATCATCGGTGCTGTAGAAGAGGCGATGGCGGTTGCTGCTAAGAAGTTCTACAAGACCGAAGAAGAGATGAAGGCGACGCTTAATCGGGAAACGGGTGAGGTTGAAGTACATGCCGTCAAGAAGGTCGTTGACGATGTCGATGATCCGGACCTCGAGATTAGTGCAACCGAGGCAATTAAGTTCGATTCAGAAGCCAATGTGGGAGACGATGTCTACTTGCCGCGTGGCACTGATGGTCTCGGCCGCATCGCGGCACAGGCGGCCAAGCAGGTCATTTTCCAGAAAGTCCGCGATGCAGAACGAGAGAATATCTACGATGAATTCGTGGAACGTGTCGGCGAGTTAATTACTGGCCTAGTCAAGCGTTTCGAACGAGGCGATATGATCGTAGACCTTGGTCGAACCGAGGGCCTTTTACCTCGACGAGAGCAGTCGCGTGCTGAGCACTACAACATCGGTGATCGCATTCGCGTCGTGATTGCCGATGTGCTTAAGGTGGCACGAGGCCCGCAAGTGGTCGTCTCACGAGTTTCACCCGAGTTACTCATCCGACTCTTCGAGATGGAGGTGCCGGAAATATTCGATGGCACCGTAAGCATTAAGGGAGCGGTGCGGGAGGGGGGCGACCGCGCCAAAGTTGCGGTGCACTCTGTTGAGCCTGACGTCGACCCAGTCGGTGCCTGCGTTGGCATGCGTGGTGCCCGCGTGCAGTCAGTTATCCGGGAGCTTCGCGGCGAAAAAATCGATATCGTGCAGTGGGATGCTGACCTTCAGCAGTACTCCATCAATTCGCTAAAACCGGCCCGCGTCAACCGCGTGACTCTGATCGATGGAGAGGGCCGGCACCTTGAAGTGGTTGTTGATGAGGACCAGCTATCGCTTGCGATCGGCAAACGTGGCCAGAATGTAAGGCTCGCCGGCAAACTGCTCAATGCCACGATCGACATTAAGAGCGAGGACGACAAAAAGCGTGATGTGGAGCAGGCATTGGTCCAGATGACGGCGCGGGAGCAAGCGTTGGAAACCCTGGAAGGCGTTGGTCCAAAGACAGCAGAAATTTTGCTGGCCGCCGGTGTGGGGACCGTTGGCGAGGCCATCGATGCTGGCACCGACGGGTTGCTTGCTGTTGATGGCATCGGTCCGAAGGGCGCCGAGAAGATCCTGGGGGCTGCTGAAGAGCTCTTTGCCTCTTTGATACCGGATGAACCGGAGGTTCAAGAGCCCGTTGTGGATAATTCCTTGGCTGAGGCAGCTCCGGACTCCGTTTTGGCTAGCGTGAATGTTGACATTGAAGCAGATGACTCTGTTACCGCCGACGAAATCACTATAGAAACAGGCGTAGCTACTGACGTAGAAGTTGTGGCCGCGCCGGATGACGAAGGCGAAATACCGGCCCCAACTGATACTGACGAAGAAGAAGTCGTCGAAGCCCCAGCCTGATCCTTACCCTCTAGAAGTGAGCGGAACGAATGCGCGTTCATGAGCTGGCCAAGAAGCTCGGCATCCAAAGTAAAGAAGTCCTCGCTACGCTGAATGACCTCGGGGTGGAGATAAAGAGTGTTCACTCTGCAGTAGCTGAGGAAGATGCTGTACGTGTTGAAGCTAGTCTTTCCTCCAGTAAGGTGGCCAAGAAAGCTTCGAAGAAAGTCGCGAAGAAAACCACTAAGAAAAAGCCCGCCTCCAAGAAGAGGGTTTCCAAGAAAGCTCCCAAGGCAACGGTGGTTGCCGAAGAAACTCCCGATCCAGCAGTCGAGGAACTCAAGCCAGTTGTACCAGAGTCAAAAGAAGAGGGGTTGGAGCCGTCAATTGACGTGCCCACGCCAGCTCCGGAACCCGCGCCAGCTCCGGAACCATCTGCTCCGATGTCACCCGTCGGAGGAACCGTTACCATCCAAGATGGGATCACAGTGAAGGGCTTGGCGGAAAACCTTGAAATGTCCCCATCCGATGTGATGCGTGAGCTTATCTCGCGGGGCGTAATGGCAAATATCAACCAGGTACTCGATCTGGAGGTGGCGCTTTCAGTCGCTGAACACTTTGGGGCCGAAGCGCGTCTGCTACATGCAGACGAGGTGTTGTTGGGGGACGCTCCGAGCACAACTAACGAAGATCTCGAAGGGCGACCTCCTGTCGTTACCATCATGGGCCATGTCGATCACGGGAAGACGCTGCTACTCGATGCAATTCGCTCCACCAACGTTGCTGATCGAGAAGCTGGTGGTATCACGCAGCACATTGGTGCATCAATTGTTGAGCACGCTGGTAGCCGCATAACGTTTATCGATACCCCGGGCCACGAGGCTTTTACGCGCATGCGTCTGCGTGGCGCTCAAGTGACTGACATCGTGGTTCTTGTAGTCGCTGCTGACGACGGTGTTATGCCTCAGACGGTCGAGGCGATAGACCATGCTCGCGCCGCTGGGGTCCCCATAGTCGTGGCAATCAACAAGATTGATCGGCCCACCGCTAATGTTGACCGAGTCAAGCAGCAGCTCGGAGAGAAAAACTTGGCACCCGAGAATTGGGGTGGTGACACAGTGGTAGTTGAAGTATCAGCCAAGATGAAACAAAACCTGGACGAATTGCTCGAAATGCTGTCACTGACCGCTGAGATGCAGGAACTCACCGCTAGTCCGAAAATACCAGCGCGCGGCATGGTTCTCGAAGCACAGCTCGACCGTCAGCGGGGGCCAGTCGCGACGCTGATTGTTCAGGAAGGGACCCTTAGGGTAGGCGACAATCTGGTTGCCGGTATGGAAAGCGGTAAGGTTCGGGCCATGATCGATGATCATGGTTCACAGCTTAAGGAGTCAGGCCCGTCAATGGCGATTGAAGTACTCGGCTTGGGGGGTGTTCCAGAAGCTGGAGAGAATTTCCAGGTCGTCGAGGCTGCAACACTGGCGCGCAAGGTCTCAGAGATACGCCAGGAGAGGCAACGGCAGGAGTCGTTGGCAGCTGGGAGTCGGCTGACTCTCGATGACCTACATGCACAACTCCGTGCTACTGACCGTATCGATATGCAGGTTCTGATTAAGGCCGATGCCCAGGGATCTGTGGAGGTTTTGAAAGACTCACTTTTGAAGCTTTCGGGCGACAAGGTCAACGTGGAAGTCATCCACGCCGCACCGGGTGGTGTTACAGAATCGGATGTCTTGTTGGCTTCTGCTTCGAATGCCATCGTAGTCGGTTTTAACGTGCGACCGGAACGTGGGGTAGCAGACATTGCAGCGCGGGAAGGGGTTGACCTGCGACTCTACACGGTCATTTATCAGCTTATAGACGAGTTTAAACAGGCGATGCTCGGAAAGTTGAAGCCCGAATATCGTGAAACACCCCTGGGGGCTGCCGAAGTGCGCGATACTTTTCGGGTTACCAAAGTTGGGTCGGTTGCGGGCTGTTACATCACCGACGGAAAAGTGTCTAGGGATGCTGGGGTCCGGCTAGTTCGCGACTCGGTAATAATTTTTGAGGGCAAAGTGGGGTCTTTGCGACGCTTTAAAGAAGACGTTCCTGAGGTACAACAGGGTTTCGAGTGCGGTATCAGCATTGCCAACTTCAACGACGTCAAGGTAGGCGACATAATCGAGGCGTTCAAAATGGAAGAACTTGAGGCTGCGTTGTAGCAAGGTTATGGATCGCCGATGTCTTCCATGATCATCGGGGTCTGCATGCTTGAATTCCACTTGCCAGCCTGTCGTTCTCTTAAGGGAAAACGTAAGTTCTTAAGCTCTTTCCGAACCCGGCTATCGAATAAGTTCAACGTCGCGGTGTCAGAGGTTGATCACCACGATCGGTGGCAGCGAACTACGATCGGGCTGGTTTCACTTGCAAGTGGACGTGAACCAATCGATAGAATGTTCCAGAAGATACTCGGGGAAGCGGAGCGTCAGAGTGATGCTCAGTTGATCTCGGTCAGTGTCGAATTCTTGTGAATAGAGATGCGGGTGGTTACCGCGATAAGAGTAGTTTCCTGAGCCTTTGAGAGTCGCGTGATGGTTCAATTCCGCCGCGAGCGTTTAGGTGATCAACTTAGGGTCGAGATTGCTGATCTCATACAAAAGGAAGTTCGGGACCCGCGCGTTGGTTTCGTAACAGTAACTGAAGTGCGAATGTCGCCAGATTTGAAACACGCTCGCGTTTACGTGAGCATCCTTGGCGATGAAGAGCAGACAGCGGAATCGCTCGATGTTTTGGAGCGGTCTCGGGGCTTCTTGAAGTCTCAAATCGGTCACCGCCTTAAGCTTCGGTATGTGCCGCAACTGCGTTTCGTTCTTGACGAGACCCTTGATGAGAGCGCTCGCATCGAGTCGTTGCTCAAGGAGACGTACGGTGAAAAATGATCCGGAGCGAATGGCGATGGATAAGGTTATCGAGGTGCTACAGGAGCACGATGCTTTCGTCATCGTTGGTCACCGGGACCCGGATGGAGACTCACTAGGCTCGTCGCTGGCTTTGGGGTTGGCCCTCGAGCAGATGGGTAAACGGGTTGCAATAGTTTCCGCCGACCCATTGTTTGCTGCCTACCAGCGACTTCCCGATAGTAATCGGGTCAAGGTTGTCTCAATGGCACCGGATGGTTTTCAAGTTGCCGTTTTTATGGAATGTAACGCTATAGAGCGCAGTGGTATCGGCGGTTTCGACGGTCGGGTAATCGTTAACATAGACCACCATGCCAACAATCCGAACTTCGGTGATGTCAACTGGGTTGATCCGTCGATGGCTGCGGTTGGCGTGATGGTTTATCGTTTGCTGACTAAGATCGGCGTCGATATAACATCAGAGATCGCCACTCATCTCTACGTAGCGATTCTTACGGATACGGGTTCATTCCGTTATTCGAACACAGACGCTGAAGCCTTCCGGGTGTGTGGAGACCTTGTCGAACTTGGGGTTGACCCGGCCTCGGTCGCTGAGGCCATCTACGAAAATGTTCCGATGGACAAGGTCCGCTTGCTCGCTGTTGGTTTGGGAAATCTGCGATTAGAAGCAGGAGGACGGGTCGCCTCGACGGTGCTGGATCACGCCACCCTGGAATCTAGTCCTGGGAAACCAGACACTGAAGGTATCGTCAACCACGGCAAAGCAATTGATGGTGTTTCGGTCGCTGTTTTATTCAAAGAAGTGGAGCTTGGGCAATATCGCATCAGTTTGCGCTCTGATGAATTAGTTGATGTTGCTGAGATTGCCGGGGCATTCGGAGGTGGGGGGCACCCTCGGGCTGCCGGGTGCATGGTGTCAGGTGATCTGATGGACGTTCGCAAAGAGATTCTTAGTGTGGTGTATTGCGCCCTTGGCATTGTCGAGAAAGACGAATGAGGAATGTCAAAGCATGTCAACCGACCGGGTTGCTGGTGATCGATAAACCGGCAGGGTTGACTTCGCATGACGTTGTAGACCGTGTCCGTCAGATTGTCGGGAGCAAAGCCGGTCATGCGGGAACGCTCGACCCGCAAGCTACCGGAGTGTTACTGGTGTGTCTAGGTGCTGCCACCCGCTTGACGCAGTTTCTTCAGCGACATGACAAAGTGTACGAGGGCGTCATCAAGCTTGGTTGGGCCACAGACAC
Source organism: Acidobacteriota bacterium (assembly GCA_002731215.1). Taxonomy (GTDB): domain Bacteria; phylum Acidobacteriota; class UBA890; order UBA890; family UBA890; genus UBA890. The sequence goes on along the minus strand of PCAP01000017.1, from coordinate 2,842 downwards.
CTATGACGCTGAAGGCGCGCCTCTCGCCGATCCAGTAACTCCACCCCCCTTAAGCCGCGAGGAGGTCCAGAAAGCCTTAGATTTGTTTGTCGGTGTGTTTAAACAAACGCCGCCAGCCTATTCTGCAAAGAAGGTTCGCGGTCAACCTGCGTACCGCAGGGTTCGCCGTGGTGAGGACGTACAGCCGGAACCAGTAACTGTTGTGATCCATTCAGCCGAACTACTCAATTTGACTGAGGACACCATTCAAATCAGGATCCACTGCGGAGCTGGGACGTATGTCCGTACGCTGGCGCGTGATCTAGGGGAGGCTTTAGGTTGTCCGGCCCACCTCGCTGGGCTTCGGCGGACACGAAGTGGTTCGTTTTGTCTCCGCAAAGCTGTGGACTGGGTGGAGGTTGCCGAAGATACTCCCGGGGAGCTAAAAAAGCGGATCTTGCCGGCGGTAGACATGGTTCCCGACTGGCCGGCAGCCGTGGTCGGTGACGAAGGTGCCGAGGCGATTCTCAACGGTCACATTCTAGAGGCAGCCTGGATAGTCGAACGCCGTCCTGGAGTGTCGAACGACGCGAGTAAGGGACTGCATAGTAGCGATGGCTGGGTGCGCGTAGTGAATGCTAACGGAGCGATGATTGCTGCGGGTGAGGCGGTTCTGGGTGGCCTCGTCCAACCACGGATCGTCTTTCAATAAATTGCATGTTTGCGTAGGTGCTCGGGGCATAAATCTGCCGCTACGGTGGCGGTTTACATGCCCGGAGGCCCGTGTTACCTTCCAAATCCCCGGTAGGCGAGTCATTTCTCGGCCTGCTGTCTGTGGTTTTCTTGGTTTTTTTCCACCTCTTCTCAAGCGATGGCTACGGCACAGGAAACAATTGCGGAGTTTGGGCAGCACGATACGGACACCGGTTCGCCCGAGGTTCAGGTCGCACTGCTGACAAAGCGCATCCGGCATCTGACGGAGCACCTTAAAGTACACAAAAAAGACCATGCTACAGAGCGTGGTCTGGTGATGCTTGTTGGCAAGCGGCGCCGGCTGCTCGATTACTTGCTTAAGATCGATAACGATCGATACCAGGCCATTATCGTGAGCCTTGGCTTGAGAAAGTAGCCGATTGGAGCGTTTAACTAGTCGAGGCGGGTATCGACTAGCGCACATCAGGGAAGCGGAAGCGGCGAAGGGGTAATCTGGCGACATATCGCCCCAACAAACACTCCACGAGAGTTGTTCCTCCCTCTGGTTGGGATTCCAGCATTCTGTGGAAAAAATTGTGTGTGAAAAGCAGAAGGCACTCACGCGGTGTGCGTGGCGGTTAAGGAGACGAAAAGGGAACATGGTAATTTGCGAATCAGTTGAGATAGGTGGGCGTGAGCTGACAATAGAGATGGGCAAAATGGCCCGCCAAGCGGATGGCGCGGTGGTGGTGTCCTACGGTGAGACAATCGTCATGGTTACGGCCGTTGGTGACCGGAAGCCTAAAGACATGCCGTTTTTGCCCCTTACGTGTGAGTATCGCGAGAATAGCTTCGCTGGTGGCCGGATTCCTGGAGGTTTCTTCAAGCGTGAAGGTCGTCCAACGGAGGCCGAAATTCTAACCTCGCGGATGACCGATCGGCCGATCCGACCATTGTTTCCAAAGGGATACCGGCACGAGACTCAGGTCATTGGAAATGTCTTGTCGGCTGATCCTGAGATTCTCCCAGACGTGCTAAGCATCACCGGTGCGTCAACAGCCCTGTATTGCTCGCCAATTCCGTTCACCATCCCAATTGCAGCAGTTCGCATCGGCATGATCGACGGGGGGTTTGTCATTAACCCGACGCGTAGCCAGATCGCTGAAAGTGACCTTGATCTTATCCTTGCGGCGCGGAGAGAAGCCGTAGTTATGCTGGAGGCAGGAGCCAACGAAGTTTCCGAGGAAAATATCCTCGATGCTCTTGAGTTTGCCCAGCCCTCGATTGAGGCGCTCATAGACTTGCAGCAGCGGATATATGACCAGCTCCAGCCAGTGAAGCGGGAGTTTGAGATTCACGACATCGACGAAACGATTGTTAATAAGGTCGAAGAACGTGTGGCTCAGGAGATCAAGGATGCCCTCGGTATTAGTGACAAGATCGAACAGCGCAACGCTATGGATGATTTGCGTGGGCAGATGCTCGATGCTCTTGACGAAGATGAGGTAGAACACAGAGATGATTACAAAGAGGCATTCTACGGTCTGATCAAGAAATACACCCGGGCAGGTGTCCTCAACGAGCAGGTGCGGGCAGATGGGCGGGAGTTTAACGAGATACGTTCAATCAGCTGTGAAGTTGGTGTTGCTGCCCGCGTGCATGGTTCGGCGCTGTTCACGAGGGGTGAGACGCAGGCGTTCGTCACCACAACCCTCGGTACGGCTGGAACCGACGACAAGAAGGTCGAAAACTACGGTGGCGAGTGGTGGAAGAAGTTTATGTTGCACTACAACTTCCCCCCGTTCTCGGTCGGTGAGGCGCGGTTTCTGCGTGGCCCGGGTCGGCGAGAAATTGGTCATGGGGCGCTTGCCGAACGCGCTGTGCAGCCGACGTTGCCGCCCGACGAAGTGTTTCCTTATGTGGTCCGTGTCGTTTCTGACATCTTCGAGTCGAACGGCTCGTCATCTATGGCGTCCGTGTGCGGCGCTACTTTGTCCCTCATGGACGCCGGCGTTCCCATCACTGCCCCGGTTGCAGGTATTGCCATGGGTTTGATGAAGGAAGGTGATAACTACGCAGTCCTCTCCGATATAGCTGGAGAGGAAGACCACCACGGCGATATGGACTTCAAGGTTGCTGGCACGCCACGTGGTATCACAGCCATGCAGAT
>PCAP01000050.1 GCA_002731215.1 Acidobacteriota bacterium | reverse complement strand
CTCGAAGTTGACCTCGCTCCATTCGTAGACGCCAGGAGGAATGATGACTCCTGCACTGATCTGGAAAGGGAGTTCAAGTAACTCGTAAGAACGATTGTGTGCCACGCTTATTTTGTCCCCATATTTCAAGAACATGTCCCAATCCAGGTGCGCATATGTACTCAATAACTCGCCACCGCGATCGGTGGTATGCCTGTACATAACGTGCGGGCTCAGGTTGCGAACATAAGGAGAATTAGGGAAAAACGGCGTCCAGTAGAAATTCGAATCGATAGCCCGGATCCCGGTCCGGGTTACGAAACCCATCTCTGGGTTGAAGTTTTCACCAACGTCGAGATAGGCACCACGTACCTGGAAACGCGGCGAGCCCCAGTCGAATTGAATCTGGCCCGCAAAATCGTTTCCGTCGAAGTCCGGCGTCTCGGTCTTCATAATCCAAGCGTCAACCGTTGTCTGGTCGTTGATCCCCCAACGACCATCGAAACCAAGTTCTCGGTTGTAGTCTGTGCTGCTCGCTTGCCGGTTAGTTAACAACACGCCAGCGCGCGACCTTTCCCCGACGTCGTAGCTAGCACGGCCTACGAAGTAGTTGTTGGAAGGCGATGTTTCGCTGCCAACAGACGATTCCAAACTTCCAGTCTGCATGATTAGCGTGCCTATCGACCACTTACCCACCTTGCCAGTCAAGCGACCGCCACCGTACAACGGCACCTGCTCATTGTTAGCGTTAATACCGATTGTGCGGGAGTGGAACCCCTGTACGGTGCTCCCCCCTCCCATCCGAGAGCCCCCCCGGCCGGACGAACCACCACCAAAAGAAAAGAACCCAGCATTCTCCAGGAAAAAGTCGCGCTTTTCCGGAAAAAACAAAGAGAACCGTGTGAGGTTGATCCTCTGGTCATCCGCTTCGACCTGGGAGAAGTCGGTGTTGACCGTCAAGTCCAGTGTTAGGTTCGGACTGACGCTCCACTTCATATCGCCGCCGATATCACCGATGTAATCGTCCTCGTACTCATAAACATAAGACGCGCCATCGGCGAGCTTGCGATTAAACCCACCGACCACATAGGGCCGCATTTGCAAGTTTCGTGGTTGGGACAATTGCAGGCCCTGGACCATGCCAGAGGATGACAGCCGAGTCTCATCGAACTGACGTTCGACCGGAGCCCAGTACGCTGCCTCAGTCTTGCGGCGGATAATGCGGCGGAAATTTATGCCCCAATCACTCCGGTCGATATTGAAGCGCAGTTCTGAAAACGGAATCGCGATTTCGACCATCCAACCTTCTTCGGTAATACGGGCACGAGTTTCCCAAATAGCATCCCAGTCTCTGTTGAGGCTCTGGCTGGGAAACCTCCCCCCAAACGCCCCACTTCCTTCACCGACGATCTGCGCATCGTAGCGAACACCTAATGGGTTTGTAGCAAAAAGGAATCCATTTCGATGATCGTGATAAGTGTCGAGCGTCACCAAAAACGAATCGTTGTTGTGTGGAGATTCGTCGCGGCGGCGGACGTTAGCGATGATCCGGTCCGGTTGGCTGTCATAGTTCGTGGCGGCGATGTAGATTGCCTCGTCGTCGTAGATAACGCGCACCTCTGTGCGCTCGCTCACCGGCTGCCCCTCGTTCGGCTCCTCCTGAACGAAACCACTCAAGACAACGGCACGCGACCAAACTTCTTCGTCGATGAAGCCGTCGATATCAGGCGCAACGGAAACGCGCGTAGCAGAGAAGTTGAACAACCGGTCAGCCTCGGTGGTCGCACCAGGAGGTATGGCTCCCGTATCACTCTGCTGGTCGTTCGATTGCTCTTGTGCCGCGCCTGCCACGCGTGTGACAGCTAGAAAACAAAAGGCGAGTAAAAGTAAAACCGGGGGCGGTTTTCGCATAGGTGAGAAGTCTCGGAGGGGGAACGCAGAGAATATCGCAGGGACTAGCGACTGGCTAGCCGAATAATCGGCCGCAGGAGCCTCGATGCACCATCATGGCCTGACATTAAGGCGGCGCATCCCAACAGGTGTTTTCCGTCAGGTTGGCAAGTTCAGTATCCGGATCAGGGTCCGACTTTGAAGGCATCTGTGGCTGTCTTTTTAACAGCACGTAAATCAGTCTTCCCGGTACCCAGGACCGGCAGCTTGTCGACTTCTATGAAATCATCCTTCTTGGGGATAAACAGATTCGGCAATCCCATCGTTTTCAGGCACTCAAGCACACCGGGCAGCTCCTCCGAGTCGATCGTGTGAAGAACGACTATGCGCTCGCCGCGCCGGGTGTCAGGCACCGAGGTCACGGCGAAAACTTTCTCCTCTTGGATGATGGCCTCGTGGAGTTTCTCTTCGATGACTCCATGCGGCACCATCTCGCCACCAATTTTCGAGAACCGTGCCAGTCGATCGGTAATCGTCAGGAAGCCGTCCTCATCGACCATGCCAATATCACCGGTGATATACCACGCGCCGTCCATCGCCTTTTCGGTCAGATCCGGACGTTTTAGGTAGCCAGCCATAATGTTGGGCCCGTGAACCAAGATCATCCCCGACTCGCCGGGCTCAAGGAGTTCGCCGCTCTCCGAATCGACGATACGCACCGATACACCTGGCAGCGGCTGCCCAACGGTTCCGCGGCGTGAGCCAGGCTGGTAGTAGCCAGTAGAGCGGTAGCCAGGCAAATTGAGGGCAATGCCGGGAGAAGCTTCGGTAGCACCGTAACCTTCGTATGCCGGTAATCCGAAGGTGTCTTCGAACATCTGAGCGAGTGCTGCCGGCAGCTTCTCAGCCCCAGCAATGACGAGGCGTAGCGAGCCAAACTGTCGCGGCTCGCATCGACGAGCGTACAGCTGCAAGAATGTCGGCGTAGCGATCAGGATGGTGGCCTTATAACTTTGCACCAGTCCGCCAACGTCACCGGCATCCATCGGGTTCGTGTGGTAAACCACGCCTAAGCCATTGTGGACGGGAAGCCAAAGCGTTGCCATGTAACCAAACGAGTGAAAGAACGGCAGAATGCCGAGCATCACGTCACCCGGACCGCACTGAATCACCTGCGCCGCGGCCTCGACGTTGCTCTCCAGATTGAACTGCGTTAGCTGCACGCCCTTGGGATCCCCGGTACTGCCGCTCGAAAAAATGATCGTGGCTACATCATCGGGGCTGGGTCGGGCGACGCTTCCGCAGACCTTCTCGATGGCGCGCAGTGGACCGAAAAGGGCGAGCAGCGTGGCGACCATCTTAGTGCGAGCACTGATTTCCGTTTCCAAGTCTTCGATCCAAATAGGTTCGATATTCTCAGGCAGCTCGAGATTGGCGTTGGTGATGAACCTACGGCTGGTGACCACCGTTTTCAGTTCAACCTGCTCACAAGCTAACTCGAGGCCCACCTTGCCACTCGTGTAATTAAGATTGACGCTAGTGCGCCCGGCGATCGCGGCAGCAAAGTTCACCAGGGCCCCACCGATGCTGGGCGGCAACATAATGCCGACGCGTTGCTGCCGTTCCCAGTAATTCTTCAGGGTCCGGCCTAGTGCGATCGAACCAACCACAGTCGCAAAACGCGACATTTTTGGTCGGCTAGCATCAGCCATTGAAAAGTACCAAGGCCGGCGCCGGGCGGTACCTATGAAACGCGCGTACAGGGGCCGACTATCCGGCTTGCGGAGTTTCCATGCCTCGGTAGCAAGCTCTCGCACCGCCGCTCGCGCCTGGTGGATCTCCATCCCGGACGGAAGCGGATTACCAAATATAACCGTAATTGGGTAAGGCAGTCGGCACGGCATCTTGGTAACGAATCGGCCGCCCGAGCGGCTAAAGATACTGCCCCAAACACGATCAATTGCCACGGGGATGATCGGCACATCGCGACCAGCAACGATTCGCTGGAAACCACGCTGGAAGGACCCCAGCATGCCTGTTCGTGTGATCTGACCCTCCGGGAAGATACACACGACCTCCCCTTCATCAAGCAACTTACCAGCGTCACGTAACGCCCGTAACAATGGCTTCGGGCCTGCCCCGAGTGGCATCGGAATCGCCCGCAACATAGACAGGAAGGGGTTCAGTAACCGCATATCATAATAGCGCGCGTCTATAACAAACCTGATCGGTCGGTCCGAACTCGCCAGCATAATCAGCCCGTCGATAAATGAAACATGGTTCGGAATTAGCAGGGCTGGTCCGTCATGGGGTACACGCTTGGGGTGGACCACCCTCAGTTTGTAAACCGTGTGGGTCACAAGCACGAATCCCAACCGGAGGAACGCCTCGGGCAGCAAGTGCAAAGACCAGTAAGTTCCCGCAGCTACAACAAGTCCGGCGACTAGCATGATGCCTCTTGGTGAGACCCCAGCAACAGCGAGTCCGAAGGCGCCCAGCGATCCGGCCAGAATAGCTGCACTAATCAGGATGTTGGCCAGCGCGATGACCGCACCGCGTCTTTCTGAAGGTGCGTGCCACTGGATAAGGGCATGGATCGGAACGATGATTAATCCGCCCGAAACACCAAGCAGGATCATCACAATTAACGTGCCGACGATTTGTGGCGCCCATATCGCCATCCCCAAGGTGACTAACGCCATGCCAACGGCGCCTGCCGGGATCAAACCAAGTTCCACTTTACCTGCCGATAGTTTCCCCGCCAGTACACTTCCGACCGCGATACCAATACCTAGCACTGCAAGTGGCAAGCTCGACAGTGTGTCAGAGAGCTCTAGAGTTGCCTTTGAGTAGACGAGTATGTTCTGTCCAAGCAAGCTGGCAATCCCCCACAAGTAGGCGGCTCCCATGATGACAAGCCGCAAGGTGCGGTCCTCGCGAATTACCTTGCCGGCCCCACGGAACGTGCCACTTCCATCACTTTTGGAACGCGATGCGGGAACTCGGGGCACGGTGAGGGAAGCCGCAAAGCCGACCAAGGCCAAGACAGCCAGGATACTGCCCACTATCCACGGGCGCGTGGCACCAAATAAGTCTGAAAATGGGCCAGCGGCCGCAGTTCCGATGATGATCGCCAACGTCGTCCACATCTGCAGAAGACCATTACCCGCCGATAGCCTTTCTTTCGGCAACACCTCGGGCAGAATTCCCATCTTGGCCGGGCTAAACAGGGCGCTCTGTGCCCCCATGCAGGCGAGGATCATGAACGGGAGGGTGGCATCCTCAGGGTATCGATACAGGCTGTAGCCAACTGCGCCCATTAGCCAGATCTCAAGGAACTTCATGACAACGATAACGGTGCGCTTGCTAAAGCGATCGGCGACCATAGCTGCCGGCAATGACACCAGCATGAGGGGCAATGTCAAGGCAACAAACGCCTTTGTAGCCTCAACCTGCGATGCGCCTGCAAATGCGACGGTTCCTGGCGTCAGTGCTAGGTTTCTCATCGCCATCAGGGCAACGAAGACCTTTAATGCATTGTCGTTGAACGCACCGAGGAACTGGGCTACAAGTAGCCCACGCAGCGGATGTTTGACTCGAGAATTGCCGTCCATGTCACCCACTCAAACGGTCGCGGCTAACGCTTAGTAAGCCTTTGGTCGATCAATTCAACCGGATGACGGGCCTCGCATCCTCCGATATCAGCTATTTGCGCCCGGCATGAGGTGCCGCAGGCAAGGTATCCGCAGGTCATCTGCACACCTCTCGCCTGATTTGCCGCGCCAGCGAGTTCATCGAGTTCAGTCATTAAGCGCCGACCCAACTCCTCGCTAATAGGATAGTAATCGCCTTTGTAACCGAAAGATCCTGCCATGCCACAGCATTCGGCTGATGTCACCTGGACCTCCATCCCGGGGATTGAGCCCAACAGCTTTACCGCAGCGGGAAGCCACCCCAGGGTTTTCTGTTGGCAATGGCCGTGTAGCACCAACGGCGAGAGTCGACCATCAGGAACTGGGGTCCAGGCCGAAGTCTCCCCCCCGTCCATTGCAGCACCAACGGCACTAAGCTCGGCAAGTAAGAATTCCAGGACTTCAAAGGTTCCGGACGCGACCTCGGCAGCATCGCTTCCAGGTAACAACTTGGCGTGATCGTCAACCACCGCGCTCAGACAGGAAGGTTCGATACCAACGACAGCCTGCCCCGTCTTTACTGCTGGAGCCAGAAGTTCCTGAAGCTTCTTGGCCTGCCTGCTCGCTGTTTCCAACAAGCCCTGCGAGAGGGCACCACGTCCACAACATTGCCCTGCGACGAGGACCACCCCTTTACCGCATTTCTCCAGGCATGAAATTGCCGCCTTGCCGACATCCGTGTCGACATGCTCAGTGTGGCAGTCTGCAAACAGGAACACCGTCGAACCACGACGGTCGTTGCTGAGTCGCTGCACCTGATACCGGGTTTTCACCACGCGACCCCCGCGTCGACGGTGCCACTCGGCCAGGGTCTCCGAGTTGGGCAACGGCAAAGTACGCGCGGAAGAGAGGCCGACAAAACGGGACAAGACAGCACGAGCCGGGCGAAATCGCATGAGGTTGCTCCAAACGCCCTGGCGGCTCATGGCATAGACCCTCGCCGGATCCGAGAATAGGCGCTTCTCAAGGCTCACTGATCCATCCTCCTGGACGGGCAGAACACGATCGTAGACAAGGCGTTCGATCAAGCCGCGCTGGGGGAATCGCTGGAGAGCGATACGTTCGCGGATCACGGTGTTGATCCACGGTATATCGATTTTCACCGGGCAAATATCCTGACAGCGAGAGCAGGTTGTACATAAGGCATTGAAGTCGGCAGCCGTGTCAAGGCTACGAACGCCAGCCTCCCAAGCGTTACCGATCCCCGAGTGATAGGTTGGGCCGCCGTACACGTGTCCACCAACTACCTGGTAGGGCGGGCACACGGTCATGCAACCACCACAGCGGATGCAATAAAGCGCTTCAGACAACAGTTCGTCGTCACGCATCGCCATACGGCCATTGTCGAGTAAGACCACATGAAACGAGCGGGCCGCACCGTTGATCATCGGCGACGCTCCCCACCCAGGGCCCGAAATAAACGACAGGTACGAAGTCAGTATCTGCCCCGTCCCAGTGCGCGGCAGAAGCTGTAGAAACAGCAGCAAGTCCGCAGCACGGGGCAGAATCTTCTCAATGCCAGCAATTACCACGTGTACCGGTGGCACCTGTGTCGTCATGCGGGCGTTCCCCTCGTTCTCGACGATGACCACAGTACCGGTATCAGCTAACAAGAAGTTGGCTCCGGTGATCCCAAGGTCAGCGGAAAGAAAATCAGCGCGCAGTTTTTCTCTCGCCAACTGAGTAAGCTCGGCAGGTTCTTCGGG
>PCAP01000049.1 GCA_002731215.1 Acidobacteriota bacterium | reverse complement strand
TGCTATTTCGCACCCAGGGCCATGTCGTCGCCATCGCGGCGGCGGCACCATGATCGGGACCCGCCCAGTCACTGCCGTAATCTGGGACTACGACGGTACTCTCGTCGATACACGGGCAAAGAACTGGAAGATTACGCGTGACATTGTGCAGCACTTTACTGGTACTGATCCTGACACGATCGAAGCCCTGAGCTCGCTCGACGGCTACACCATCGCGCTGCATCACTACCACGATTGGCGGCACCTATACATGACAGAGTTCGGCATGAGCGAAAACACACTAAGCGAAGCGGGTCGTCTGTGGACCGAATACCAACTCAGCGACGAGACCTTAGCGCCCATTTACGCCGGTGTTGAATCGGCACTAGGGAAACTGCGGAACCTGCCGCACGGCATAGTCTCGATGAATTCTAAGGACAACATCGAGCGCTCCTTGGCAAAAAAAAGCCTCCTCGACCGTTTCGAGTTCGTTATCGGATATGAGGAAGTCTCCGAAGCCCGCCAGAAACCCGCTCCCGACGGATTATTAATGTGCCTCGATCAGCTTACCGGCATGGCCCCGGGACACGTAGCTTATGTTGGCGATCATCAAATAGACATCGAATGCGCACGCAACGCCAATCAAGCCTTGGCTTCTGATGGTTGCGACATACATGTGTTCGCAATCGGGGCCGCCTACGGCATCGGAGCTGAGTTCAGCGCTTGGCCTGAGGAACCTGACTACACCGCACAATGCCCAGATGACATCGTCTCGATTGTCCGGCGGTGACAACCTTGGTGTTGTCTAGCCTTCAAAAACGCCAAAGCGTCAACGAGTCAAGATCCTTGATCAGCATGCCCATCGATGTAAACACCGGATGGGCCCATGTTGGCGTGTCAGCAACTTCATATTCGGCGAGCGGCTCATAAACATCGGTGATCACGTTGATGATTACTAAGCGTGCATCATCGGTCAGGAATACAACTCGATCACCTAAAGCAACGATCGACGCATTCTCACCTTCTCTCCCGCGACTCGCCCAGATCGGTTCGCCAGTTTCAATGTCCACACAGATGAATTGACCTGCACGCTTGTGAGTCATGCCAAAAAGGCGATTGCCGACAACAACAGGAGAGTTCATATAGAGAGGAAGGCGTTTGTTGCGCCAGATTTCATTTGATTTCCAATCGCCTATCCCCTGCAAACTGGTTTCTAACTGGCTATCAACCAATTGACCAGAGTTAGGCGGACCCAGAGAAACTGCGAAGAGATCTTCATCAAGGCCAGAAAAAATGAGTTTCTCACCAAAAGCCAATGGGGTAACTGAATTCTGCCGGGAAGCGGTTGTAAACGGTATGCCCCAAAGTGTCGCACCACCATCAGCTTCTAGAGCAATGATGTGTTTGTCGGATTGGGTGACTATGACATCGATACCCGCAATCTGCACGACGATAGGTGAAGCATATCCCGGTGTGAATTCGTTGTTAGACCAGCGAGTCTCACCAGTGGCTATGTCGAAAGCTGCAACCGCGCCCTCCTGTTCCCAGCCAATGTGAACAACGAGCTTATCGTCGACAACGACTGGCGACATCGATGTGCCATAGATCGGTGCCGTCTCCGGATATATGTCTGAGAATTCCCGCTGCCACAACAGTTCGCCGGTCGCAGCGTTGAACGCCGAGAGAGTCTCTGTAATTCCAAAGGTGAATAATCGACCGTCCGCATAGATCGGTGTGGACTTGGGTCCGGGCCCATGGGAGCGCGCCGCTGGATGCATCGTGTAGGGAGTATCGTAGCCTCGGCGCCACATTTCGATACCATCGGCCAACCCCAAGGCAGACACTATCTCCTGCTCCCCCTCGCGGCTATGTATAAACACCACATCATCCACGACCACCGGACTAGCGTGTCCTAGGCCTACGGGGACCTGCCACACACGGGTCAGCTCAGATGGAAGCTTGACCGGCAATGTCGAAGCATCCCCGACACCGTTACGAGCCGGCCCTCGCCACTGATTCCAGGCCCGCGACTGCTCTGTTGCCATCGCAGAAGCCACGGAGAAAAGTAACCAGCTGGCAATAACCACACGAATCGCGATGCTGTTTCGGCTCATTCGAAGACCTTACCGTAAAGCAAAATCCTGGAACATCGACCCCAGGACCGGTAAAGCAGAACCTTCATGCTAAAAGAGCCTCTAATCAATCAGTTCTTTGAGCGACTTGCCACGCAGAGGGTGGCGCAGCTTGCGGAGAGCCTTGCCCTCGATCTGGCGGATTCGTTCCCGGGTCACAGAGAAAAAATCACCTATCTCCTCGAGGGTATAAACGCGCTCCTCATTGATACCGAAGCGCATACGCACAACCTTTTCTTCGCGTGGGGTCAGTGTCGACAGCACTCTTCGAGTCTGCTGGCTGAGGTCTTTGGCAAGCAAGGTCTCGACCGGTGAAATGGCGTCCTCATCAGCGATGAAGTGACCTAAGGTTGACTCGCCGTCCCCTTCGTCGCCGATTGGCGTATCCAGTGAACTAGTTTTCTTGCCGGCCTGCAACGCAAGCTTAACGGTCTCGATGGGTACTGCCATCGCATCCGCGATCTCTTGCGGCTCCGGCTTGCGGCCCAACTCCTTATAGAGTTCCGTAGCCGTCTGTGAAACCTTGCGCATGGTCTCGGTCATGTGCACCGGCACGCGAATAAGCTTGCCTTTGTCGGCGAGTCCTCGCGTGATCGCCTGGCGGATCCACCAGGTCGCGTAGGTGGAAAACTTGAAACCTTTTGTATAATCGAATTTCTCGACCGCACGCATCAGCCCGATGTTGCCTTCCTGAATCAGGTCTGAAAACAACAGGCCAAAGTTTGTGTACTTCTTTGCAATTGAGATAACGAGGCGCAGGTTACGCTCTGTGAGCTCGCTTTTAGCCCACTCCATACTGGATTCCGAGTCTTCAACCGCGCCGAGATAGCGGATCAGTTCCTTACGGCTGACCAAGTGTTTCTTGGTAAGTTGCTTAAGGCGCTTATCGTCATCAGCGTAATCCGCCCGAGCTAGGTCGCCCGCCAATCGACGCATCCGCATGATGATTTCTTCGATGAACTTATCGGTGAGGTCAAGCTCCTGTAGCTCTTCACCCATCGTGCCATGGATTTCAATGAGTTCGAGCCGGACCTTCAACTCCGTATCAGCGCGCAGCTTCCGGTTGAGCTTGGAGCGAACTTTGCCGAGATTGCTACGCAGCTTCTCGAGCTTGCGCAGAGTAGAAAAGATTTTCCTGCGCGTCTTAGTTTTTTGTCCGGGTCGCTTGGTGAATTGGTCGAGGGGCAGCTCCTCGCTCCTGAGATCATCGAGGCACTCGAGCACGTACTCACTAGCGAGCGGGCACGTCAGCGCCGCTTTGACAATTCCCAGCTGGCCCTGTTCGATGGCTCGGGCAAGCCGCACTTCACCCTCGCGGTCGAGAAGACCCTTCTGGCTCATCTCCCGAAAATAGACTTTGATGGGGTCCGCGCTGTCAGAGCCTTCAATGTCGTACTGATCGACGCTGTTCGAGGAAGCTTCATCTCCCGCATCCGCTTCGGCTTCGTCTTCCTCGAAGTCAGCTCCGGGTTCGTCTTCGAGTACTTCAATATCCATATCTTCAATCAGACCGACCATCGCACCGCGATTGGTTCCCTCTGAAGGCAAAACCCCATCGAGTTCATCTTGAGTGATGTAGCCGCGATCCTTCCCTAGTTCAACTAGGTCGTGAATCGCCTTCATCCTGTCCTCGTTCATAGACTCTCGGTCGGTTTTGCTGCAGCTTCGTGGATCACCCCGAAGTGCGCGCTTGTGACTCCCGTGCAGGGGTAGCCTTCAAAAAGGGGGTTTGGCGCTAAAAGAATGGATCTCAGGAAGATTGGACGTTCAGGAGGTAAACGGAGCCCATTTAATTAAGCAAATTTTACCCGCCCCTTGCTACCTATTCAAGTTCGAATTCCATCCTCATTCATGCATGCTTGGCTTACTACCGTGCCCGTGAGAATGTTACCGGATTAGCCATCAGTGCCTCGTACAGGCAAAAGCCGGCTGCACCAGCATGTGGAATGAGATGGTGGTTAACAGCCTCGTGACTCTCTCTTTGTGCTGAGTAAAATGAAGAAGCAAAACATCACAGATCTTGCCAACTTTATTGAGGAAGACCTTGGCCGGGGAGACGTTACCAGCGAATCTCTCGTTCCCAAGACTCGAGAAGCACACGGAACAGTGTGCGCGGCAGAGGCCGGTATACTTGCAGGACTTGAAGAAGCCGCTTTGCTGGCCGCGAGTGTCAGTCTAGAAATCACCACTTATGCAATCGATGGCGATGATTTCCTCCCCGGTCATATCGTGATCGAACTCACTGGTGCTGCACGTGCTGTTCTCGGCATAGAACGTACGATGCTAAACGTGATGAGCCACATGAGCGGGGTCGCGACAACGACACACCGAGCCATTACAGCTGTGACCGAGGCACACAAAGGGTTACACGCCGACAATCCGCCCCGGATCACTGCCACCAGAAAGACTCTGCCAGGGTTACGGACGTTGCAAAAAAAAGCGGTCGTTTTGGGGGGCGGTCTCCCTCATCGACTCGATCTGGCGGAAGCTGTGCTGATCAAAGACAATCACCTTATGATCGTCACTGATGTCGCGTCTGCGATTGCACGCGTTCGGGATCAATCAGAAGGGTTATCTATCGAGATCGAAGTTGAATCTCTGTCCGACGCATTGACCGCCGCCAAGGCAGGGGCCGACTGTTTATTGCTCGACAACTTCGAACCTGAAGGTATCGTCGAAATCGTCAGCGCGTTGCGCTCATCGGGTCTTCGTGATGCGATATCCTTGGAGGCATCCGGTGGCATTACCGTCGATACGGTAAGCCTTTACGCTGATACCGGCGTCGACTTCATCTCTATGGGCAGCCTGACGATGTCGGCGCCTCACATAGATTTTTCCTTGCACCTCACCTCTTGAAAAGCCCCGTGAAGCTCTTAGACGAAATCCAAAGACTTAAGATTGAACGTAACGCGGTAATTCTCGCTCATAATTATCAGATTCCCGCGATTCAAGACGTGGCTGATTTCATCGGCGATTCTCTTGGTTTGTCGCTACAGGCACAGGCAACGGATGCTGAAACAATCGTGTTTTGCGGTGTCCACTTCATGGCCGAAACAGCCGCCGTGCTATGCCCTGACAAAACGGTTCTCATTCCCGACCTGGAGGCAGGATGTTCACTAGCTTCAACGATAACAGCTAGTCAACTCCGTACATGGAAGGAAGAACATCCAGGAGCGGCCGTAGTGGTGTACGTCAACTGTTCTGCTGATGTAAAAGCCGAAGCTGACTACTGCTGCACATCGGCGAACGCTCTGCGGATTGTAGAGTCGATCCCTGCTGATCGAGAAATCTTGTTCGCTCCGGATATGTTCCTTGGCGAATATATACGTGAGCACACCGAGCACACTATTCACGTCTGGATGGGCGAGTGCCATGTGCATGCCGCCATCCGCCCAGCCGACGTCGAGAAGCAATTGGCCGAGCATCCTGACGCCGAATTGCTCATTCATCCAGAGTGTGGCTGCGTGTCTAACGTAATGTGGCAGCTTTCGAAGGGCGATCTTCCCCCTGATCGTACACGGATTACATCAACTACAGGCATGATCGAAAGCATCGAATCTTCACCAGCAAGTGAATTTCTAGTCGCGACGGAGACTGGAATTCTCCACCAGATGAAGAAGCGCCACCCGAAACGGACCTTCCTGCCGGTCCAAGCAGACGCCGAATGCATGTACATGAAAATGATCACCCTCGAGAAGCTCGCCAAGGCACTTCGCGAGGGAATCCACGAGGTCCGTGTACCAAAAGAAACCGCTTCTAGGGCCCGCCTGGCCATCGAACGCATGGTCTCAATTCATTAAAAAGTAATGGGCAGGATTCACAGCGAAGTGATCCAATCCCCCATTTGCGCAGCACACGATAATTTTTGACTGGAAGCGTCAGCGTCTTTCTTTTTCCTGGAACCCAGGCAGCAGAGGGGCATCTGAAAGCACTTCAGCAGAGCGCTCCAGGATCGCATCAAGTTCATCACGTTGAATCCAACGACCACGCAATACAACGCCCTCGATCAACGTCGTGTTCCGAATGTCATCAAGCGGATTAGCGCCAAGCAAAACTAGGTCGGCCCGCTTGCCAACCGCGATCCTCCCGAAGTCGATCTCAACCGTGGTTGCTGTTTCGAAATGAATGCCTTCCGAATCAACCCGTGCATACTCAGTACGCCCTGCACCACCCCAACTGAGAAAGGTGGCTGGGCTACGCGTCGCAGCCCACAAGGCAGCAAACGGCGGTAGGCCAGCTGAAACTAGGCTTTCAAGCTCACGATGCAACGCAAAACCTGGAAGGAATAGCCATTCAGGTGAGTAGGAACCCGCCATAAGCTTGCCACCGGCACGATGCAGCCCCGCAACAATACGATTGCGCAACTCTACATAGCGCATACGAAAGCTTTCTTCGGGAGGATCCGACCAGAACCTGTCGCGATCGCGGAGCAACTCTTCACGTACGCTTGGGGAAACAAACCCATAATCAGAACTTGCTTCGATTTCTTCATCCGAACGACCGGTACCAAATGAAGAATTGAGGAATGCCAACGTCGGTGTATTCCAAATCTCGGATTCGACGGTGGCACGAACAACCGTCTCGATGCGCCCGATGTTAAGTTTCTCAATTTCGGCCCAATTCTCAACAACCCACACCCCAACACCGGACAAACCTTTGGCTCGGGGTGTAGCCTCATCCATCAGCGTCTCCAAGTATTGATCTAGATGCTCAATCTGATGCGCTGACTCAAGAGCACGTCCTAATCCTATGTCGGGGCCGACGTCACCGATGACCGGCAAGCGTCCGCGTGCGGTCAGAACGATGCCTTCGTAGATATCTGGCGTAATTCCAAACGCCAGCTTGATGAAGTCGTAGCCAGCAGCTTCAAACTCTCGTACAGCGGCTGCGGCTTCGAATGGGGTTGCCACCATTCGACTATTCGCTGCGTTCCCATAACCGACTCCCGCTAACTGCGGACTACCAACATACAACGATGGACCGAACAACTCTCCATCTTCTATCTGATCGCGATAAACCAATAGCTCTGGTTTTCCAATTGGGTCACGGATGGTGAGCACACCGTTGGCAACGATTACAGCAAGTTCTTCATCGGCGTACTCATCGGCAATGTACTTGTCCGACAGTAAATTGGAATGAACGTCGATGAGTCCGGGAATCAGATATTGGCCTTCAGCACTAATTCGCTGTGCACCCTTGGGGACAATTGCCAAATCAGAGGGCTCAATCGACACAATTCGGTCACCCTGCACCAAGACAGTGTGTCGAGGTAGCACGCGCTCTGTGTCCATTGGAATTACGTTGACGCCAATAAACGCTAGGGTGACGGCATTCTGGCCCCATGCGGAGGCGGCGACGGTTAGTAGGAGAAACCCAACCGCTAGAAAACGAATCGCTTGGGAAGCGCTGAGAGCATGGCCGCGTAACATATCGATGGCTGGTCTTTGGTAATTTTTGGCGAGAATCTTGGTCCGGACCATTCTACAACTCCCGTTGTATCCTTTCCGTGTCGAAACTAGTCTCCTTATGCTTGACACTCCGTTCTCCAGCAACCATCGGAGCGTCCACGACTCTCGGTGAATCACGCGTGACCTTCGAAATTGGCTTCATGTTGGCACTCATCAGTGTCGCGCTGATCTTGTTCGTTCTCGAACTGTTTCCGATCGAAGTAACGGCGATGTTGATGCTCGCTACCTTACTAGCATTTGGAATCGTCACCGTCGAAGAAGCAATATTGGGTCTCAGCAACAAGGCTATTGTGACCGTAGGAGCGATGCTGGTTCTCGGGCACGCGTTGGTGAAAACTGGCGTCCTGGCTGCTGCTGCGGACAAGCTCGCTAATGCAACAAGGTCGCGCCCATGGCTGACGATGGGGCTTGTGCTTGTGACCGCCAGCGTCTTGTCGAGCTTCCTGAACAATACGGCGGTAGTCGCCATCTTCATACCGCTAGTCGTTGATTTGTGCCGACGTTTTCACCTCAGCCCTTCGAAATTCATGCTGCCACTTTCCTATGTTTCGATTGCAGGGGGCACCCTGACGGTCATCGGCACGTCAACAAACC
>PCAP01000016.1 GCA_002731215.1 Acidobacteriota bacterium | reverse complement strand
TGGGTCGTTGGCGTCGCTCTTAAACAAGTACCCGACGCCATGCACTGTGTGAAAGTATCGAGAGGTGCTGGCAGTTTGTTCGAAACGCCTGCGTAGCCGGAGGATAAAGTTGTCTATCGTTCGCGACGATGGAAATGCTTCGTATCCCCACACGACATCGAGGATTTCGTCGCGTGAAACGACTTGTCCTTCTCTTTCAGCAAGAAGCCGAAAGATAAGTGCCTCCTTGTGAGTGAGTTCGTGCTCAACGCCGTCAGCGCTGCGTCCACGATAGGTTCGGAAGTCCATCTCGTTTTCACCGAAACGAATCACCGGTCGATCAAGGGTTGAGCGTTTATACCAACGATTGCGTCGCAAGATGGCGGCGACTCGCAGGAGCAACTCCTCGAGGTGAAAAGGCTTCGACATGTAATCGTCGGCGCCGCCTTCCAATCCTCGAATCCGGTCCTCTGGATCGCTCTTAGCAGTCAGGAACAAGACGGGGACTTCATTGCCTTCCTCTCGAAGTTCCCGACAAACAGCAAAACCATCCTTGTAAGGCAGCATGACGTCCAAGATCAACAACTCGTGGTTGCCGCTTCGCGCAGCATCGAGTCCCGCCTGTCCGTCAGTTGCGACAGTGGCCAGGTAGCCTTCTGCGGTAAGGTTCTCGACGATGCCAGCGGCGAGCTCCGGCTCATCTTCGATTACAAGGATTTTCGCTCCGTTACTCAAGTGTTTGCCTCAGGCAGATGTCCATCCTGGAGTATCCGGGGCCATGTGGCGCGAAATAGCGCCCCCCGGCCTGGTCCATCGCTGTGAGCGCTTAACTCCCCACCACTTTCAGCAATTAGAGAGCGGGCAATATAAAGACCCAGTCCGGTACCGCGCCCTTCACGCCGTATTTCGTTACCGAGCCGGTAGAACTTCTCGAAAAGCTTCTCCCCTTCGGTTGGGTGAAAGCCGCGGCCGTTGTCACTTACCTCTACAACCGTTTTTGAGTCTGCTTTGTTCGCTTCAATAGTGACCGTGGCGTTCTCGGCCCCTGCCGCCGCATCGATACCGTTAACGATCAGGTTGCGCAGAACCACAGTCAAGGCTGACTGGTCAGCGTACACCGTGAGTTCGTCGTCCGCGGCAATCTCCACCTTGACTCCGGCACTCTCTGCCGCAGCCTCAAGCGAGTTGACGATTTCGTAGATACAAGGTGTTAACACAACTGTCTGCGCCTCTAGAGCGAGTTTGCCTTCGTCGATTTGCGTCGTGTCCAATACGTTCAAAACAGTCGCGTCCATGCGGTCGAGGCTGTTGAGAAGACGCTCGATGAGACGCTCACGTGTTTCCCGATCGTTCTCTCGGTATTGGAGAGTCTCGGCAGACAGGCGCACACTCGCTAATGGGCTTTTCAGTTCATGGGTTACTGCGGTGACGAAGTTGCGTTGGCGCTGACGCAACCGCCCTTCCGTTTGAACGGTACGCCAGAGGACACCGATAGCCGCGCTCAACACAATTAGAAAGAAGCCACCCTCCCAGGCGTAGCGGTTCCGGCGGCTATCCCGCTCTGCAGCCAATGTTTCGATGATAGTGGGTTCGATGTAGATGGTTTCCCCGTCTTTGCTTACTGACAGGGCTGGGAACATTTCGGCAACATTGTTAGTGGCAACGCCTTGTTCGACCATTACTTTAGCTGCGTCGACACTGCGCTGATGAGTTTCTTGGAGGCTCTCTTGAACTTCACCACTGAACAGCCACTGATCCATCATCCACCAGCCTACCTGGGCAAGGCAGACTGTAAGCAGAATCACGAAAATTATCTGATGGCGCCGAGCACTAACTAATGAACTTTGCATGTCTGAGAGGTTTGTTTATAGCGGGAGTCTACGAAACTCCTACGAACTTAGCAGAGTTCGAGGTGCTGAACATATGCCTAATTAGGGGTCGGGGAATAGCGTGGCAGCATTATCGTGAAGGATGAGCTTGCAGGCTTCTTCTGAAAGATCCAACTTGAGAAACTCCATCAAGTTATGGTCCATGGTCGGTGCCCCTGGGCCCGGCCAATCAGTACCCCATAGGCATTTGTTGGCAAGCTTCTCCAGCATTGGAATGTAGTGCAGCAGGCGCTTTGGTGGAATGCTCGACAGGTCTATGTATGCATCTGGGAATCGCCGGATTATGAAGATGGCACCCTGGGCCCACATTGGCCGGCCACAATGGGCGAGAATCATCTTAAGCTCCGGGAAATCAATGCCTATGTCGTCGCAGTCCATGGGGTCGCCATAGCGAGAACGTGCTCCCGGAAAAACCGAGGTTCCAGTGTGGATCATGAGCGGCATCTTCACCTCTTGAAGACGACCGTAGATGCCTTCAAGTGCTGGGAGGTACTCCTCTGCAGCGTCCTTCCGATAGGCGTTGGCCTTTAACTCCTGGTGTGGCGGGTGGATCTTCAGGCCACGGATGCCGAGGTCGACAAGACGATCGACAGCAGCAGCCGGGTTCTTGATGACGCTCGGCTCACGTGGGTCAAGGCCACCAAAGGCGAGCAAGCGGCGTGGGTCGGCCTTCGAAATACGAGCGCACCAATCGTTCACGTCGTCCGTGAATCCCATTAAGCGGGGTGCGACGTAGTTGATCATGCCGATCCGGTCGATACCGTCCGCATCCATGCGCGCTAGCACTGCGGCCGGGTCGTTCATCATGACTGCCAGGCTTTCGTAATCTGGCCGACCAAACGACATAACTGCCTGGGCGCCGGGATGGAGCTGTTGCCACGGCTGGATGTGGACGTGAATGTCAGTGACTGGATAGGAAAGGTTGTGCAAGGTTTCCCCTCAGGTTGAGTTAGCAGGATACCGCGTCTAGCAATATGGGTTGGTCTGGTTTGTACCCTGGTACAGCGGCGTGTTTTAGTCAGCTGATGGAGCGGTTCCGTGATCGCAGACAAGCTGGTACCAGGGTTGCCGAGGAACTTGCCGACAAGGTTGATATCGGGCCTTCAGCGGTCGTCCTTGGAATTCCAAGGGGTGGAGTTGTTGTTGCAGATGTTGTCGCCCGCGAGCTTGATGCCGAACTCGATGTAATAGCTGTTGAAAAGTTGGGGTCACCGTGGAACCCAGAACTTGCTATGGGCGCGGTAGGAGAGGAAGAGGCCATGTGGATTGACGCCAAGGTTGCTGAGCAAGTTGAAGTTTCAATGCTGGCCTGCACAATCGAAGCGGAGCGTGCTGAATTGGTTCAAAAGCTTGCTGATATTCGCCGTATCCAGCCGCGCATAGATCTCGACGGGCGGACGACGATTATTGTAGACGATGGTGTTGCTACTGGCTCGACTATAAGGGCCGCGCTGTTAGCTTTAGAGCGCGCCAGGCCGGCACGCCGTATCCTTGCAGTACCGGTTGGATCTCCAGAAACCCTAGCTGAGTTAGAAGAGGTGGCTGATGTTGTGGTGTGTCCCTTACGACCACCTTATTTCCGGGCGGTTGGCTCATGGTACGAAGCTTTCGGACAAGTGAGTCAAGCGGAGGTCCTCGAAATTTTCCATCAACGAAAAGGCACATAACACTTGAGATGAAGGCTGACCAGGGAAACCGATTTATTGATCCCGATGACTTGTCGTTCAAGCCGATTAACGACAAGGCTGTTGAACAGCATGCCCGCGAGGCAGCGGATCTCGCCGCCGCGATCCGCTATCACGATCATTGCTACTATGTTCTCGACGACCCGCGCCTTGCAGATGGTACCTACGACGCTTTATTTCGCCGCTTACAGGCACTCGAGGAAACTTTCCCGGAATTGCAATCGGTCGAGTCCCCGACCCAACGTGTAGGCGGTACAGTCCAATCAGAGTTTTCGGAAATTGAGCACCAGGCGCCCATGCAATCGCTCGATTCTGGCGCCGAAGAAGCAGATGTGCGGGAGTTCGACGAGAGGGTGCGCAAAGGTCTCGGGGTCGATTCCGTCCAATACATCACCGAGTTGAAATTCGATGGTGTATCGATTGAGGCGGTTTACCGAGCTGGTGTGCTCGATATTGGTGCTACCCGAGGCGACGGTATTTACGGGGAGCAAGTTACCGATAATCTGAGAACCATCCCGAGCGTACCACTGCGTCTTGTTGGCAATCCGCCACCGATGCTTTCAGTGCGTGGAGAGGTTTACGTGCCTTTGGTGGGTTTCCATCGTCTCAATCGAGAGCGCCTGGAGCGTGACGAAGAGCCCTTTGCCAATCCGCGAAATCTTGCCGCTGGGGCCATGCGGCAACTTATTTCGTCGGTCACTGCGCAACGTCCGCTCGATGCTTTTTTCTACGACATTCTTTCGGTCGATTGGGGCACCCGGGACGAGATCGGTGTGAGCGGCTCGGGCAGGTTTGAACGTCCGGAGACCCACGGGCAAGAACTTGACTTGTTGCGTGCCTGGGGTTTCAAGGTGGACTCACGCAGTGAACACTGTAGTGATATCGATGAAGCCATCGCCTTGCACCATCAACTTGAGACGGCACGCGATGCTCTACCCTACGAGATAGATGGCGTAGTGATTAAGATTGATCGACTTGATCATCAACGAGCATTGGGTGAGCGTTCACGTAGCCCGCGGTGGGCGATGGCCTATAAATTTGCACCGCGGCTCGAAATTACGACCATCGAGGACATCGTTCTGCAGGTCGGTCGCACCGGAATTTTAACGCCCGTCGCCCAGTTGGCACCCGTAGAAGTTGGTGGAGTCACGATCTCACGAGCTTCTTTGCACAACTACGATCAAATCACTGAGAAGGACATCCGCCGCGGCGACAAAGTGCGTGTTGCTCGAGCCGGCGATGTGATCCCATATGTTGTTGAACGAATCGATGACAGGCCCGACATTGAACGATCGTTGCCATTTGAGATGCTGGTGCGCTGTCCGGTTTGTGAAGCTCGTGTTGTCCGGGATGGTGCCTACTTTGTTTGCACCGGCGGTGTCTCATGCGGGGCTCAGTTGCGCGGTGCCGTTGAGCACTATGGTTCGCGTCACGCCCTTGACATTGAAGGACTGGGCGACAAGACGGTTCGACAACTCATGGACGAAGGGCTGATCCAGGATTCGATTGTTGACATCTATGGGCTAACGGTCGACAAATTAGTGCCACTCGAACGCTTTGGAAAGAAGAAAGCTGAAAACTTGGTCGGTGCGATCCTGGCTCGCAAGGACACCACCCTGTCCCGCTTTATCTATGCACTCGGCATCCGTCACGTTGGCGAACATGTTGCGGAAGTTCTTTCTCGGGAATTTGGCGACATCGGTACGTTAATGGAAGCGGACTTCGATCGTCTTCTTGCGGTTAACGAGATCGGTCCGGGTAGCGCGGAGAGCATCGTTGCTTTCTTTGATGAACCGCATAACTGCAGCGTTATCAAAGGCCTGCTCGCATCTGGTGTCGTCCCCAGGGTCGAGGACCGCCAAGAATTTTTCGGAGGCAAGCGTTTCGTGATCACTGGGTCCCTTGACCATTGGAGTCGTGACGAGGTGGTAGCCATCCTGGAGAATGCTGGTGGTCGTGTGGCCTCATCTGTGAGCAAGCAAACGGATTACGTCATTATTGGCAAAAGGCCGGGGTCAAAAGCACGCAAGGCAAGAGACCTTGACGTTCCGATTCTGGACGAAGATGGTTTGGCAGCGATGCTGAAGGAAAAAGGGCTGAGTGGCTGGTAATACATGGATCACGGGCACGATGCGGATCTCATGCGCGTGGGCAACGGACTGCTACAATGACATCTCCGGTTTTCCATGAGGATGAAAATATTTAATTGAGGAAAGCATGAGCATCCCCACGCCCCACACCACTCCTGACGGCTCATCGTTTCGTATTAGCAAGATCCAAGATGTCCGTCACCAGTCGCTCTTCCATGGCCAGAAATTCGTTTTTCAGGCGGAGAAGGAATCGAGTGAAGGTTCACTATCCCTGGACGTGACCGTCACGTTTTCGCCGATTGTCATCGCCATAATTTCGCCCGAAGATCGACTGCGAACCGATGATTACGCTGAAGATCTAGTCAGACGGATGCTCGATGCTGGCAAATGTCAGGACGTTGAAATCCAGGTGACCAGTGATGGTGCGGTCAAAGTGGGTAGCGAGTTGGTCGACCGGTTCTTCCCGCTGGTCCCCGCAGGCTAGTAAGCCATCAGCCTGTCAAGTTCATCAACGATCTGAGCGGTTGCTTCAGGCTTCGCCTGTTGTCGAGCTTGCCTCCCCATTTCGATGTAACGTTGGGGGGCGCTCGCTAGCTGCATGAGCGTTGAGGCGAGGGTCTGGCCATCTAATTCTTCTTCTTCGACAAGGACCGCCGCCCCTTGATTCTCCAGTGCCTTGGCATTGTGACGCTGGTGGCCGCCCGCGAGCTGGAGTGGTACCAGGATGGCACCGCGACCAGCGGCAGCAAGCTCAGCGCAGGTGGTTGCTCCGGCGCGTGAAACAACTACATGGCAGCGAGCATACTCTTGATGCATGTTTAGCAAATAAGGCTCGATACGTGCTGAAAAATTTGATTGAGCATAGGCGACGCGGACACGCTCCAGGTCGCTCGGGCCTGTTTGGTGAACGATATCGATTGCTTCGCTGGGGAGATGGGTCAATGCAGCGATCATCGCATCGTTAAGTACACGAGACCCCTGGCTTCCGCCAAACAGGAGAACGCGTAGAGGGGCTTCACCTGAGAGACTGGATTCCCCTTCAGGCTTAGGCGTGCCTTTGCTTGCCAGGACAAGGTTGGGTACAGCGGCGATCTCGGGGCGAATAGGGTTGCCGGCGACAAACGCTTTGCCGTGAAAGTGTTGCGCAGTCTCCTCCCAGGCTACTGCCGCAGCGTCAACCCAGCGGGCCAGCCATTTGTTAGTCAGACCAGGAATATAATTAGGCTCAAGGATCAGTGTTGGGATCCCTTGCCGAGCTGCCGAGAGGACTAATGGACCTGAGATGTACCCTCCGACGCCGACGACCACGTCGGGATTAAGCTTTCTTAGAAGACGGCGGGCATCGGTCAGGGCAGGGAAGAGAGCGAAGGTGGACTTAATCTTTCGTAGCATCGAACCGCCTCGCAGCGGTTCTGCTCGCAGCAAGTGCACATCGAAGCCCGCTTTCCCAATGATTTTGCCCTCAAGACCTCGGTTAGTCCCGACGAAAGAAATCTGAGCATCTGAGTGTCGACTGGCGAATTCCCGTGCTATCGCCAGGCCTGGGTAGATGTGCCCCCCGGTGCCACCTGCAGCGATCAGTAGACGTGCCATGTTCTTGACGCTCCGCAAGTCATTGTTTCCATCAAAGAAGGGTACAATCTGTGGTGCGGCTCAGCCTCCTCAAGGAGACTTTTCGTGTACGAGAAATTGTCCCCCCTAGTCTCAATCTACCTTCTAACGGCCGTTGTTGCCGCATTTACTGCTGGTACATTGCCATCGGGAATCGTTCCTCAAGAACTTGGTGGCGGTCACGATGAGTCGATTCTACTTACACGTACCCGTCAGCTTACCTTCGCTGGTTTGCGTGCTGGCGAGGGATATTTTTCACCGGACGGTACCCATCTGACCCTGCAGAGCGAGCGGGAACCGGGCAACCCGTTCTACCAGATCTACGACCTCGATTTGACCATGGGAGACGTGCGGCGAATCTCCCCTGGGATCGGCAAGACGACGTGTTCATTTTTTCAGCCCGGCACTGGGGCAATCATCTTTTCGTCAACGCATCACGATCCGCGCTCTGAAGAGTTCCAAAGAGAAGAATTGGAATTTCGTGCCAGTGGGCAGGAGCGGCGTTACGCCTGGGATTACGATCGTGAGATGGATATCTACATTGCCCCTGGACCTGCAGTTACCTCGGCAGGGCCTAATGGCACCGTTGATCCCAAGGAATTGGTCCGGCTGACTGAAGTAGTTGGCTACGATGCTGAGGCGAGCGTTTCGCCTGACGGTGAATGGATTGTGTTCTCATCAAATCGGCAAGCATATGATCATGAACTCAGCGAAGAAGAGCTAACCTTGCTCGAGTTCGACCCAGCCTATTTTGCTGAGATCTACATCATGCGGGCGGACGGATCCGATCAATCGCGATTGACAGACGTACCAGGCTATGACGGTGGCCCTTTTTTCTTTTCTGACGGTTCCCGCATTGTCTGGCGTAGGTTTACCGAGAACGGGCTAATGGCTGACTTGTGGAGTATGAAGCCTGATGGAACTGAGCAGCTTCAGCTCACAGACTTTAGCTCTATGAGCTGGGCGCCTTATCCGCATCCTTCGGGTGAGTACATTTTCTTTTCGAGCAACAAACTTGGATTCACGAATTTCGAGATTTACATCGTTGACACCCAAGGCATGAAGGAACCAGTTCGGGTGACCACAACTGATGGATTCGACGGCCTTCCTGTTCCATCACCTGATGGTACCCAGCTTGCGTTTACATCGAGCCGTAACAGCGATGGGGGCCAAGGGTCAGGCCAGATCTTCCTGTCTGATTGGAACCACAATAACGCTCTCGAGCTACTTGCCGCGGCTCCATCACGAGAAAGATAGAGGACGTGAGTAATCGGTTCATTGCCGTTGTTGTGATGGGTATTTTGGTTGCGGGTTCGAGATCTGCCCCGTTGGATGCATTGCAACAAACTGAAACAAGTTTGCGAAACCACGTGGAGTTTCTCGCTTCGGATGACCTCGGTGGCAGGCTAACTGGGACCCCCAGTGCCGAGAAAGCAGCTGACTACATCATCGGACAGTTGCAGGAAATCGGTGCGACACCCATCCTTGGCTCCCGTGGCTACCGGCTGCCATTTGAGTTCACTTCAGGTATCACGGACATTGGTTCCAGGCTTTTCGCATCCGGGAATATGTTGCAGGCTCCCGTGCGTTCCCGAGAAGGAGAGGTCCGAGCATTGACATTTTCGGACACAGGTGAGGTTAGTGGCCCACTAGTGTTTGCTGGCTACGGCATCACAATTCCTGACAATGTCGACTATCCGTACGACAACTTCGCGGCGTTGGATGTTCAGGGCAAGATTGTCGTCGTGTTCCGCTATATGCCTGAAGACGTCGATCAGGAGACCCGCGCCTTGATGGGCCGCTTTACCGACCCTCGCTACAAGGCGATGCGGGCGCGAGAACTCGGGGCCAAGGCACTTGTCGTGGTCACTGGTCCGCGCTCGCCGAACGCCGGCGAGCTGGTACCGATGGCCTTTGACGCAGCCGCTGCCGGATCAGGAATCATTGCGGTGTCTATCACTGGTGATATTGCCGAGACACTGTTTGCAACCGCTTCTGCGAAGTCCTTAAGAGAAATCCAAGAAGAATTTGATACCGGCAACCCGCACACTCCCGGTTTCGACATTCCCGATATTGAGGTAACGCTAGATGTGAAGGTCCAGCGTGAGCGTTCCAATGGCTACAACGTTGTTGG
>PCAP01000048.1 GCA_002731215.1 Acidobacteriota bacterium | reverse complement strand
TGCAACCGATACAAAACATCAGGTCGTCTTTTGGTCTTACTTTGAATGCGCATAGTTACGAACGGTGGCGAACAGTTAAGGCACTAAGTTGTTGTGACTAAAGTATATACGAGGCTTTCAGGGTTGCACAGGGAAGTTCGCTGTTATCCTTTGAATGCTCATTCTGACTGAGAAACTAGACCAATACGGTTATCCTATCCGACCATGAATCCCACCAGCATCGCCCTGCTAAAGATGTCCGAGAGTAAGTCTTGGGAACGACGCATCAGTGGCTGGAAAACAACCCGGCGGGTAGTCGAGCGATTCATGCCTGGTGAAGATCTGGATGATGCCATTACTGCCGCCCAGGTTCTCAACAAACGTGGCATGGCGACCTCACTAAACCCGGTCGGCGAGCACGTCCACAGCAAAGCAGAAGCCGCTGAGGCGACAGACGCCTACATCGAAATTCTCACTTGCATCAACGATGTGCAATTGAATTCGAATATTTCGGTAAAGCTCTCCTTGCTCGGGGTCGACTTAGGATTTGAGATTGCAGTTGCAAACTTGAGCCGAATCCTGGAAGTCGCCAAGATTTATGGGTCGTTCGTCCGTATAGACATGGAGAGTTCAGCGTATGTAGATCGAACCCTGGAGATTCACAAACAGTTGCGCAAGCACTTCACGGGACTCGGCGTCGTCATACAAGCCTACCTTCGTCGAAGCAGTGGCGACGTCGAAGCCCTTATCCGCCAGGGAGCTTCAATACGCCTCGTAAAAGGTGCTTACAAAGAACCCTCTGACATAGCATTCGAGAACAAGGATGAGGTCAACCGCAACTTCGAGCACCTCACCGCGCGCATGCTTGAGGAGGATGCGCGAGCCAACGGAGTGCATCTCGCGGTTGCCACCCACGATCGCAAACTGGTCAAGAAAGCAGAATCATTGGCCACGGATCGCGGCATAAAAGAGGGATTAGAGTTTCAGATGCTCTACGGCATCGCGAGGGATTTACAGGACGATACACTCGCCGGCCAGTTCCCAGTTCGCATCTATATTAGCTATGGCCCAGCCTGGTATCCGTGGTTTATGCGGCGCTTAGCCGAACGGCCCGCCAACCTCGGTTTTTTTCTTCGCCATCTACTGCGTTGAGTGGGTCGGCGGATTGTTAAGTCACCAGTGCGACGATCGCGTAAAGCAACGTCAAACCGGCCAAAGCAGTCCCGACCCGCTTAGCACCGAGCGGCTGGGTCGACTCCCAACGAAAGAGCAAGCTGTTGAAACCAAAAGCAATAAAACCACTAGTCAACATAACGGCCAGGGGCAAACCTTGCTGGCTCAAGCCTTCACCCCGGACCATCACGCCCTCGAGCGCCTGCACCAGGTATGTAGTCGGCAACATGCGACCAAAGCCCTGAAGCCAGCCCGGTAGCATGTCCAAGGGGAGCGCCGCACCCGACATAAAGACCATCGGAAAGAAAATAAGATTGCTAATCGCCGGCGCCGAGCGCATATCCTTCGCAGCACTCCCCATAATTAACCCCAGCGGGACAAACGCCCAAACACCGAAAACAAGAACCACTGCGACTTGCCAGACAGCGGGACCGAAGTTGACACCTAATACCATTCTTGCGAGGAAGCCTTGCATGAATAGCGAAGCAGCCACCATGACCAACGAACGTACCGCGTTGCCGATCACTACCATGGTGGCAGTAGCGGGAGTTACCCATATCCGTCGCAAGATGCCCTGTTCACGCTCAGTCACCAGTGAATACGCGACACCGAAAAAGGCGCCAGAGAATGCAGTGATGGTAAACAACCCAGGCATCCGTGCGTTCATACCATCCGGCATATTGCGAAAAATGAGAGCGAACATAAATAGCCACACCTGCGGGAAAAGAAGGGTCCAGATCAGCGCCGAGCGAGACCGCATCGTCTTCAGCAAGTAGGCTCTGCTTAGTTCGAGTGTGCCTCGAATGGCGCTCATGCGACTGGCTTTCTGACAGCCACTTCCGACTCCCCTCCCACAGCTAGATCAGCGACTTCCGGATCGTCGACCATCTCGAGATAAAAGTCCTCGAGTGTCGGCCGGTGCATGTGCATGTCGGTGAGAGTCACCCCCTGGCTCCGTAGAACCTCACCAAGAGCAACGATGACCGCGGTTGAGTCGATGGCACTGAATCGATAGTGTGCGCCTCTCCTTTCCTGTTCCAACGCGCCGACTGCCAGCAGCGGAGCAGGGTCGAACGGCCCATCGACGTCAATGAAAATGGTCGATTTGCCTTCGGACGACCTGACCAGTTCGAGAGGCGTTCCGTCGGCCACCACCTGGCCACGGTTAAGAATAACGACACGTTCGCACAGCCTCTCCGCCTCCTCAATATAGTGGGTCGTAAAAAGAATAGTCCGGCCTCGCTCCTTGAGGTTGAGAATGATCTCGTGCAGTTGGCGTCGGGCCGCCGGATCGAGTCCTGCAGTCGGCTCGTCAAAGATCAGCAGAGCCGGATCGTGGATCAAGGCCATGCCAATCGCTAAACGTTGCTTCTGCCCCCCTGACAGGTTACGGGCCAGTTCCCTAGCTTTGCCGTTCAAGTTAACGCGCTCTAGGACGTCTTCGACCGGCACAGATCTCTCATAAAACGATGCGAACAGACGCAATACCTCGAAGGCGGTCAGGCCGTCGGGGATGTGTGTTGCCTGTAGTTGCGCACCTATGTGTTGCCTGAGCGCAACACTCTCCAGCGACGGGTCGAAGCCCATGACCGATACCTCGCCCGCCGTAGGGGTACGGAGACCTTCGAAAACCTCCACCAGCGTTGTCTTGCCGGCACCATTAGGACCGAGTAGCCCGATGATCCCTCCCGACTCGATATCAAGGTCAACACCACGCAGGGCCTCAGTGGTCCCGTAGGTCTTGGTTAACGATCGGGTGCGGATACTCATAGGAAACGGTTCCGAGACAAATGAGAGGTCTACGAAATTTGAATGCCTTTACGTTGTAGTCTCCTGGCGCCTTATACCCTCGTCAGATACTCACCGGTCGAGGTCTCGACGCGTACCTTATCCCCAATATTGACAAACTGCGGAACTCCAACCACTAATCCGGTCTCCAGCGTCGCCGGCTTCGAACTCGCGCTCGCCGTCGCGCCCTTGAGTCCTGGCTCAGTGTCTGTGACCTCAAGATCAACCGTCGTCGGCAATTCGATACCAACAGGTAGGCCCTCATAGAAATCGATCTTCAGCAACAGGTTCGCGATAAGGTAAGGAAGCGCTTCCTCTATCGCAGCTGCACTCAGGTACGTCTGTTCATAGGTCACTGAATCCATAAACACATAGGTGTCACCCTCCTGGTAGAGATATTCCATCTCTTTGGATTCTAGCTGCACCCTCTCAACCGCTTCCTGTGATCGGAAACGCTTGTCGATCATGGCGCTGCTACGAAGGTTCCGCAGTCTGGTTTGAACCACCGCTTGACCCTTGCCGGGCGTCACGTGCTGAAAGTCGTGGACACGCAATAGTTCACCGTCCACCTCGATGATCATTCCTTTTCGGAGTTGAACCGCCTGAATCGCCACTTCTCCTCTTCTCTCTCGAAACAGATGTCTCAATAACAGCCGACCACAGAACGACTGGGTGAGTCTAGCAGGCTGTGGTCAGACCCTCATGCAACTGGTTGTCTTGAGAACCGTCTCTGTCTTATCGCGTTCAAGCAGCCCACAGCCCGCAAACAAAGGTCTTCGGGGTTCGGATATGTTCGCGCTCACTACCGGGGCAGATGAGGTCAAATCTGGATCTGTTCAGCAGTATTGAGGATCATCCGCGAGCAACAGAATCATTGTTGTTTGCTTTCGACCCGTCACTTCTGGGGAACCGTCCGGCGGTACCAGGATGTCGACCTCGGAGCGAACACCAAAATCACCTTCCAGGTAGATTCCAGGCTCAACGGAAAAACATGTTGAACGCATCAGCAGACGTTCATCGTGGCTCTCGAAATCGTCAAGGTTGGCACCACTACCGTGTATCTCGTTGGTGATGCTGTGACCTGTTCGGTGCTGGATCGCGGCACCGTACCCGGCATTTTCGATAACTTCACGGCAAGCCTTGTCGGCCTCGAAACCACGCACCTCTTTACCAGCTGCGTATCGCTGCTGTACTAGGTCGATCGCAGCATCGCGGGCCCCCAAAACGACCTGGAATACCTCGGCCCGGCGATCAGACACGTCCGAATCGACTTGCGCTGTCCAGGTAATATCGGCAAAAACGTTGCTCTCATCTCCTGGCCGTTTGGCCCATACATCGATCAACAACCAGTCACCTCGCACAATCGGACTGCTGCCTTCCGGCCCGGGTACGTAGTGAGGATCGGCAGCGTGCCCGTTGACTGCCACGATCGGCGCGTCGGGGGTCGTTAACCCCATCGCCTCTACCTGCTCAAGCAGGTAGCACTGCAATTCGTATTCATTGAGCGCAGCGCCAGCCAGCAGCCGTGCCCGGCATTCCTTAAAAGATTCTTCGATGGCATCCGGAAGCCTCTTCCCAGCAAAACGATGCGACGCGATCTGACCGTCGTCGAGCACGGCAGTGAAACGCTGGACTAGGTCGGCTGCAGAGACCACCTCAATTCCTCGTTCACGCACCACCTCCACAGTTCCCGCGTCAACCATCGCCACGTAAGGAACTCGGTTTTGCGGCGAGTACTGCATCGCCACCCGGCCGACACCTTCCAGCAGCTCGTTGAGCCCAGTATCCAGCTCCTGCCACGTTCGGTAACGCCGACGGCTCCCAGGGAGATCTTCCAGCGCCCCCGGTTCGATGGCATGAACGAGGCCTCGCGGTTCTCCTTGAGCTGGGATTATGTAGTACCACCGCCTGGTCTGAAGACCGTCAGTGGGAAGCCCGAGAACACGCGTCGCTAGTGGGTCACGACCGTGAAATTGCGCAAACAACCAAGCATCAACGCCAGCTGCGTTGATCGCCTCTTGCACTACTTCCAGGTCAAATTGACTTGCCCGATCACTCATAGCAGCAGGCTAGTCCGTCATGGTTGTTGGAGCAAGTAGGAACGCCTGGCGACCCGTTCTCGATAAAGGTTTAGGTATCACTGCGATTCACAACCTACGCTGCCAACCAAGACTTACAGATCACTTTTAGAGTTTTGCATCTGAGAACCATGAAGTCACAATTCTGTCGTTGATTTTCGTGCTCCTGGGCGGCATAGTTGTCACACAGTGTGAGATCGGCACGATCGCTCCTTCCGTTACGTCCCGAGCCCCACCGACCAGGGACCGCTAACGACCTGTGGGCTTTAAGGAGCGTTTTTTCGGGCCAGTCTTTGTGAAAAATTTCACAAGCTATGTAAATTCACTGTCTAAAGGAAAAAATGAGCCATCTAAATGCCTCTTTCTAGTCTTTCCGACCAAGCTCTTTGGCCACTTGCACTATGGCTTGGAATTGTTTTCTTGCTGATCAGTGGGGTCATTGGGCTGTCGACGATCATTGGGCCACGGAGCAATTCACGGCGTCGAAATCTACCGTACGAGTCAGGAATACCACCGACTAGGCAGCCAGCCATGCGGTTCCCGGTGCACTTTTATCTAATCGCTCTCGCCTTTCTTGTGTTTGACCTCGAAGCGGCGTTTCTATTTGCCTGGGCGGTCGCGGCCCGGGATGTTGGTTGGCTGGGTTACGTTGAGGCATTGGTGTTCTCGATCATGCTGTTCGCTGGACTATTGTACCTATGGGCAAAGCAAGCTTTCGACTGGCGGATCGAGCATGAGTGATCCTCGCCTGACCCGGGAGCAGTTGTTGGAGATCGCAGTACGTGATCGCTCCGCTGACCTCGCGGAAGCAGCGGCTCGTGCCACCAGTGGTTCGTTTGCTTCGACGATTCAACAGTTCTTCGCTATGACGCGACTAGACGATCTCGTCGCCTGGGGGCGCAAGAACTCGATGTGGCCGTTCAACTTCGGCCTGTCGTGCTGCTACGTCGAGATGATGACCTCGTTTACATCCGAACACGATACCGCTCGCTTTGGTGCGGAGGTGCTCCGTGGAACGCCACGTGAAGCTGATCTCATCGTTATCGCAGGTACTGTTTTCAAAAAAGTTGCTCCGGTAATCAAACGACTCTATGACCAAATGTTGGAGCCAAAATGGGTCATTTCGATGGGCTCCTGTGCCAATTCTGGCGGCATGTATGACATCTATAGTGTCGTCCAAGGCATTGACTCTATCCTCCCGGTCGATGTTTACGTGCCAGGCTGCCCACCACGACCTGAGGCGTTCCTCGAGGGACTGCTACTACTTCAGGATCAAATAGGTTCCGAAAAACGCCCGCTTTCCTGGACCATCGATGAGCACGGCATCGTGCCGGCCACCGAATTACCAGTCCAGCGTGATCTAAAGCGTGAGCAACGCCGCCGCCAGGGAAATTTGCGCCCGCCGAGTGAGGGTCGCTGAAATATGCCCGCTAAAGCCACAGTTCTGGAATCTTTAGCGCTGCGTCTCGGTGAAGAGGCGGTGATTGTCCAACCAACAAAAGACGACATCCCGACTGCATGGGTACCGCTTGACCAGGCGCACGATGCGCTCGCATGGCTGGTAAACGAGAGCGATGACCGCTACCGGGTTCTGTACGACCTGACGGCGATCGATGAACGTAATCGACAAGTAAGGGAAGAACACCGCGGAAACGCGACTGAACGACACGGAGATTTCACTCTCATCTACCACCTGATGTCCTACGAGGCCAATACCGACCTACGTTTAAAGGTCACACTCAAGGGAGAATATCCAAGTGCCCCTACCGTGAGTGACATCTGGCCCTCTGGAAATTGGTACGAGCGCGAAGTTTTCGACATGTTCGGTATCGGATTTGACGGTCACCCCTGCCTACGGCGAATCCTCATGCCGCTTGATTGGGAAGGTCACCCGTTGCGTAAGGAACACCCGGCACGAGCCACTGAGATGAAACCCTACAGCCTCCCAGAAGAACGGCTTGTGGAACATGAGGAAGCACTTCGATTTCGACCAGATGATTGGGGTCTGAGCGATGGCGACTGGGCCTCGAAAAAATTTCCGGGCGCTGACAAAGCCATTCCTAAAGACGAGACGGATTACTTGTTCCTTAACCTGGGCCCCAACCACCCCGGTACCCACGGTCTACTCCGCCTTGTCCTTAAGCTTGATGGAGAGCGAATCGTCGACGTCATACCCGATATTGGTTTTCACCACCGCGGCGCAGAGAAAATGGCAGAGCGGCAGACCTTTCATACCTACCTCCCGTACACCGACCGTATCGATTACCTCTCGGGTGTTAACAACAACCTCGCCTACCTTCTCGCCGTAGAGAAGCTATCGGGAACTCAGGTCCCAGAGCGCGCCAAGATTATCCGTGTTCTGCTTTGCGAGTTATTTCGTATTGCCTCGCATCTGGTATGGATCGGAACGTTCGGGCACGACGTCGGGGCGATTTCACCAGTGTTTTTTACCTTTACTGACCGTGAAAAGCTGTTCGATGTCGTCGAGGCAATCACCGGTGGCCGCATGCATCCAACATGGTTTCGCATCGGCGGCGTCGCTATGGACCTGCCGAACGATTGGCGAGGTTTACTGAATGAGTTTCTCAAGGGTTTCGAGAAGCGACTGAAGGAATATGAAGACCTATTAATCGGGAATCCAATCTTTCGGGCACGTACTCGAGGCGTCGGGGCGATTAGCTTAGACGAAGCAATCGACTGGGGCGTCACTGGTCCGAATTTGCGCGCTTGCGGTTTCGAGTGGGACTTCCGCAAGAAACGTCCGTATTCGGATTACGACCAATTCGACTTCGAGATACCGACTGCCGATGGTGGTGACTGCTTCGCAAGGGCTGCGGTGCGTTTCGAGGAAATTCGGCAGAGTCTGCGCATTATCCGACAGGCAGCGGAGAACATGCCGGCAGGCAATTACATCGCAGACGATCATATGTCGATGCCGCCCTCCCGTGATGAAACGATGATCAATATTGAAACGTTGATTCACCACTTCGTCGGAGTTTCATGGGGTTTCACAATCCCCGCGGGCGAGGCGCATGCCGGCATTGAGGCTCCGAAAGGCAACAACGGCTACTATATCGTTGCCGACGGTGGTACCTCACCTTACCGGCTTCGCATCCGCACTCCGTCGTTTGCCCACATGCAAATACTGCCGCAGCTCTCACGTGGCAGTCTGATCGCCGACCTCATAACTATCCTGGGTAGCATTGACTACGTACTCGCGGATATTGATCGATGAGTTTCGGCGCCGGAGATAGAGCCCAGCTCGACGAGATCCGCTCCCACTACCACAACGCACGTGCCGCTTCCGTGAGCGTCATGAGGTGGGTGCAACGACGCGATGGATACATCTCGGACACAGCGCTACAGGACGTCGCTGAGTACCTTGAGCTTCCTGCTGCCGACCTCGAAGGGTTGGCTACCTTCTACAACCTTCTGTTTCGAAAACCCGTTGGCAATCATGTCATAAAGGTGTGTGACAGCGTGTCGTGTTGGATGTG
>PCAP01000047.1 GCA_002731215.1 Acidobacteriota bacterium | reverse complement strand
GGCGCGTCGAATGCAACGATTCCTGTCACAACCGTTCTTCGTAGCGGAGAATTTCACTGGGATGCAAGGCAGGTACGTCACACTCGATGACACAATTCGCGGGTTCCAGGAGATTATTAACGGCGAGCACGACGACCTACCAGAACAAGCTTTCCTTATGGTTGGCACTATCGAAGAAGCACGTGAAAAAGGTGAAAAAATGGCCGAGGAAACCGGGCAAAGTGCCGAAGTACGAGAGGCGCTGGCCGAAGCCGACGCGTTGGCTGAAGCTGAACACGATCCGCAAGTGGTGGAGTAACGATCTATGTCTGAGGCCGGACAAAATAGCGCCATTACGACTGACTTTTTGCTTGAAGTCGTTACACCGGAGCGGCAGGTTGTTACCGAACGAGTCGATGCCGTTCGAGCACCGGGGAGCGTTGGCGAGTTTGGCGTCCTCCCGAGCCACGAGCGCCTTATCACCAGCCTTGACACTGGGATGCTACGCTATCGCACCATTGGCACCAGCGAGTGGGCTGAACTGGCCGTTTCGTCGGGGTTGGTAGAGGTTCTCCCGGATCGTGTCATCGTTCTGGCACAGACCGCTGAGACGGCACAAGATATTGACATAGTTCGTGCCGAAGCAGCTTTGCAACGTGCCCGAGACCGGCTCAAGAATCCCGAAGATGCTACTGATGTCGATCGCGCCCTAGAAGCCTTGAAGCGGTCCACGATGCGTCTGGAAACCGCGCGAGGGAACACCAGGGAAAATTGAGACAGGGAAATTCAGTTGGTGCCAATAAACCTCGGGTGGTTGCATCAAAGGACGAGCAGCGGTCAAATAGGGGGGTCGCCTGGAAGGAAAAGACAATGAAAACTCTCAATAAATGGGCCGTAGTGTTGATGCTTCCCGTTGTTAGCATGGCTGGCTGCGGAGGAGTTTCCGAGGTTCAGCTCGGAGCGCTTCTTTCGCTGGAGGGACGCGCATCGTCTTATGGGCAGTCAATTCAACGTGGCATCGAAGTTGCGGTTGATCGAGTCAACGCAGCTGGTGGTGTCGACGTTGGTGGTAATGGCACCAGGGTCCCATTTTCAGTCACCGTTCGTGATGTTAAGAGCGACCCTCAAATTGGGTTGCAGGTGGCGCAAGAATTCATCGACCTAGGGCTCCCCGCGGTGATCGGATCGGACAGTAGCACTGTAACGCTCGCGGTCGCTGACCTGTTTCAGCAGTCCGAGATTGTGTTGATTTCGCCGGCATCGTCGACTTCGGCGCTCAATGACAAGGGAGACTACATATTCCGCAACTACCCAAGCGAATATTTCGAGGCCGTGACACTGGCGAACTATATTTATAACGTCGCCGGAATCCGCAAGGTGCACGTAGTTAGAAGCCAGAGCGAGTATGGCCTGGGTAACGTGTTCATCGCGCGTTTCCGTACGCTTGGTGGTGGTATGGAGGCCCAGGTTTCGTTTCCGGCAGATCAGCCAGAAGCGCTAATAGCAGGAGACCTCGAAGGTCTGGTCGCCACTGAAGCCAACGGCATCTACATAGCCGGGTACTCCGATGAAACAGCAGCCACCGCGAGAGTGTTGCGCGATGCGGGCATAGAACTCCCACTGTTCGGGACTGGCGCGATTCTTCCCGATGAACTCGTGGAGGTGGGCGGTGAGGCGGTCGAGGGTTTGGTATATCCGATGGTCACGTTTGATGCTGAGGAAGATGCAACTGCAGAATTCATAGCAGCGTACCGTAACAAGTTTGGGGACGATCCGAACGTATATGCGGCGCACGGTTACGACGCCACGCTCATCATTGTGCAGGCGATCGAACAGGAAGGCCCTA
This sequence comes from Acidobacteriota bacterium, assembly GCA_002731215.1. GTDB lineage: Bacteria > Acidobacteriota > UBA890 > UBA890 > UBA890 > UBA890. The sequence continues at coordinate 5,842 of PCAP01000047.1, read as the reverse complement.
CCGCCAGCAACATCTCGTTCTATATGAACGCAATGAACCCTTTCCCCGGGGCGGCCGGAAGTACCAAATTCGATGCAGATGGCAATGCCGAAAAGTCTCACCGTATGTGGGTCATCGAGGGGGGGGAGCCGCTCCAGAAGACCACAGAGGAATAATCCCTAGACGGTTCGATGGTTTGGGGGATAGGCTTCTAGCCAGGCAGACAAGAGACCCCGCAGGTGAACCGTTCGGCTCACAGGCGTTTAACAGATGACAACAACCTCTACACGTCCGACTTGTGTCGTATCCACAACTATTCAACAGGCTTTTCCGCCAAGCCAAAGCTTTTTTCAGCAGCGAATACACAGGTTTCCCTCCGGTGTTGGGTCGTTTTCGGAGGTTTTCGAACAGTTTTCCCTTCGCCTGGCTTGCCTTTTCCACCGCTGATGCACAGGCTCTAGCGGGTTCCTGAACAGGTTTTCCGCGACCGACGCGCAAGTATATGGAACCTTTTCCACGGACTTGTGCACAGCCGACGCCCACTGATACCCACAGATGAAACACGGACTAAACAACCTGTTCCGACATCGCGTAGTGATTCAGAGCTTGGTGACGCGAGAGCTAAAGGCACGCTACCGTGGCTCGGTAGGTGGTTATCTGTGGTCGTTTCTCAACCCGCTCTTGCTGCTGTTGGTCTACACGATCGTGTTCACAACCGTGTTCACGCCGCCACGCGCTCAGGGCGCGGACACCGACCCTTACCCACTGTTTATGTTCTGTGGATTACTACCGTGGGCGTGGTTTGCGGCATCGCTTACAGACGCATCCAATTCTTTGATCGCAGGTGGCAACCTGATAAAGAAGTTAATTTTTCCGGCTGAGATTTTGCCGGTTGTTAGCGTGCTAGCCAACGGGGTGCACTACTTGCTAGGGCTGCCGATCTATCTTTGCTTCTGGATTGTTTATAAGCCAGACGGGATAGGTGTACACCTTCTGTGGCTGCCGCTAGTGATTCTTACCCAATTGATTCTGTCGCTAGGCCTTGGACTGGGCTTGGCTGCTCTCGCTGTACACTTCCGCGATATTCGGGACATTCTCGCCAACACACTGACGCTGTGGTTTTTTCTTACACCAATTATCTATTCTCGCCAATTCATCCGGAACATGGCGGAAGCGGAAGGTGCTAGCTGGGTCCCGAAGGTCGTTTCTCAGGCACTCGATCTAAACCCGATGACCCACATCATGAACGGTTACCATCTGTCCATCTTCGAGGGCACGCTGATAAATTGGAAGCGACTGCCGGTGACGCTGGGAGTGGCATTCTTAATCCTAATGGCAGGCTACTGGTTTTTTGATCGTTTGCGCGATTCCTTTCCGGAGGAAGTTTGATAATTCCAGCAGGGAGGGACTTGCGCCCGGAGGTATGGTGATGGCGGGGTCGGTTGTGCGGGTCGAGAACGTTGACAAGCGGTACCGAAAGGTGGCGCACGCACATCGCTTTCTCACTCTCAAGAGCGCCATTCTAGGCGGCGACCTGTTCAAAACACTGTCGCCGGGCGAGGTGTTTACGGCACTTGACGGGGTCAGCCTAGACATCGCTCGAGGTGAAACCCTGGGGGTGATCGGTAGCAACGGTGCTGGCAAGAGCACCCTCCTCAAAATTATTGCCGGTGTTGCGAAACCAACCACAGGCAAAGTCACGGTTAATGGTCGGATTTCAGCTCTTATAGAACTGGCCGCTGGGTTTCACCCTGAAATTTCTGGCCGGGAGAATGTGTTCATTAATGGCATCATTCTCGGCCTCTCTCGTGCGCAAGTTACGGAGCGTTTTGACGAAATCGTTTCGTTCGCTGAGTTAAAGGACTTCATCGACGCTCCAGTGAAGACGTATTCAAGTGGCATGTACATGCGGCTAGGGTTTTCGGTCGCGATCCATATCGACCCCGAAGTTTTGCTTATTGACGAGGTGTTAGCTGTTGGCGACGAGGCGTTTGTTCACAAGTGCCTAGACAAAATTGCCGAGTTCAAGCGCCGGGGTAAGACAATCCTGCTAGTCAGTCACAGTCTGGATTCAGTCAGACAGCTGTGCGATCGGGTTGTTTGGATGAAGGACGGCTCGATCGAGCAGGCTGGTGACCCACCGAAGATTATTGATGCCTATCTTCAATGGGTGGCTCGCAAGGAGGAAAGAGAGCTGGCGGCCGGTGATAATCGCCGTGGGAAAACCACCGAGAGTCAAAGCGCATATCCTGAACTAGGAGGGGAGGACGGCCTCGATACTGATTTGTCGAATGCCGTTGACGGTAATGATGATGGGAAGCCTGGCGGGGCAGAACATGCCGAGGAAATCGCCGCCGCTGTGCCCTATGAACCAGGCCGTTGGGGAAGCCAACAGGTGTTTATTGACCAGGTACGGATGCTTGACTCCCAAGGTGGCCAGCATTATGTCTTTACTTGTGGTGATCCCATGACAATCGAACTCACCCTAAAAGCAAAGGATCCAGTAGATGAATTCGTCGTTGGAATTGGGATCTTCAACGCGGATGGGGTTTGCTGCTATGGGACCAACACCGACATCGAGTCTTTCGTTGCCGCCAAACTTCACGGTACGGCCAGCGTTCGAATGGAAATCCCTGCGCTTAACTTAATCGAAGGCGCCTACTATCTGGATCTGGCTGTCCATCGACTCGATGGCTACCCGTACGATTATCAACGTGGGCTCACTCGGTTTCGCACGATTTCTCCAATTGGTGATACTGGGGTCGCTCGACTACCACACCACTGGAGTTTTGAGGGTGGGATTGAGTGGAAGAAGACTGGAGAATCCGAAGACCAGTGATTAGCTCGCAAACGGATCACACACACGGAGTGTGGAGAATTTTTTGAAATCTGCATCGGTTGAATACAAGAGGGGCACTCCGTGTTCGAGCAAGATGGCCACCAGGTGGGAATCCTGCACCAAGTTTCCCCGGACGACCACACCACGAGTCACTTCCGCGTAGCATTCCCAGAACCGGCCCCCCTCGCCTAGAGCCCGGACATTGGGCAGAGCGAGCAATGAATCGATATTCGCCCTCGCGGTCACAGGCGCCAGCGGCCTGGAGAAGACGCCTGGATGAGTGGCAATGCGCAAGTAGTTTGTAAGCGTCAGCCAGGGGACACAGAACAGCTCAGGTCCTCGAATACGCTCTTGGAGAAAATCAAGCGCGGCGTGGTGTAGGGGCGCACCAGTATCGGATGCCTGTAATAGGACATCGGTGTCTACTGCGAAACTCACGGGCCGTTGTTGTCCATAGCTGGGTACAGTTCGTCCTTGTCCCCGATTTCAATAAGAGCTCCCATGTCCTGATGGAACCAGTCCATGGTGAATTCTTCCTGCTCTGTTATCCGATGCCCAAGGGCTTCGCTTAACAACTCGGAAACTAGGCGGCCCAGCGACTTGCCCTCCGCCCGCCCCAGGTTTTTGATTTCCTGCAAAACCGGAGTGTCAATGTCTACTGTAGTACGGGCCATGCATCAGATGGTATCTAGAAACACATCAGATGTCACCACTTCCAAAAGATTCGAAGTGAATCGGTTCGCACATTGAAAACCCCATGATGAACACGCTCGTGACGTTGGCGTGGCAGACTTGTGGAGGTTGACGACCCTCAGCGGACAAGCTCCGTTGAGGGATAATTGCGTTGAAAGACAGTCCGACATGCTCCAAACGGTCGTATCTATCGTTTCTAAGCACCCCGATTTAGCACGTGTGCTGAGAGCAATTGAGGGGCGCCGTACCGTTGTTCTCGAGGGCCTGGTTGGCAGCTACCGGGCAGCAGTATTGGCACATATTCAGGAGACAGTGGGCCGACCACTAGCGGTCGTGTTGCCAGAGCGTTTCGACGGGGAGGCACTGTTGCTGGACCTGCGTGCGTTTCATCGCACCGGAGATGGGAGAAGACGGGTCGTCGCGTTCCCCCCGCTGGGCGTCGATCCTTACGGCGCGCTAGCACCACATCCGGATCACATCCGAGAACGAATCCAAACACTCGACCGTTGCGCCAGAAACAAGGTAGACATCCTCCTTGCTCCGATGTTGTCTTGGCTCGAGTATCTTCAGCCACCGCAGCATTTCCTGGGTTCCACGTTGACGATCGCGGCTGGTAATGATCTTCCGCTGGAGGAACTTGTCGGCGCTCTTGGCTCTGCTGGCTACCAGCGCCATTCGTTGGTGGAATCCCTTGGAGAGATGGCGGTTCGGGGCGGAATAGTGGATGTTTTTCCGGCGACCAGCGAATATCCAATTCGCCTTGAGTATTTTGGTGACGAGATTGAGTCGATCCGGGAATTTAACCCTCGAGATCAGCGCTCACTTCGTTCTATCGAATTCGTTGAACTCCCGCCAGCGCGGGAGCATTTCGAGCTTGCTGCACCCTGGACCGGAAACATTTCTGAGGGTTCGGAAAGTAATCAAAGCCCACAAGGCCGGTGCAGTTGGCTTGAGGGCGAAGAAGCAAGCTCCAGGGCCGTGCTCGCCGATTATCTCGCTGATCCGCTTTGGGTAGAGATCGAGCCAGAGTTATTTACCGAAGAAGAGGCAAGGTGGGGCAACCACCTCGATGAGTACTATCATCGTGCGTTGGCCGCCGGCCGGGACGCGAAACCGCCAGATGATTTGTATTCCAATCTGGCCGAAGGTCTCCGACGTACCGGCCGGGACCGGCTTCTGATGCGAGACCTCGCCACGGAAGATGGGACTTCCGAGGCATTCAGGTTGATCGCTCAGCCAGCCGCGGCTTTTCAAGGACGTATGGCTGACTTAGCAGAAAACGTTAGCAAATCCCTGGCTACAGGCGATTCCATTTTCCTAGCGATGAACCGGCCTGCTTCAGCCAGGAGGCTGGCGGGAGTTCTAGAAGAATACGGGATCCCAACCGCTCTCTTTCTGCCTGACAAAGACCCGGATGGCCGGCAAATGAACAGCCGTGTCAAAGGGAGAAGTGGAAGCGACGAGGGCACTGGCGAGGCGAAGGGGTTCTTAGCTGTTTCCGAAAACGCGGATCGTATTGAACAGCAGCCAAATAACGCGCCTGGCAACTGTTGGGTAATTTGTGCTGATCTTTCATCCGGGTTTCGTCTGCCGGACCAATCTCTCTGGCTGGGTACAGACACGGAAATTTTCGGCCGTACCCGAGTACGAGGCCGCCCTCGCCGTTTCCACGGCGACTCGTTCCGGGCGGATTTTCGCAATTTAGTGCCGGGCGATTCAATCGTTCACGTCGAGCATGGCATCGGCAAGTTTGTCGCAGTACGAACTCTCGATATTGAGGACGGAACTAGCGAGTTCATGGAAATTCAATACCGGGATCAGGATCGTCTCTATTTGCCGCTCGATCAACTCCACCTCGTCCAGCGTTACCACGGTGTCGAGGGAGCCACCCCCAAGCTCGACAAACTCGGCGGCACGGCGTGGGGCAATATCAAGAGACGAGTGAAAAAGGAACTTCGCGAGATGGCGAGTGAACTACTTGAACTGTATGCGGCCCGTAAGACTATCAAGGGCCATGCTTTTGGTGAGGACAGCCCATGGCAAACGGAGATGGAGGACGCCTTTGAATTTGAGGAGACGCCCGGACAAATTAACGCAATCGGAGAGATAAAAGCCGGTATGGAGGACACCAAGCCGATGGATCATCTGCTTTGCGGCGACGTCGGCTACGGTAAAACTGAGGTGGCCATGCGGGCGGCGTTCAAAGCGGTCATGGATGGCAAACAGGTGGCAGTCTTGACGCCGACCACGGTGCTCGCCTATCAACACGCAATGACGTTTGCTGCCCGGCTTCAGGCATTTCCAGTGAAGGTCGAATTATTGTCTCGCTTT
>PCAP01000046.1 GCA_002731215.1 Acidobacteriota bacterium | reverse complement strand
TGGAGTCGTCACTTTCGAGGATAAAGGCAGACGAGGCAAGTTCGTTTCGGTTTTGCCCCAATAGCGCCATTCTCCTGCTGACCATTTGTCTTTTACTCGTATAGCGCCTTTATTGCTTAAGCGAGCCCTCTAGAAAATCGATCATGTTCCGTGACCTGGTACAAATTCGGGTCCAGGCGGGTGACGGCGGCCGAGGATGTATTGCATTTCGGCGCGAGAAGTATGTCCCCCTGGGCGGCCCCAATGGCGGTGACGGTGGTGATGGCGGCTCGGTTTATCTCGTCTGTGGCCGCAGCTACACCCACCTCGGCCATCTTCGCGAAAGCCAGCTATTCAAAGCTAAGAATGGCAGCCAAGGGAAGGGCAGCAACAAACACGGCAAGAAGGGTAGTGATTGCGAGATCTTCGTTCCTGCTGGCACGATGGTTTGTGATGTTGAAACCGGTGAAGAACTTGGGGACCTGGCAGAACAAGAAGAGCGTGTTTTGGTCGCTGCAGGTGGTGATGGCGGGCGTGGTAACAGTCGTTTCAAAAGTTCGACAGACCGGGCTCCTCGCCGAGCTGATCCGGGGCGCTCGGGGGAGCGCCGCGCGCTCCAGCTTGAACTCAAACTTATTGCTGATGTTGGTTTGGTTGGACGCCCCAATGCTGGCAAAACAACGTTGCTCGGTTGTCTCACGGCATCGAAGGGGAAGGTGGCAGCTTATCCGTTCACGACCTTGGAGCCTAACCTTGGAATTCTCCAATTATCTGGCTACCGGCGTGCCGTGCTGGCGGATGTTCCGGGACTTATCGAAGGGGCACATCGAGGGGAAGGGTTGGGGCTCAATTTTCTGCGTCACATCGAGCGGACCAGGGCACTTGCTGTGTTGGTGGACACAATGCCGCCAGAAGGTAACGTTGTTGATCACTACGAAGCACTGTGCAGCGAGTTGCATCACTACAACGAGAAGCTGTTGGGAAGACCACGCATGGTAGTGGCTACCAAGACAGACCTGTCGCCACCAGCGAAAACCATTGAGGCGTTGCGCGTTGTTGCCGAGAGGGATGGCGCGTCATTTTGCACTATTTCTTCGATCAGTGGCGTCGGGCTGCCCGATTTTGTTAATTGGGTTGGCGAACAGACACCGACTGACTAGCGCAACACATTTTAAAGAAAGCGAAACTGCATGTCGGTAGAAAGAGTGGGTGTTTTCGGAGGCACTTTCGACCCCCCTCACCTCGGCCACTTAATTTTGGCGGAAGAAATCCGGGAGAGATTCGGGCTGGTCGAGATGTATTTCATGCCCTGCAACCAACCACCACACAAAGACAGCAACAACCTCACTGAAGCGAAGCACCGCTTTGCTATGGTTGTCGCCGCGACATTGCACAACCCCGGCTTCGTGGTTTCCTCGATTGAAGCCAACCGCAAGGGAAAAAGCTTCAGCATTGATACCGTGCGCCAATTACAAGAGCATATGGGCGATGAAGTGCAAATCGTTTTCGTTACTGGGATTGATGCCTTTATCAATATCGAGACGTGGAAGGATCATAGAGAGTTTCTCGACCTTTGCCATATCGTAGTAGTCAGCCGGCCGGGCCATGGCTTCGAAGAAGTTGCCAAGATGCCTACGTGGATCAGCGATCGTGTTGTCGACCTCCGCGAGGGCGACTTGCTGCCGCAAGAACAATTAGAGCAATGCCCGGATGGGGAATGGCACGTTTTTCTTTCGGACGCGGTGCATATTGATATTTCATCGACCGAAATCAGGGAGCGAGTCGCTGCCAGGTTGAGCGTCCGTTACAAAGTCCCTGATGAGGTTGACCGTTATATTCGCGCCAATGGCCTATATAGATCGGCAGGTAAGCCTCGGGAGACCGCTTCTTGAGGGAATCCGACAAAATTCGTACGGGAAAGGCCGCGAAACGTCTTGACTTAGAACTGTCTGCCGACGCTGCTCTCATTGCCGATGCGGTCGAAGACCTGAAGGGAATTGACTTGTTGGTACTCAACGTGCGTGGCTTGGCAAGCTTTACTGACTTCCTAGTGATATGCAGCGGGAGCAGCGATCGCCACGTGAAGGCTATCGTTGACGGCATCAAAGTTAAATTGCGTGCAGCGAATGTTACGCCGTTGCACACAGAGGGCTATGAGGAGGGGGCCTGGGCGTTGATCGACTTTGTTGATTGCCTCGTCAACGTTTTCACCCCCGAAACACGACGCTTCTATCAACTTGAAAGGGTTTGGAGAGACGCTCCTGTGTTGCTAGGCGAACGTGCGGAGTTACTTCCAGAAGGTCAAGCTGTCGAGGAATCGCAAACTGGGCCAGAGGACGTTTCCACCGGGGTTTCACGTGCCTAACCCTCCTGGGATCATCCTTTGCTGGCCCGGGAAAACCACTGCGGAGTATGCCCGTCTAGGGATAGAAGAATATTTGTCGCGAATCGATCGATGGCGCACCTGTAAATGCGTTGTCACTTCTGAGGAGCCTTCGGGCAGGCAATATAGCGAGGAACATCGCCTTGAGCGTCAGGGAAAAACTATTTTGAGGCGGCTGGAGGCTTTTAACCCAGTATTCCTTGTAGTTTTACATCAACAGGGTAGGTCACTAGATTCTCAGAAATTCGCAGAATTACTACAACGACAATGCTACGATGATGCGCGGACCCTGGCGTTTGTGGTGGGTGGGCCCGCCGGTGTGGCCTCTGGGGTTTGCGACCGGGCCGACTTGCTTCTCGGCCTTTCCAGCATGACGCTTCCGCATGATATGGCCCGTTTGGTTTTGACTGAGCAAATCTACCGTGCCTTCACGATTATCCACGGGATGCCCTGCAGTCGCTAAATAATGATCCTCTGTCGCTGCTGCCAGTGTATAGACTGCCAGAAGGTTTCAATTGTCGATGAGAGCCACAGAAAAAAAGAAGATTCGCCAGCAACTTGAACTTAAACGCCGCGAGGCCAATGAAGCCTATCGTCGATCCCAGGCGGTGAATCGCGAAGCAACAGCGGAACCGCTACAGGATCTCGCCGACCAAGCTTCGGAAGGCTACCGCAAAGAGTTTCTCTACAGCCTTAGTGACGGCGAGCGCGCAACCCTATTGCAAGTTGAGGAAGCGCTGCGTCGGATGGATGAAGGCACCTACGAGAAGTGCAGGTCCTGCGAGCAGAAGATTCCACTGGCTCGCCTCAAGGCGATTCCTTGGGCCTCACTGTGCATTGAGTGCCAGGAGCGACAAGAAGCAGACGGCAGCTGACGGAAAGGAGGCCCACATGTCTTTGCGCAACTTAGTGACGTTGCTGGCTGTTTTCGGCACTGTACTGCTTGGCCTCTGGACGGCAACTCTCAACACGGACCAGGTAACGTTTCGTGTGCCGGGTTTCCCTCCCGATGAAGTTCAGACGTCACTCTGGGTAGTCACTTTCTTGGCGATATTGCTTGGTGTGCTCGGGACCCTCCTCTATACGGTCCTACTTTCTTCCAAGGCGGCGTTTATGCGGTGGCGGCGCAAGCGCGTCGACTTGAAGACAGCAGAGGACACAGAATTAATCCAGTTAGGCTTGGCGGCGGCAGTGCGGGGCGACCACCAAACCGCGCTGCAGCAATTCGAGATAGTTCTTCAAAAGGACCCGGAGCGACTTAGCGCCTGGATTTATGGAGGTAATGCGGCGCGTGCCCTTGGAAACATGGAGAAAGCGATCGAGATGCACATGCGTGCGCGCGGTGTCGCACCCAATGGTAGCGACGTACATGATGAATTGGCGCGCGACTTCGCGGTCCTTGGTAAATATGCTCGGGCCGTTGGCCATCTGGAGCAGCGACTTTCCGTAAACCCCAAGGGTGACTTGGAACTCTTTGCTCGTATGCGCGACCTGTTGGCCGCACAGTGTCTCTGGGACGATGCTTGCGACGCACAGGGAAAACACATCAAGTTGTTGCATGACGCAAGCGAGCGAAGGGATGCAGAAGCTCTAGCTCGAGGGCTCCGTTTAGAGAAGGGTCGTGCGCTTATGGAGCAAAGCACCATGGAGGCACGTCAGGAAGCGCTTTCGATCTTTGCTTCTTTGCTGAAAGCAGATCCGCAGTTTGTTCCCGCTTACTTGTTACAGGGCCGAGCCCGGTTCGATGATGGCGACGTTGATGGTGCCGTCAACGCTTGGACTAAGGGTATTGCTGCAACGCGCTCACTAGAATTGTTGAACGAGCTTGTCACGCATTATTTTGAGGCAGGTGATCCGGAACAGGCAATTCGTGCGTTTCATCAGTCAATGGAACTGATCACAGGAGAGGATGGTCGCGCAGCGCGTTTAGGTTTAGCTTTGTTGTATTCGCGGCTCGAGATGATAGAGGAAGCCAAAGCCGAGCTTGAACATCTTGAGAGTGAAGTCGAGTTTTCGCCGACGGTTACTTACCATCTGGCCAAACTTAGCGAGCGGCAAGGTGAAAACGAGACTGCGGCGAAAAGATTTCGTCAAATCATTCAAGCTGCAAGCTTGCTGGAGCCCATTTACTGCTGTGAACATTGCAACGCAAATCACCCTTGCTACGTCATGCACTGTGAAGAGTGTGGCCGTTGGGGGACGGTAGTCCTCGATACGAGCGAAGAACTTCAAGAGGTAGAGGCACAGGCGGTTCGGGCACCACGCATCTGATAAGGTTTCGTCCGCTAGGCGGTGAACTCGTCCCGGACCAGCTTGTTCCAAGAAGAAAACGCAAGTCTATTCGTTCAACTTTCCCGTAGCTCGAAGCCCACTTTCATCACAAAGGCGGTCGCCCACCTTATTTTTTCGTAACCGCGGCGGCCAGATCTATGATCTTCGCCCGGAGTTCCAGCGTTACTTATTCTTGAGGCCCTGAATTGTTTCACTCCGTAACTTAGTGGCTATTTCGGAGAACCAGATGTCCAGAAATCGATGGTCGAGGGGTTCTCGGAGTGTCTTGATAGCATTGACGATCGGAGCAACCACAGCAGCCTTCACGCCAGCAAATGCCTCTGGTGACTTCCCATGCTTTTGGGCAAGGACACAGGCTTGGTCAACACAGCTATCAGCGTCCTTGTTCACCATGTCGAAGATCCCGACCTGCTTGGCAATCTCGGGCTCCATCAGGACCCCGCTCATGACCACTGTTCGGTAAGTCTGGGGCGTCAACGCGCCACGTGGGATCTCGCTCGCCACAGCTGGCAGTGGCAGCCCATGTGACAGTTCAGTCATGCCGATCTTGAACTCGCCTTCTGTGCCAACGCGGTAGTCGCATGCGAGTGCTAGGACGCAGCCGCCTGCAACGGCGTGACCGTTAACAGCAGCTACGAGGGGATAAGGTGTCGTGAGGACTTGGATCATGGTAGCTGAAAAACGAGTTAGGAACTTCTCTAGGTCGGCCCGATCGAGACGGTCGAGGGCCACCAAATCAAGACCGGCAGAGAAGATGTTGCCTTCGCCGGTTAGCACCGTTGGTTTCGAGCCACCATCAGCAAGTCCGGCGGCTAGGCTATCCAGCATTTTCTGATTCATGGCGTTGCCATGGCCGAATTCCATTCTAACCACACGCACCCCGTCGCGGTTTTCAATGGTCAAGCCTGAAGGCATGAGCTTTTCTCTCCGGTAAGAGTTGAATTCGGTGATGCTACCGTAATGTTTCGAGGCAGAGGGAAACGCTGCCATTAGACAAATCAGACCTTGAAATAATCAGGTTTCTGCAATTGGGCATGGGGTGTTACCCCGGGGGCCAGGTTAGGCTGCGGCCGCCAAGCAAGTGAAGGTGAATATGGAACACTGTTTGTCCCCCTGCGGCGTTGCAGTTCATTACCAGCCGATAACCTTGGTCCGCGAAGCCGCGATCTGCAGCTATTGACTTGGCGGTGGCTACCAACTTGCCGACCATCCCCGCATGCTCCGATTGTAGGTCGTTGACCGTGGCTATGTGTTCCTGTGGAATGATAATCACATGGTGTGGAGCCTGAGGGCTGATGTCCTCAAAAGCGACCACACTGTCGTCTCGATGGACGATCTTTGCGACAATGTCACCCGCCGCGATTTTACAGAACAAACAATCGTCGGACATCTGCCCTCCTTTCTACTCCCGGAAACGCTCGACCTTTGCGCCAGCGGCGCCAAGCTTCTCTACTAATGATTCATAGCCCCGGTCTAGATGGTAAAGACGGTCAATAATTGTCTCTCCCTCTGCAACGAGTCCAGCGAGGACCAGCGAGGCTGATGCCCTAAGATCCGTGGCCATGACCCTAGCCCCGCCCAGTTGCCGTGGGCCGCGGACGATGGCGCTGTGGCCGTCGATTGTGATGTCTGCGCCCATGCGGTTGAGTTCCGGTACGTGCATGAAGCGGTTCTCGAAGATTGTCTCTGTAACTGTTGCCGTCCCGACTGCTTGCGTCATCAGAGTCATGTACTGAGCTTGCATGTCAGTAGGGAACCCGGGGTGAGGTTCGGTCCGAGTGTTGCTAGCACGATAATCAGTTGAAGCACTTATACAAAGGGAGCCATCTCCTGGCTCGATATTAGCGCCAATTTCCTGAACCTTGTTGATCACGGCTTCGAGGTGAGCGGGCCGGCAATTTGCAATCTCAAGCCGATCCCCCTTTAAAGCACCCGCGACGAGATAAGTGCCGGCCTCGATCCGGTCAGGGAGTATCTTGTGATCAGCCCCCCCGAGCTCCGAGACACCGCGAATCTCGATTGTGTCCGAGCCAGCTCCTTCGATTCTCGCCCCCATTAAGTTGAGCAGAATGGCTAAATCGGCGACTTCAGGCTCGCATGCCGCGTTGCGTAACACGGTCGTTCCCTGTGCTAGCGATGCCGCCAGCATCAGATGCTCGGTGCCACCCACTGTGGGCGAAGAGAAAGTTACTTCGGAACCATTTAAACGCTGCGCTTCAGCGATGACATAGCCTTTTTCAACCCGCAGATTAGCCCCGAGTTGGGTTAGTGCTGATAGGTGTTGATCAACCGGCCTTGCACCGATTGCGCAACCGCCTGGCAACGAGACTCGAGCACGCCCAGTACGAACAAGCAGCGGGCCAAGAACGAGAAAAGATGCGCGCATCGTTTTCACTAGGTCATACGGAGCTTCGGTTCCGTTGAATGCACAGAGCCTGGAATGTGTCCCATTGGCATCACGCTCTATCTGGACCCCAAGATGCTCAAGCAAGCGGATGATCGTAGCGACATCACGAACCGCGGGGACATTTGTGAGCCGCACTGGCTCGTCGGTCAGCAGCGTCGCAGCGAGTTCAGGAAGCGCAGCATTTTTGGCACCTCCCACCCGCACCTTGCCGCTCAGCATGTGACCACCTTGGATGCGCAGCTTTTCCATGAGTACATGCTATCCGGTTTGCGGGTTTCCGAAATTTTCCGTGCCCACGGTCAATCCCACAAACTCGAAACAAGTTGGAGAGGGGCTTTCTTAGTCAAGAAATATTTCGTCCCTGTGCCAGCTTCTAGACAGGGCTTCCAGGCATTTCATCTCTGCGACGGGGCACCCGAATTTCCTCGACTAGGGCCTGAACCTCCCAGGGGGGCTCTTCAGTGACTCTCGAGACTATTAACGCAATGGCGAAGTTGATTAACATCCCCACCGCGCCGATTCCCTCTGGAGAGATTCCCAACAACCAGTTTTCGGCACTATTAAGCTCCGGATGAACGAGCTTAAACCAGGTGATGTAGGCGGCAGTGAAAACAATGCCGGACACCATACCAGCAATAGCACCTTCCTTGTTCATCCTCCTGGAGAAGATTCCCATGAGGATGGCAGGAAAAAAGGAAGCAGCAGCAAGGCCGAAGGCGAAGGCGACCACCTGCGCCACGAAACCCACTGGGTTTATCCCGAAGTAGGCGGCCACTCCGACCGCCATTCCAGCGGCGACCCGCGCAATGATCAACTCTCGTCTCTCAGTGATGTTCGGCTGCAGGCCCTTTTTGAACAAGTCGTGTGCCACCGATGTAGAAATGACTAACAGGAGCCCGGCGGCGGTTGAGAGAGCGGCCGCGAGTCCACCAGCCGCTACCAAGCCGACTACCCATGCCGGTAGCCGGGCGATCTCTGGGTTAGCGAGCACCATGATGTCGCGATCGACGATTACCTCATTAGTGATGCTCGATTCCGGACCGGTGTATTGGACACGGCCGTCGCCATTGTGATCTTCATAGCTAATTAGGCCGGTGGTTTCCCAGTTGTGGAACCATCCAGGCATCTCATCATATTTTGCGTTCGAGATAGTGGTGATGAAGTTGGTTCGTGCGAAGGCCCCAACTGCTGGCGCCGTGGTGTACAGCAATGCGATAAAGACGAGCGCCCAACCCGCCGAACTACGGGCAGCCGCTACCTTCGGAACGGTATAAAAACGCACAATTACGTGTGGCAGTCCCGCCGTTCCCGCCATTAGTGCCAGGGTGATAAAAAATACATCCACTGTTTGTTTCTGCCCGGCTGTGTACGCAGCGAAGCCGAGCTCCTCAGACAGCCCGTCTAAACGATCAAGCAGGTACATTCCCGACCCATCTGCTAGGCGCGACCCGAAACCCAACTGCGGCAGCACGTTGTCGGTTAGCAACAACGAGATGAAGATCGCCGGTACCATA
>PCAP01000045.1 GCA_002731215.1 Acidobacteriota bacterium | reverse complement strand
CGCCGCTGTTGCTGCCTATCCGATGTACCGTGGTGTTGCGCGTGCCGTCGGGATGACCGTGTTTGCGTCCGAGGACACAATCGAAAGTTGCGTTGGTCTGACCCGAACCGCTATGGAAGATCATGATTTCATCTTCGTTCATTTTAAGTCCACCGATAGCCGGGGAGAGGATGGGGACTTTGATGCGAAGGCTGAGCAGATTGAACTTGCTGACCAGACCTTGGCCGAGTTGCTTGAACTCAACTTTGATGTCGTAATGGTGACGGGAGATCATTCAACCCCTGCAACCTACGGGGCCCACTCCTGGCACCCGATACCGGTGCTGATTCGCGGCCCGCACTGTCGGGCAAACGCCAGACAAGACGGGTTCGGTGAGACTTCTTGCATCACTGGGGCCTTGGGCCCATTGCGCAGCATGGATGTGTTGCCCTTGGTGCTGGCGCATGCGGGAAGGCTAGGAAAATACGGAGCCTAATACGTTGCAAGATGTTGACAACCTCCCTGGAGGTTTTCAACAGGTACCAGGCTGGACTTGCTGGTTGACTCTTTGGACCCGTCAGCTTTCTTGGCTCTTGGCAGATAGCAGTTTCTCGGCAACCTCGAGGTCCTCCGGTGTATTGATGTTTAATAGGATTTCTGTTGGCTCCCCAACTTCCCGAAGTGCATTAGTTTCAAGAGGTGTGGCGAGTTCGTCCAGCAAACCGTAGAGATCAAACACGCCGCGGTCCAAACGTTGCCGGAGTGGATCTAACGCCGCCTGCGAGTATGTCGCGCATAAGGGGTGCCATCGTCCTTCCCAACGTGGGGCGCAGATAATGGCTCCTTGGTCGACTGCTATGAGCGTTGCCAGCAGAAGCTCTGGCGGAACGAACGGCAGGTCAAGGGCAAGCGTCACTACGTGAATGCCTTCATTGCTCAGGGCGGTTTCGATACCCGCCGCTGGCCCGGCATCCTTCCGGGCGTCGGGAAGGTGCCGGTGTTGTAGATCAGCGATTGGCTCGCCACCAACGAGAATGACCTCGGTGGACAACTCCGAGAGGGTATCGCTGGCGCGGGCTGCAAGGGACAGTTCGCCTAGTTGAACTTTTGCTTTGGGACGGCCCATGCGTGTGCTAAACCCGCCGACGAGCAACGCTCCTATTGCTTTGGGAGGGCTCACACCTTGCCCGTTTTTAGGCCATGGCCACTAACGACGACGAGCGCATCGTCGTCGTCACCTACCTGCATGTGTCCAGCCATTGCTACAGCGCCGGTCGGCTCCGCCCAGACCCCCATAGTTGTCAATTTTCGCTGAGCATTTCGAATCTCTTCGTTACCGACGGCGATTACCCGTCCACCTGTCTGTGTCACTGCTGTGATGAGTGCCTCTTTACGAACCGGCTGATCGATGGCGATCCCGTCAGCGATCGATGGGACATCATCGGGTCGGGGTTCTACCGCAGGGCCATCTATATTGATTGGCTCCCAGAGCGAGGCGGCGGTGCGGTGTTGAACGGGCATGATCGCCGGAACAGTAAAATCGGGTATAGCAGCATTGATCTCCCGGAAACCGTAGAACAAGCCAAGGACGATCGATCCCTGGCCCGCGGGGACGTAGATCCGTTTCGGGAATTGGCCCTTGTGCTCTTGCCACCACTGGAAGGCCATTGTCTTAGTTCCTTCCAAAAACATTGGGTTCCAGGCGTGGCTACAGTAGGTTCCGTCATTGTCGGCTATGGCAGCTTCGGTGGTGTTAAATCGTGGCCCATCGATCTTAACGACTTCGGCGCCAAATGCGTGCAGTGCCGCTATCTTTCCAGGGGGAGCCGAAGCTGGAACGTAGATACGACAGGGAATACCGGCAGCGGCGGCGTAAGCGGCGAAAGATCCGCCAGCGTTTCCCGATGAATCTTCGATGAGTGGGGGTTGCGCGGCGAGGCTGGCCCACGCCAGAAGCGTAGTGACCCCGCGGTCCTTGAAAGAGAGTGTTGGCTCCAGGTGGGCTAGGGCAATCGAAGGTTCGTTATTAGCACGAAGCCAGCGACCACAACCTTCCCCCAGGGTTGGATAATGACCAGAGGGGAGACGAATCTGACGATGAAATCGCCAGACGCCACTAGCAGCGCTGGTGATCGCGTCGGGATCAAAAGGTGGTCCGGGCGGTAGAGACCAGGGGCCTCCACAAATGCATCTCCAGCTACTCGGTTTGAGGGCCGGAGTCGATTTGCCACAATACTCACAAAAGAATTCAATACTCACACGTTGCGAATAGCACGTAGATGAGTCCTCTGCAACAATACGCTCATGCTCAAGAAGCCCCGCTTGTTTACGGCTGGTCCAACGCCGTTGCATCCAGAAGCGATTCGAGCCGCGGCAGGGCCGGTACCTTATCACCGCACACCTGAGTTTGCCGCGTGTTTTGATCGCATTCAATTCGGCCTGAGGGACGCGTTCCGAACGCAAGGCCCAGTCGCTGTCCTTACAAGCTCGGGAACTGGTGCCATGGAGGCGGCACTTGCTAGTTTGTTCTCCGCCGGTGATCGGGTTGTTGTCGTAGCCGGTGGCAAGTTTGGTGCGCGCTGGGTCGAGATCGCTGTGGCCTATGGGCTAGAAGTCCTTGAGCTGACTCTTGCCCCGGGAGAGTTGGTTGTGCCTGCGGACGTAGCAGTGATGGTAGAACATTCTGCGCCGGTGCGGGGCTTGTTCCTGACCGCCAGCGAGACATCCACAGGAACTATCTGTGACGTTCGAGCAATCGTGGATGCTGTTCGTGATGTCGAGCCAGAAGTTGTAACTGTTGTCGATGCAATTACGTCGGTTGGGGCGTTGCCGATTGCTACTGATGAGTGGGGCCTTGAAGCGGTCGTCGGTGGGGCGCAGAAGGCCTTCATGATTCCACCGGGGCTGGCGTTTGTCGCTTGTTCACCGCGTGGCTGGGAATTGATCGGCAATAGATCTGCAAGTCCCCGCTATTATCTTGATTTGGCGAAATATGCTGCGTCAGCGGAGAAATCGCAGACACCCTTCACTCCGGGAATTGGTTTGTTGTTGGCGCTAGAGGCTTCCCTCAAGGCAATTGACGAAGTTGGCGGTATCCAGGCACTTGAAAGGAATGCGGATCGACTGGCGACAGCTTGCCGGGCGGCCATGGTCGCGCTCGATCTCCAGCTGCTCTCTTCAGCGCCTAGTCCAGCAGTCACGGCGATCAAGGCGCCAGTATCCGGGACCGGCCCGGATATAGTCGCCGCGATGCGTGACCATTATGGTGCACAGCTTTCGGGGGGCCAGGGCGAACTGAAGGACCACATCTTCCGTATCGGTCACATTGGTTATGTCGATGACCTAGATCTTCTTGCGGTCCTTGCTGCGCTTGAGGGGGTGCTTGCCGACCGGGGCCACGATGTTTCCATGGGTGCCGGAATGGCTGCCGCAGTTGCCAGCTTGGCATCGGGCCAGGGCCATGAAGGGTCCACGCGATGAAGTTGCGGGACCCCAGGATTCTTGTATGTGGCACGTTAAAAGGCCGTGGCATCGAAATCCTGGAAACGGCTGGTTGCGATGTAGATCATCAGCCCGAACATAAACCTGGTTCCCTTGCTGACGTTATCGAGCCTTTCGCTGGCGTTATTGTGCACTCCCACCACTTCGTCGATGCTGCCACGATCAACGCTGGTTCTGCTCTGCGGGTTGTCGGAAGGGCTGGCGCAGGGGTCGACAACATTGATGTTCAGGCAGCGACCGAGGCTGGGGTTCTGGTTATGAACCTGCCGTGGGGCAACACCATTACCGCTGCGGAGCATACGGTCGCTCTTATGCTCGCCTTAGCCCGTAACATACCGCAAGCTTCAGCCGCATTGCGTGCAGGTACCTGGGACCGAAAGCCATACCTCGGTGTTGAGCTTTCAGGAAAGATTCTTGGCGTTATTGGCTTGGGGCGTATCGGTCGCGAGGTTGCTCGGAGGGCACATGTGTTCGAAATGCAAGTCATTGCCTCCGACCCTTATGTTTCTGAGCGTGTTGCAGCAGATGTGGGAATCGAGATTGTGTCGCTGGCTGAACTGCTCTCACGAGTCGATGTACTGACTGTCCATGTTCCGCTTAACAGGGAAACACACCACCTAATCGATGCCGATGCGTTGGCATCGATGAAACCCGGTGCGAAGGTAATCAATTGTGCCCGCGGAGGCCTTGTGGATGAGAAGGCCTTATTGTCGAGTCTTGAATCCGGCCATACAGGAGGCGCAGCGTTTGACGTATTCGAGCAAGAACCGGAAGTAAATCTAGACTTGCTTGCCCATTCGCATTTCATAGGCACGCCACATCTTGGCGGGGCAACATTAGAGGCGCAGGAGAAGATTGGCGAAGGAATTGCCCAACAACTAGCAGACTTTTTATGCGAAGGTACCATTCACCACGCAATCAATGTCCAGGCACTGTCACCGGAAGAGCAGAGTTAGGTGGCACCCGCCGTTTTTCTTGCCCTGCCAGGGGTCTCGTGTAAAAATCATCCCAGTCTGGCAACCTGCTTTTACGCCCTCTCGAGCGTCGCGTGCCAGTTTCGATTTGCCTGCTTCCGAGTATCCGAAAATGCGTCCGAAGACCGCGGTTTTTTGAAGTCGCGAACTTCGCGCTGATCTGCGACCCGGCACGCTCACGGCGCGCCCGTACACATTGGATTGACAAATGTCAGCGACTATCAACTCGCCCGCCGAGGGCTCAAAAATCACATTTGAGAACAGCAAACTGCACGTTCCCGACAACCCCATCATCCCCTACATCGAGGGCGACGGCATCGGTGCTGATCTGTGGGTTGCGGCCCATACAGTATTTAATGGCGCTGTTAAGCATTCCTATGGAGGTGCGCGAGAAATTGCGTGGATGGAGATCCCTGTGGGAGAGAAGGCGAACAATCAATTCGGAGAGTACCTGCCGCAGGTATCTCTCGATGCAATTGAGGAGTACAAGGTTTCCATCAAGGGTCCATTAACGACGCCAGTTGGGGGTGGTATCCGTTCGTTGAATGTATCCATGCGTCAGCTTCTTGATTTATACGCTTGCGTCCGTCCGGTGAAGTACTACGAGGGTACTCCGTCGCCAGTGAAGGAACCCGAAAAACTGGATATCGTGATCTTTCGGGAAAATACCGAGGACGTCTATGCTGGCATCGAGTGGGCCGAAGGCACTCCTGACGCAATGAAGGTCATTGATTTTCTTACAAGTGAGATGGGAGCCAAGATACGGCTCGATTCTGGGATTGGTATCAAGCCGATCTCGATCACGGGAACCCATAATCTAGTCCGCAAGGCAATAAAATACGCCATCGACGAGGGGCGTGACAGTGTCACCTTGGTACACAAAGGCAACATTATGAAGTACACGGAAGGCGCTTTCCGCGAGTGGGGGTACGAGCTTGCCGCGACGGAATTCGGCGACGCTACGATTAGTGAAGATGAAGTTTGGGAATGCTACAACGGTGAAGTTCCCGAAGGTAAGATCCTTATTAAGGATCGCATTGCTGACGCTATGTTCCAGCAAGTTTTGACGCGGCCTGACGAGTACGACGTCGTTGCAATGCCTAACCTCAACGGTGATTACATGTCGGATGCGGCCGCGGCACAGGTGGGTGGTCTTGGTATTGCGCCTGGGGCCAATATTGGTGACGAAGTTGCCCTTTTTGAGCCGACACATGGTTCGGCGCCGAAGTACACCGGTCAGGACAAGGTCAATCCGAGTTCGTTGATCCTGTCTGGAGTGATGATGTTCAAGTACATGGGCTGGCCAGAGGCCGGCACAGTAATCGAAAATGCTCTTGAGCGCACCATACAGGCAAGAACGGTCACTTATGATCTGGAGCGCCTGATGGACGGGGCAACGACCCTGAAGTGCTCAGAGTTCGGGGAAGCCATCGTTTCCAACATGGAGTAGGACCATGGGCCGTAAAAAAGTAACCGTCGTCGGCGCCGGACACGTAGGTGCCACCACCGGGTTGGCCATTGCCAATAAGGGTTTGGCTGACATCGTTCTTACCGACATCATTGAACGTATGCCACAGGGCAAGGCGCTTGACATGATGGAGGCGACACCGCTAATGGGTCGCGATGCTGAGATTATCGGAACCAACAACTACGTCGACACGCAAGGGTCTGACATTGTCGTGATCACTGCCGGCCTGGCTCGCAAACCGGGGATGAGCCGTGACGACTTGCTTTTCAAGAACGCTGAAATCATCGGCGGTGTCGTTGACGAGGTAACCAAGCACTCGCCCAACTCGATCATAATCATGGTCACCAATCCACTCGATGTCATGGCCTACTTAGCCTACAAGAAGTCGGGTTTTCCGCGAGAACGTGTTATCGGCATGGCTGGCGTGCTTGACTCTGCACGTTTCCGTACCTTTATCGCGATGGAACTGGGTGTTTCAGTGGACAACACACATGCCTTCGTGCTGGGTGGCCACGGTGACTCAATGGTCCCGCTCCCACGCTACTCAACTGTTGCCGGCGTGCCGATCACCGAGCTGATGAGCGAGGAACAGGTTAACCGTATCGTCCAGCGTACCCGCGATGGTGGCGCCGAAATCGTTAGCCTGCTTGGCACCGGCAGCGCCTACTTCGCACCCGCTTGGTCGGTGGCTCAGATGGTCGAAGCCATCCTTCTTGACCGGAAGGAAATACTGCCGTGCGCTGCCTTTTTACAGGGCGAGTATGGAGTTGAGAATGCGTACGTTGGTGTTCCTGTGCAGCTTGGTGCCGGTGGGATGGAAAAAGTTTTTGAAATTGACCTGTCTGACGATGAGCGCACCGCCTTTGAAGACTCGGTTGCTGAGGTCAAAGACTCGATCGCTAAACTCGACCTCTAAGAACTCACTAACACACTCTTAGAACCGTCTTGCGAAAGGGAGGCGTCATGCCTGCAGAACGTACTCTTGCCATGATCAAACCCGATGCGACAAGTCGGAACCTAATCGGCAAGATCATTGCCCATTATGAGGCCGAAGGATTCGAAGTCGTTGGGCTCAAGAGGTTGCGCCTCACCCTTGATGATGCCCGTGCCTTCTATGCGGTGCACGCTGGCCGTCCATTCTACGAGAGCCTTACTGAATTCATGAGCTCTGGACCGATCTGCGCTCTCGTGCTGCAGCGCGACAACGCTATCGTCCATCTGCGCGAGATTATGGGTGCCACCAATCCAGACGAAGCTGCGGAGGGGACCATCCGTGCTTTATATGCGAAAAGCTTGGAAGCCAATAGTGTTCACGGCTCAGATGCGCCGGAGACGGCGGTTACTGAAATCAAGTTTTTCTTCTCGGAAGAAGAGTTGCTATAGAAACAGGGTGCTCTCAGCTCAATATTTCGCTGTAGGCTCCCTGGGTTCGGCGCAACCAGGTCGCGCAGTTCAATTGGCGCAGTAGTCGCGGGTTGTTCTTAACTACCCACTACTTTGAGGATGTCAAAGGTAATGACGACGAGCATAAACGTCACGAGTAAAACGACTCCTACTGTCATCATCCGTTCTTTGAACTGAAGACTGAGGTCGTGCCGAGTTATCCCCTCAAAAAGAATCACCGCGATGTGGCCCCCGTCGAGCACTGGAACTGGCGCTAGGTTCAAGAGGCCTAGCTGCAACGACACGACTGCCATGAACCAGAAGAGCATAAAGGGGTCCAAAGTGCGAGCTGCAGCGCCTGAGTAACGGGCGATTTCGATCGGTCCTGACATGGTTCGAACCGATAAGCGTCCCGTGAACAGGCGCGAAAGAATCTCTCCGACTAATCCTGCCTGTCGCCGGATCTCTGTGGCTGATTGCCCCATCGCCCCAACAACACTGAAACTACGCAACTCAGTTTCTGGCAGCCGATAAATACCCAGGGCGCCGCCACCCCCTTGGTCCTCGGGGCGGGTTGCAGGCGTGATTGTGAATTCTTCCATTGTGCCACCACGGTCAACGACGAAGTCCAACGGAGTCCCGGGGTTGACACTGACAACATCGAGCAGTTCTGCCCAATGACTCACTTTGGCACCATTGATTTCAACGAAACGGTCCCCTGTCTCAAGACCCGACCCTTCGGCTGGGCTGCCCGGGACAAACGACCCGATGAGGGGGGGGAAGTGCGGTGAGGCACCCAATTTCCCCTGGGCGGACGGACCGACGCGCTCCGGTATAACTGCAATGGCCCTCGTCCCGGTATCGTTTTGGACCGTGAGGTCGATCTCCTGGCCACCGGACATCATCACTCTGAGCTCAAATTCCTGCCAGGTTGGCATCGGATCGCCGTCGACGGCGACGATGAGATCGTCGGCCGCGAGTTCGGTCGTAGCTGCCGCGGATCCCGGTTCAATCCACCCAATCCGCACCGGATCATCACGCCAGGTCTCAACCTGAATCCCGTTTGTGAAAACCATCGTAAAGAGCACGAATGCGAGCGCTACGTTCATCAGAGGTCCATTTAGCAAGACTAAGAAACGCTGGTATTTGGGGCGGGATAAAAACTCATCAGGTTCGCCACAGATCTCGTCGTCCGGGTTTTCGCCCTTCATCTTTACGTAACCGCCGAGTGGCAAAGCGCAGACACGATAATCAGTGTCACCCCGGCGAAAACCAAACAATCGGGGGCCAAAGCCGAGGGCAAAGACGTCAACACGGACACCGAAGTACTTCGCGGTAGCGAAATGACCAAACTCGTGCACAAAGATCATTACACCGAGAACGAAGAGTAGAGCAAGTATGTTAGTGAGTATGTCGAGCATGGTTTGTTAACTGTAACAGGGGGTGCAGTGACCCGAGTAGTTATTAAGGAGCCCCTTACTCTATTATCTCTGATTATTCTCCGAGGTGGCGCTTTGCTTCGGAACGGGCTGCGGCATCGGCTTCTAATATCGTCTCGATGTTGTCGGCGTTAGTGGTATCACAGCCTTCGAGCACCTTGGCCACGAAGGGGATGATTCGGGCGAAGCTAAGTCGGCCTTCAAGAAACGCGGCCACCGCAACTTCGTCGGCAGCATTTAGAATTGCCGGAGCCGTGCCACCCATTTCCAGGGCTTGCCGTGCCAGGGCAAGTGCTGGATACCGCTCGGGTTCGGCCTGCTCAAAAGTCCACGGGGCGCTTGAGACTAGGTCGAGTGGTTCAATCCCCTGCGTCCATCGTTCCGGGTAGGACAAGGCGTCTTGAATTGGTAGTCGCATGTCCGTTGGGCCCGCATACGCAATCATCGAGCCGTCAACTAACTCGATGAGCGAATGCACGACGCTTTGCGGGTGAATGACTACATCAATATTTTGTGTTGGCACGCCGAAGAGCCAACGAGTCTCGATGATCTCGAAACCTTTGTTCATTAGCGTAGCGGAGTCGATTGTGATGCGCGGGCCCATCTTCCAAGTTGGGTGCTCAAGGGCATGTTCGGGGGTGACGTGATCGAGGTCTTTGCCGCTCCACCCAAGGAACGGGCCACCGCTGGCGGTCAAAACGAGCCGTCGTACCGTGGCAGCTTCCGTTCCGCGCAGACATTGATGTAAAGCGTTGGGCTCAGAGTCCACTGGAAGCACCGTGGCTGTATTGATTTGTGCCGCTTCCATGATTAGCTCCCCAGCCATTACGAGCGACTCCTTGTTGGCTAGAGCCACATCGATGCCGTGCGAGAGTGCGGCATGGGTTGCCGCAAGACCAGCGGCACCGACCACTGCGTTTAGGACAACATCTGCGTCGGCGCTGGTGGTTGCCAGCATCAATCCGGTATCTCCCCAAACAATCTCCGGGCTCTCTCCATCAAGAAGATTCCGCAACGCGTTAGCTGAAGATTCCGTTGCCAACGAGACAACCGAGGGTTTCCACTTCCTGACCTGATCAGCGAGAAGTTCGTAGTTGGAGCCAGCGGCAAGCGAAGCAACCTCAAGGTGGCCGGGGTGTTGGGCAACGACGTCAAGGGCCTGCATACCCACTGACCCTGTCGAACCAAGAACTGCCACACGTTTGTGGGCCATCAGAGAAGCCCGAAATACACGGCTGCGTAGAGTCCTGCCCCGCCGAACAGCAATGCGTCGAGACGATCCAGGACACCACCGTGCCCGGGAAGGATGCTAGAAGAGTCTTTTGTGTCTGCAGCGCGTTTGAGCGCAGACTCAAGTAAATCCCCGGTTTGGCCAAGGGTACCCAACAGTAGCCCAATGGCGACCCCGACGGGCCAAGCAGTGTCAACGATCCAGTAGTGAACCACTATGAAGCCGCCGATGCAGCTGCCCACGAGTCCAAACAATGCTCCCTCAAGAGTTTTGCCGGGAGACAAGCTGGGTGCTAATGGTCGACGGCCGAAGAGGCGGCCCCCATAGTAAGCAGCGATGTCGCCCAAGCTTACGGCCGCAAACAGCAAGACAATCAGTGCTACACCGCGGGGTTCGTAGCGGAGGGCAACGTAGAAACCTGGTAACACCCCCAGCCAGCAGATGCCTCCGACCGTTGCGATCGTGCCTCGTATTGCGAGCTTTGGATGTTGTCGACCTCCTGCCAGACTTAACCCGGCGGACAATAGGAGAGTGACCCCGGTGATGACGATCGGCGTACGTGGATCCGGGGCAGCGAACGATGCAGCGCAGGTAATCGGTAACAAAGCTCCCAAGCCATGCAATGGGGGTGCGCCAGCCGATGTGGCTAAGTTCACGTATTCACTCCAGGCTAGAGCGAGGAACCCCGCGAGGATAATTACGAATGCCTCTGGTGGTAACCAAACGGCAACCGAGAGGATCAAAAGGAGAACAATACTCGTCAGAATTCGGATCAAGGCTTGAATGCCTCAGGCATCGTCGGTGTCGACGTTTCCGTAGCGTCGCTCCCGGCGTTGGAAATCAACGATCGCCCTAAGCAAGTCTAGGCGGCCGAAGTCTGGCCACAGCTTATCGGTGACCCAGATTTCTGCGTAGGCGATTTGGTAAAGGAGAAAATTTGATATGCGCAATTCTCCGCTGGTACGGATCAGCAAGTCGAGTTCTGGCAGGTCATGAGTGTAAAGGTACTCGACGAGTTTTTGCTCATCGATCTCGGTGGCTTTGATCTTCCCCTTTCCAATGTCTGCCAGTACATGGTGTAAGGCGTCGACGATTTCTGAACGGCCACCGTAGTTAAGTGCAATGACAAAACGCATTCCGGTGCTATGCGCGGTTGCTTTGGTCGCCGCCTCAATATCGCGCTGTACGTTTATCGGGAGACCGTCTAGTCGACCGATGGCGTTGAATCGGATCGAGTGCCTAAGCAGCGTCGGCAACTCCCGCGCTAGGTACTGTTTTAATAGTTCCATGAGTGCGTCGATTTCCGACTGAGGCCGCTTCCAATTCTCGACTGAAAAAGCGTAAAGCGTGAGTGCGCCAATGCCCGCTCGAGCGGCCGTTTCAACCACCTCGCGTACAGCGCCAATACCAGCCTGATGACCTTCTATCCGATTCAGGTTGCGCTGGTTGGCCCATCGTCCGTTGCCATCCATGATGACGGCAATCTGACGAGGTAACCGAGCCCAATCAATCCTGTCTGCCACCTTAATGGCATCGTCACTTGAGCCGATGTACTCAAGTAAATCGCTCGGTGCGGATGTAGTTCCAGCGGATTGGTTCACAGGTTTGCCTCGATGTCATGGTTGCGCACTATGTGGCTGGCTACATAGCCCGCACCACTGATGACAAGGATGTCCATAGGCCAAGAAATTATTTGGTACCCCTGGTACCCAGGCTTCGAGAAGAGCCGTTGAGAGAAGCTCAGTTTATCACGTAGTCAATTATTTAATTGTATTGGATGTCCACCAGAAACAGCCCCTGCGGTGGTGCTTTGACCATTTGAGGGTGTCCCTGCACAACTTGCGCCATGGCCCTGATTTCATCTGGCTGACGGCGCCCGTAACCGACCTCAAGCAGGCTGCCGACCATACCCCGTATGGCGTGACGCATGAAACTGCGGCTCTTCACTGTGAAGACTACGAGTCTATCTCTCTGCACCGAAAAATGATCGATCGTACGTATGTCTTGATTGCCTTCTGCTTGAGACGCGAACACTCGCTCGCAGATTTCCCCACGCAGGTGCCTACAAGCCACATGCATAGCATCAAAATTTGTCAGTCTGGGCCGGTGCCAGGAAAATAACGACAGGAACGGTGAGGCGATAGGAGCCGGGTCAATGTAGTAGCGGTAGACTTTCTGTTGGGCGTCAAAGCGCGCGTGAAAGTCGGCGTTGACTTCTTCGCAGGCGATAACCCTGATGTCATCAGGTAATAACCGTTCGAAAGCTCGCATCCATTTTGCTACTGGGATCGATCGCGATGTGTCGAAGTGACAGACTTGTCCCAGCGCGTGGACTCCAGCATCAGTGCGGCTCGCACCGGTCACCTTAGTCATAGTCTCTGTGAGACGCGTTACAACAGCTTGCAGTTCACCCTGGATGCTAGGTTTGTCGGGCTGTACCTGCCACCCAGCATAGAGTGTGCCACGGTATGAAACAGTGAGTTTGATGCGCATGGGTTGTCAATGCTACCGCGGAAGGATGCGAGCATGTTTCGTGAGCGTTATTCTTCAACTATGGCTTTACGAACTCTTGTTAAATACCCTGACCCAGGCCTTCAACAGCCGTGTAAGGTCGTCGAATCTTTTGACGAAGATCTCCGACAGCTAGCCGATGACATGGTCGAGACTATGCGCGCTGAGACGGGAATCGGACTCGCTGCACCGCAAGTTGGTGAGGACGTCAAGTTAACAGTCATTGACTTGTCGGGGGGGTTTGACCCTGAAGCTTTGATCCAGTTAGTTAATCCAAAGGTGGAGTTCGAGGAAGGTGAGAGTGTCGAGGAAGAGGGTTGCTTGTCGTTCCCTGAGGTAATTCTCAAGGTTAAGCGTCCGGCACGCATTGTGGTCTCAGGTAAGGATATTGAGGGGAATATAGTTTCAATCGAAGCAGAAGGGCTGTTGGCGCGTTGCTTGCATCACGAAATTGACCATCTTGAAGGTGTGTTGTTCATCGACCATGTCAGCCCGCTGAAGCGGGATTTGACACGGCGCAAGATTGCTAAACGGATTCGAACCGGAGACTGGTAGGTTATGCGTGTCCTGTTCATGGGGACGCCGGTGTTTGCACTGCCGACATTGAGTGCCGTGGCGGCCTTGCATGAGATTACTGCGGTTGTAACGCGTCCGGACAAGCGGCGGGGTAGGGGACAGCAGGCGGCTTGTTCGGCGGTTAAGGAATGGGCTGATACGGCAGGCTTGCCGATAGAGCAGCCGACGACGCTGCGTGATCCCAAGGTACAGACCCGTCTAGCAGGTTACGGCGCGGACGTTGTGGTCGTGGCTGCCTATGGATTGATCCTTCCCAAAGAAATCCTAGAGATGCCACCGTTAGGTTGTGTGAATGTCCATGCATCCTTGTTACCGCGACACCGTGGCGCAGCACCGATTGCGTGGTCGATTCTCAAGGGAGACACCCAGACTGGTATCACTACTATGTTGATGGATGAAGGGCTCGATACCGGGCCGATGCTGTTGCGGCGCGTACTCAACCTGACGCCTTACGACACTACGCCAGAAGTAACCGAGAAGTTGGCTTCAATCGGTGCTGAGGTCCTTGTTGAGACTCTTGGCGTGTTGGACTCGGGAAACGTCAACGTGGAACCCCAACCGGAAGAAGGCGTGACACTGGCACCAAGTTTCAGGAAAGAAGATGGGGCACTTGACTGGAATCAGCCTGCTACCTTTATTGATGCGCGCGTGCGAGCGCTACAGCCTTGGCCCGGAACTTTCACGTTCCGGGGGGATGAACGATTGTTGTTGTGGCGGGTTGAGGAATCTACTGAAGGAGGTTCGCAGAATGCTCAACCGGGAACGGTTCTGATGGTAGGTGAGACGGTCATTCGGGTTGCCTGCTCAGCTGGGCATGCTGTGGATGTCCTCGAATTGCAGCGTTCAGGGGGGCGTCGTCAATCGACGGCTGAATTTTTGCGGGGCAAACTGGTAGCTGTTGGTGAGCGGTGGAGCCCGGAATCAGTTTGAGTCCTAGTGACGCACGGCAAACGGCTCTGGGTGTTTTGCTTCGTGTTGAACGTGGGATGCCTAGTGATAGGGCTCTTGATCGTGCCTTGCGGGCAAGCGGACTGGATAGGCGCGAACGCGGCCTGGCAACTGAACTTGTATATGGTGTTTTACGTCGTCGACTGAGCCTCGACCAACGAATCGCAGCACACAGCAAACGTCCGCTAATCCAGCTTGATGCCCCAGTGCTGGAAGCACTTCGCCTCGGAACCTATCAGCTAGCGTATCTCGATCGCGTTCCGTCCCACGCCGCCGTTGATGCAACCGTGAACGCGGTTAAGGCGCATGCTCGTGATGCAGTTGGCTTCGTCAACGCTGTGTTGCGTGCCCTTGTGCGTGAGGGGAGCCCCCCAGAGGCTGACACAGGGGAAGCGGTCTGGGACAAGACACGTTCCGTTCCATTCGCTGACGTTCCTGAGTGGTGGGCAGGGCGATGGCGAAAAAAATACGGTGATGAAGTTGCTGCTGATTGGTTTACCTCTACATTGTCACCAAGTCCCCTTGTCTTGAGACCCCATCCCTATGTTGCCCCGAAGGATCTCCAAGAAAAACTGGCAGGAGAGGGCATAGAAGTTGAGGCGGCGAAGTATGCTCCCGGGGCGCTAAGAGCTGTTTTGGGCAATCCTGCAGCGTCACCCTTACTGCGAGAGCGTGCTTTTGCGCTTCGCGGAGAGGCGAGCCAGTTGGTAGCTACATTACTGCCCATTCAACCATCGGACCGTTTCCTGGATGTCTGCGCGGGACGAGGGGGCAAAACCTTGCAAATTGCTGAAGATTCTGCCCCTGAGTTCCTAGTTGCCTGTGACATCAGCCCCTGGCGTGTTGAGGCGGCTCGCTGTGAGGCAAGCGCTGTGCGTGCTCCCAATACTCATTACTTGGTTGCTGATATGTCTGTGCCGCCACCGATTACTGGGCGTTTCACGGCCGTGCTCGTTGATGTCCCCTGCAGCGGGCTGGGCACGGTTCGACGTCGGCCCGAGCTAAAATGGCGTAACACAATCAAACGGTTACAGAAACTCGCCCAGCTTCAACGCAAAATCCTTTATCATGCTGCCGACACTTTGGCTCCTGGAGGCAAACTACTCTATTCGACGTGTTCTACTGAGCCAGAGGAAAACGAGGAAGTTGTCGAGGCTGTTCTCGCTACGCGAAATGATCTTACTCGTGTTCCAGTGCCCCTGCCGCCTGGGGCCACAGCTGGTTTTGTCGCCAATGATGGGTATTTTCGGACATACCCACTATTCAATGATCTCGACGGGTTTTTTGCTGCTCTACTAGTTAAGACGGGCTAGGCTTCGCGTGCTATAAATGGAAGTTACTCCCTTACTTTTCCACCAAGATCCATGGCCAAAGTTCTCCCAACGATTGTGTCTCTCCTGAAGATCGGCTTGGTGATAGCCTTCCTTGGGACTCTGTTCGTCACAGGTGGTTATATAGGGGTTCAATGGGCCTTGAGCGCTGAAGAATTCGATGTTCCGGATGTTAAGGGAATGGAACTCAACAAGGCTATGGAGTTACTTGCCCAGAACTTGTTGATCGTCGACATCGACCCAGAGCAGTTGACGGATGACAATGTTCCCTTCGGGCATGTGCTTATGCAGAATCCCTTGGCAGGAACAGCCATCAAACGCCAGCGCGGTATTCGGTTGACGTTATCGTCGGGACCACCGCGTCGTGCCGTTCCCATGACTGTCGGCAACGCCTTGCAGCACGCTCAGATATCCCTACAACAGCAAAATGTGGGGATCGAATACGTTGCTCGCGTGTATTCCTCTGGGTTTTCTAAGGATCAAGTCATTGCCCAACAGCCAACTACAACTGATCTTCCCGAGGGCGAAATCGTGGATGCGCGTTTGCTGGTATCTCTTGGATCACTACCCAAGAAGTACGTTATGCCCGATTTGGCGTACCGAAGTTTCGAGGGAATCCAGGTTCAACTCGAGAGTCTTGGATTTCAGGTTCGTGTGCGCAACCATGGCGCCGTGGTCCGTGGCCTGTCGTCGGATACGATCATTCGGCATATCCCGTCTCCGGGTTTTCCGATCTCAGCGGGCGAGCCGATCACACTTTACCGGAATCAATGAACCCGATGCGCAACATCCAGCTTGCTCCATCCCTACTGGCGGCGGATTTCGCCGATTTGCGAGGCGCTGTAAAGCTCCTTGACGGTGCTGTTGACATCTTTCACATTGACGTTATGGACGGTGACTTTGTTCCCAACATAACCATGGGGCCAATGATTGTAGAGGCGCTCCGCCAGCACAGCGACGCAGTTTTTGATGTCCATCTGATGGTCAGAAATCCCGACGACTGGATCGGTCCATACCGGGATGCTGGGGCTGACTGGATCAGTGTCCATTACGAAACGGCTCCACACCTTGAGCGAACGTTGAGCTGTATCCGAGAGTCAGGCGCGCGTGCTGGGATAGCCCTCAACCCTGGTACTTATCCAAATGGGCTCGAATATGTGCTCAACGATGCCGATTTTGTTCTTGTAATGTCGGTGAATCCCGGCTTTGGTGGCCAGAGTTTCTTGGTGTCGAGCTTGGAGAAGCTTGCTGCTCTGCGGACCCGGCTCGACAAGAAGGGACTTTCGTCGGTCCAACTCGAGATCGACGGTGGCGTGGATGCTACTAACGCAGGTGACATCGTTCGCGCTGGGGCTGACATACTGGTAGCTGGTTCGTCGGTGTATGGGTCGGAAAATCCACTGCAGGCTGCGGAGCATCTTCTTGCTAATGGCCGCTCGGGTCTCTGAGTGCGATGCGGCATATTGAATGCCGTGTGGTGATTCCTGGAGTTAATCAGTCATGAAAACCTTGGTGACTGGGGCGGCAGGTTTTATCGGTTCTCACCTGTGTGAGGATCTCGTTCGTCGTGGTGATAACGTCGTCGGCCTTGATTGCTTCCTAGGTAACTACGATCGGCAGCTAAAGGAGGGCCATCTCACTCGACTCGACGGAGAGACTAGGTTCGAATTGATTGAGGCGGGGATCCTTGATGCCGACTTGCGCACGCTATTAGAGGGTGTCGATCGTGTGTTTCATCTTGCCGCGTTGCCTGGTGTGCGTTCTTCGTGGGGGGAGACTTTTGCTGATTATCTGACGCACAACGTTATGTCCACGCAGGTATTGCTTGAAGCTTGTAAGAGTGCCCGCACACAGCGATTCACCTACGCTTCATCATCTTCCGTATACGGTGAGACTAGTGGGCTGCCGATGCGGGAGGATTCCGCGACTTCTCCCTATTCCCCTTATGGGGTTACCAAGCTAGCGGCTGAAAATCTAGTGCGCTTGTATCACAGAAACTTCGGCCTACCGACTGTATGTGTGCGGTACTTCACAGTCTACGGACCGCGCCAGAGACCGGATATGGCTATCCAACGTTTTCTGCAGGCAGCCCTCGATGGCACGCCTGTCCGAGTGTTTGGTGATGGCAACCAGAGTCGGGATTTCACATACGTCGGCGATATTGTCGATGGCACCTATTCTGCTGCAGTGACGGGCCAGCTGGGTGGCGTATACAATATTGGAGGTGGTAGCTGTGTGACGCTCAACGAGCTGATTGCTTTGATCGAAGCGGTTTCCGGTGTCCATTTACGGGTTGAACGGGAAGAGGCTAAGCCGGGTGACGTCCGGTCGACCAAGGCGGACTGCGGTCTTGCGAAAGCCGCGCTCGATTTCATCCCTAAGACGTCATTGGAAAACGGAATTGCTAAGCACTGGGAATCGTTGGCGTCCGGGGAATTTGGGTTCTGACATGCATTCGTCTTGTTCATCTTGCTGGACAATCTTCCTGTGTGGTCTCGGCCTTGTGGTCGTTTCCAGTGGATGTGGGGGCGGAGCCGCACTGCTAACAGCTGATCCGACCGGGACACCGCTTTTCGAACAGGGTCAGGATGCGTTAGTCGAGGAGGATTGGAACGACGCGATCGCCGCCTTGGATACCCTTTTGCGTAACTATCCGTCTAGTCCGTACTTGGCTGAATCGCGACTTGGGCTCGGCCGTGCCTACTACGAGCAGGGTAGGGTCGAGAGTCTAATTATGGCGGTGGATGCGTTTCAGGCGTTCCTGACTTATCACCCATCCCACAAATTTGTCGATTACGCTCAATACATGATCGGGATGACTCATGTGAAGCAGATGCGGACCCCGGATCGTGATCAAGCTCCCACCCGGAGCGCCATAGCCGCCTTGGATCAATTCCTCGACAATTACCCGGATAGCCCCTTGTACGCCACTGTGGTTGAGGAAAGAAAGAAAGCTATCGACAGTTTGGCTTCCCACGAACTCCAAGTAGCTCGCTGGCAAGCCAGTCGCGAGGAAGATTGGGATGCGGCGATTGACCGGGTGAATTTCGCTCTTGAGTCATTTCCTGAGACGACGCTCAAATGCGACCTGCTATTTACGATGGGAGATGCATACAAAGAGGGAGAGCAATTCGAGAACGCAGTTTTGTATTACAAACGCGTCACTAACGAGTATCCGAACTGTGAACTTGCAGAAGACGCGCAGAAGCGCATTCGCGAGATCAATGGAGGTTAACTGTCCGCTCTAGATAGCACAGGACAAGAATACGAGCCTCTGCTCGATGAGTTGCAAGCAAATTACTTGTTAATTGTGCGGTTCTAGGCTTCTTGACTAGCTCCGGCGAGAGAATGGAAAAACTCGAGCGGCCAAAGCACGTAGCGTGGCGCCAGTTTCAGCAATAAAAGATTTCTTTCCTGAGACCCAGGACTAATTCATCTCAGTGTTTTGCTCGACACTGAAAAATCGGACGACAGTACTCAGGAGCGCGAGCTCAAATAAATCGCTCGTAACTGACTGAGGTTCGGTGGAAGGACTAGCGCTGCCAGTTCAACCGGAGGTATCTGGTCAAAGAATTGATTGATTGCGTCGAGGCGGGCCCCGAGTGTTTCAGCCTGAAGGCCGATGGCCAATGACTCGAATCGAGGGTCGTTTTGAGCCAAGATTCGTGCCTCTTCGAGGTCGGCCTGGAACCATTCACCGGCCGACCGGTCGCTCATTGTTTCAGTGAGTCGTTCCAGTTTCTGTAGGGAATCAAGGCGCTCAAGATCCAGCTTCGGTTGATTCGGATCCCCCATCACTGATCCTGTGCCTCAGTCAGGACAAGTTGGAGTTCGATCCGGCTCTCGTTTCGCCATACACCTAGGGTAACCTGGTCACCCACGAAACGCGGCACGAGCGCGAGCTGCGCATCATCAAAGTTGCGGACTGGCTTGCGATCAACATCAATGATTACATCATCGCGTCTTAAGCCTGCTTCGTCGGCAATTCCTGGGTCAGCCACCATCAGCCCCTGCCCTTCTTCTAGCCCGATCGAGGCGGCTTTTTCATCACTTATACTTCTGTAAAACTGGAGGCCAGAAAAGTTGACACGCCGGACTCGCCCGTAGGTACGGATTTCATCTGCAGCTTTCAAGGCCCGCTCAATTGGAATGGCAAAACCGAGCCCTTGAGACCCACCGGTGTCACTAAGGATGA
Source organism: Acidobacteriota bacterium (assembly GCA_002731215.1). GTDB lineage: Bacteria > Acidobacteriota > UBA890 > UBA890 > UBA890 > UBA890. The sequence continues at coordinate 7,341 of PCAP01000045.1, read as the reverse complement.
ACGTGTTGATACCGACGACCTCGCCTGAGGCATTGGCCAGCGGCCCCCCACTGTTACCGGGGTTTATGGCAGCATCGGTCTGGATCATGTCCGGATAGAAGAGTGATGACCTTGTCTGCTGGCGCGTCGAAGGGACAAAAGACCTTTCAAGTGCTGATACCACCCCAACCGTAACCGTTGGGCGGACCCGGCTCTCCTCGGTGAGGCCTCGACGACCCCCCACAGGGTACCCAACAGCGACTAGCCATTCACCAACAAGCAGGTTTTTAGCGGCACCTAGCTGTGCTGGCTCCATCCCCTCCGGGTTGCATTTAAGCAGCGCTACGTCAAGTTCCGGGCTAGTTCCGATTACCTCGGCCAAGCGCGATTCACCATTCGGTAGTAGCAGCCTGATTGTATCTGCGCCACCAACGACGTGTTGGTTGGTGAGGAATTCGCCCGCAGATGAAATCATTACCGCGGAGCCTGATTGCACCGTGAAGCGACGCGTTGTAGCCGGACCTAAACCAAAGAAGTCACGGTAGAATGGATCGTTGAAAATAGGCACTCGTTGTATGCCGGAGACAACGACCGAGGCCACGGAAGGGGAGACTTTCTGAACGGCTTGGACGATGACGCTGAGACGCTCTTCGGCTATGACCTGTTGTGTGTCAGCGGTATTTTGCTCTACTGGGGGGGCGGCAAAGGTCATTGTGGCGCACAGGGCCAGGACAACTGCGCTCGTAGCTATGGGAGAAATCATGAATTTGTCACCGGAATCTTGAGATGCTAGAAAAACAAGGCGCGCGCACCGACAGAACTTGTAACAATAATGATATGACAACCAACGTGCGATGCGCAGTCACAATAGCAGGCTCCGATTCCGGTGGAGGCGCAGGGATTCAAGCTGACCTCAAGGTTTTTCAGGCGTTCGACTTGTATGGTGCATCGATCGTTACTGCAGTAACGGCACAGAACAGTCGTGAGGTGTTCACCATTAAACCGCTTGATGCCGTGATCGTCGCCGCACAAATTGACTCCGTTGCTGCCGATCTATGCATCGATGCGGTTAAGACCGGGATGCTTGTAAATGCAGCTACCGTGTCGACAGTCGCCGCCGCCTTTGAGCGCCATATGTTTCCAAATCTAGTTGTAGACCCAGTGCTCGTCTCGACAAACGGCACACGATTGCTTGATGAGGAAGGAATCTTCGTTTTATCAGAGTCGTTGTTGCCCCTAGCTCGTTGCGTTACTCCTAACGCCGCTGAGGCAGCGATATTGGTTGGGGAGCCTGTCGAGGGCATTGAACAGATGGTAAGGGCGGCAGAGCGCCTTTGCTCGATGGGGGCGGATAGCGCAGTGGTCACTGGTGGTCATCTAGGTGCTGATGGTCCACTGATCGATGTCCTTTGCGACGGTGGCCAGGTGCACGAGATCCACGCGACATCTTATTCGGAAGGTGGGGGACACGGAACGGGTTGTGCCTTTTCAGCCGCCCTGGCTGCGGGGCTGGCTAATGGCTTGAACGTTTATGAATCTGTTCGAGGTGCCCAGCATTACGTGGGACAGGCACTGGCCTCGGGATTTCTTGGAGGTGTTGGCGAAACACTCCTCTGGCACGGCGTCAAGCCGGCCACTTCCTTAGAAGGGGATGATGCAGAATAGGTGAAACTTGTAGAACAAGTTAATCGTGCCAGTTTGCAGCGTGAAGCTCATTTCACCCGGACCTTCTAATTCCTGAGCAAGTTTTTTAACGATTGTCCTTGTACACAACACCACCCTTCATTACGAAGTGCACACCATCCTCCAGAACACGGATGTCTTCGAGAGGGTTGCCCTCGACAGCGATCAAGTCGGCCCACTTGTTAGCCACCAATGTTCCGACATGGTCTCCGATTCCAATGAGTTCGGCGGCATCAGCGGTGGCTATCTTGATGGCTTCAAGTGGCGGCACACCAAGTTCTTCGACCAAGATGCCGAAGTCTCTAGCGTTACGACCGTGGGGGAAAACCGCAGCGTCACTCCCATAGGCGAAACGTACGCCTTCTTGGTATGCGCGTCGCAGTTGTTTGCGCTGCTCGGTGGCGATGGAAATGGCTTTGTCAATGCCGTACTGTGGCACACCATTTTCTGCCCCTTCATCAATAATAAAATCTAACGCGTAGAGCGTTGGCACCATGAACGTGCCGTTGGCTTTCATTGCCTCGATGCCGGCGTCATCGACGAGACTGCCATGCTCGATTGAAGCGACGCCAGCGTTGGAAGCATCGACAATGCCTGAAGCGCCATGGGCATGTGCCGCAACCTTTATTCCTGCCCTATTTGCTTCCTCTACGATGGCGACGAGTTCCTCGAAGCTATACTGCTGCGCCCCAACTGCATCGCCTGAAGATAGAACGCCGCCGGTAGCTGTAACTTTGATTAGGTCGGCACCGTACTTGACCTGTCGACGCACCGCCTTACGAACCTCGTCGACTCCATCAGCGATCTCAGCGTACCCGGGAAGGTCGAGATGTGGGCTCCAGCCGTTAATGTCTGCGTGCCCCCCAGTGATTCCCAGGCCACGAGTGGCTACGTAGATGCGTGGGCCCGGAATCACACCAGCGTTGATCATGTCACGCACCGCGATATCGCCGTAGCTATTAGAACCAGTATTACGGATGGTAGTGAAACCGGACTCTAGTGTGGTTTTGGCATTCACCACCCCATGAATGGCGCCATGCCCTTCTGTTTCACGTAGCGCTTGCGTGTCACCGCCATCGCCTGGCGTGCCGGTGATGTGAACATGGCAGTCGATAAGGCCGGGAAGGATGGTCAAGTCTCCCAGGTCTATGATTTGAGCGCTGGCTGGAATCGACACATCCGCGGCAGTGCCGACGGCCATGATTGTGTCACCGTGTACTAATACGACGGGGTCGTTGATCGGTGGAGCTCCACTGCCGTCGATCAAGCGCGCGGCGCGAATTGCACTGAGGTGCTCCTGGGCGACAACGGGTGTTGCAAACAGGAAACTCAAGAAACCAAAGACAAATACTCTTGCAACGAGGTTCAAAACAGCCTCCAAATGTTAATAAGAGTTGGAACAACTCCAATACTCTATAATTTCTTTTCGTTTCAGTTATCCCGGAACTTGAATATGTCTCTTATACGTCTCCAGCACATTGGTATCGTCGTGAAAAATCTGAAGGATACCTGTGAGCGTTTTGAGGTTTTGTACGGGCTAAAGTCTTGCGATTTTCGTGACGACCAGGGCAAGGGCATGCAATACGATGCTCGCATATTGCTCGGCAATGAGTGCTGGCTGCACTTGGTGCAAAACTGGGACGAGCGAGCTCGTGTCAACAAATTCCTGTGCCAGCGTGGGGAGGGACTTGAACACATTGCCATTGAAACCGACGATATCGAGGGTGATGTAATGCATCTTCGAGAGATTGGTGTGCCGATCTTTGAGGACCGGATATTCCCGGCCAACGATGGTTATGAAGCGTTTGTTTTTCCCGACCAACTTCCCGGCCTGACGGTAGAGCTTATTCAGGAGAATGAAACGAGTTGGGTATACCCTGCTGAGGCGCTCGGCAAACCGGTCAGTGAAACGCTTAAGATTGTTGGTCTCCAACACCTCGGCTTGGCAGTGAACGACGTGCGGCATAGCTGCGAGCGCTTCGAACATCTCTTTGGATTAGAGGCCCGCGATATCCAGACCGGTGATTCCACGGGAGCTGACTCCGGTGTTTTGTTCGAGGCCCGCATACCCTTTAACAATGAGTGCTGGCTTCACCTGGTGCATGACCAGGACGAGTCGCCAACAGGCGAATTCTTGCGCCAACGAGGCGAGGGACTCGATCACTTATCTCTACAAACTAAAGATCTCGATGCTGACGTGAAACGTCTGTCCCAGCTTGGCTTGCCATTTTATGGTGGCGGTATTATCGAAAGCGAAGAAGGTCGTTCTGCGACTGTCTATCCGGATCAACTGGCAGGCATCACTGTCGAACTCGTGCAACCGTACGCGGCGGATTGACGCCGGGGAGCAAGGTTCATCGCCTACGATCTAGATGGTCGGGTAGACGTCGTGTGCTATCCAGAAAGTGTCTTACGCTCGTATGTTGAGTCCATGTTGGCGGCGATGGGTGCTTCTACGGAAGAACGTTGCATAGTAGCCGATGGGCTAATTACCGCCAGCCTTTGGTGGCACCCAGGGCAGCATCAGGGTCTCGAAAAGTTGTTTCGCTACGCTCGAAGGGTGGGCAACGGGGGCATTGTTCCAGGTGTGGCAATGGAATACGTGCGGGATAACGCTGCCACCGCCTTGCTCGATGCTGCCAAGGGGTTTGGTTACGTTGCTGGGCAGCGTGCCATGTCCGGTGCTATCCAGAAAGCAAGAAAGAGTGGCATTGGGATGGTCGGAGTGTGCAACAGTAACCACTTCGGCATTGCTGGATACCATGCGATGCTTGCAGCCCGGAATGATCTGATAGGGATCGCTCAGACTAACGCCGGTGCAGAGATGGCGCCGTGGGGCGCGATGGACCCAGCTCTTGGGACCAACCCCTGGGGGATTGCGATTCCACGATCTAAAGGGAACGATCCGATTCTGCTCGATATGGCTCTTACCCAATCCGGGAAGGGAATGATGCGATGGTTCGAGCGTGCCGGTGTACCAATGCCTGATAACTGGGCGTTGACGCCCGACGGTACGCGCACCACGGACCCTGGCAGTGCCATGCAAGGTTCGTTACTACCAATCGGTGAACATAAGGGTTACGGCCTGAGCCTAGTAACCGATGTGCTGTGTGGCGTGATGACGGGCGCACTGTTTGGTGGATCTGTGTTTCAGGATGATACTAACTATGGCGTAGGCCACGTTATGATCGCCATCGATCCAGAAGCGTTCCAGAAGCGTTCCGATTTTCATTCGCGTCTCGATGAATTCGTCGAAGAGGTTCTGTCTGTTCCACCAATTGATGTTGATCAGCCTGTGATGCTTCCGGGTGCGGCTGAGCAAAGACGGGCTAGTGAAAGACTCGAACATGGTATTCCCATCGATCTAGAAACGGTTGAGCGACTTCGTGATCTGTCCGTTGAACTCGGCGTTACATTTCCCGTCGCAAGCGCGGCGGGTTCATTGGAGAAATGAAAGTGACTGACCTCCTTCACATTGGAAGCGTCTCGGCCGAACGTGGCAGCGTAAGCCGTGGCGGAATCCCGGTGGATATAGATCTCCGTGGTGGGACCGCCGATATCCCGATCATCGTTTGTCGTGGCGTCCAGGATGGGCCGGTGTTGTGGCTCAACGGAGCAACGCATGGTGACGAACCGGAAGGTGCTTTCTCCATATTCCAGCTGCTGGAATTGATTGACCCTGGACAGTTAAACGGCACGATAGTTGGCGTGCCGGCGATCAACGTGCCGGCGTTTGCTGCTGGTACTCGTGGCAACCCGGCGGACACCTTCTCCTATGACATGAACCGGATCTATCCAGGAAGCGCGGAAGGCTACCCAACCGAACGGACTGCCTGGGCTCACTGGATGGCTATGGAGCCGATTTGCGACCTTCAGATTGCAATCCATTCGGGGGGTGATCACTCTTATTTAGCCCACATGATTTTCGCTGCCGACAACCCTCAGAGCCTTGAGCTAGCCGGAGCGATGGGGCCACAATGGGATTTGGTATTTCGCGCCCCTACCGGTGCGGCCAACCCATCGTCAAAGATCGCCGAACTCGGCAAAGCCGGGATCACTATCGAACTGGGTGGTAACTGCCGCAGCCTGACCAATGATTTCCACGTTGTTGCTGCCGATCTCGCCGGTAGTTACGTAAATGTGCTGCGTCACTACGGGATGATCGGAGGGGAGGCACAGTATGTTCGCGCTTGGCGGATGGGGCACCAGGAGGCGTTATTGGCGCCAGCTTCAGGAATGTTTGTTGGCAATGCTGACCTTCGCTTCGAAGAGCCGATCGATGCGAATACCTTGCTGGGGCAAATCTATAACCTGCATGGCATGGTCGCCGCCGAAGTAAGGGCGCCTTGCGATGGTGTTGTATTCGGCCTGCGGTCCCGACCGTCCGTATCCGCGGGTGAGTGGTGCTGTTTCTTCGGAATTATCGACGAAACTCGCGATGACCTGTTGTCAGGGGCTTCAGGGTAGCCTTGTCCGGTCGCACGTGTCTCGTGCTATGAACTCACCTCGCCCAGCCGTCGCATCGAACACCCCGTCACGATTAATCACCTCGCCACGTGACAATGTCAGCGTTGGCATGCCGTATAGGAGCATCCCCGAGAAGGGGCTGTAGTCTACGTTGGAGTGAAGCTTTTCGTGGGCGATTTGTATTGCTCGCTGCGGGTCGATGAGTATCAAGTCTGCATCCGCACCAACCTGTAATGAACCCTTTTTCGGATACATACCAAAGATCCGAGCTGGTTGGGTCGAAACAAGCGCTACAAATTCCTCTTGGGTTAGCCGCCCGGTTTTTACACCCTCGGTGTAAATCAACGCTAAGCGTGTCTCGATGCCGGGAAGACCATTGGGAATTCGAGTGAAATTGCCGCGCCCTTGTTCCTTCTGGTCCGTAAAGCGGAACGGTGCGTGATCGGAAGCAACCTGCTGAATCGAGCCGTCAGCGAGGCCTTCCCACAGCACCTCGTGGTGTTCGGCGCCGCGCAACGGCGGACTACAGACAAACTTGGCGGCTTCGAAACCACGCTTGGGATTGTACTCATTGTCCGTCAATACGAGGTATTGCGGACAGGTCTCGCATACTACAGGTAAGCCTCGAGCCCGAGCCTTTTGAACGTGTCGTAGCGCATCTGAGGAGGTGACGTGTGCGATACAGAGCGGGGCGTCAGCCAATTCTCCGAGCACCAGAGCCCGGTGCGTAGCCTCCCCTTCGACCAAGGGAGGGCGACTTTGCGGGTGAAATTCAGGCCCCGTCTTTCCGCTAGAGATGAAGCCATGAATAAGATGGTTCACCGCGCAGTCGTTTTCACAGTGCAGGTAAGCAAGGCCATCGTTCGCTGCTGTTACTTCAAGTAAGCGCAACAGGGCGTCGTCGTGCACGACCTTGTCCGCATAGGTCATGTAGATCTTGTACGAGGGAAACCCTTCTTCTATGAGAGCGGGTATCTCTTCAAGCACATCATCCCGCACATCGGTAACGATGATGTGAAACCCGTAGTCGATCACCGGTTTGCCGTTGGCATCTTTGAGCCGTCTGCTTACGGCTTCACGTAGGGTCTCACCATGGCGCTGCAGCGCAAAGTCGACAATCGACGTGACCCCACCACATGCAGCCGCGACTGTCCCAGTGTGGAAGTCATCGGCTGTTTCGATCGATAGACGATCGATAGGGTGTTGCAAGTG
>PCAP01000044.1 GCA_002731215.1 Acidobacteriota bacterium | reverse complement strand
GTACATTCCCGACCCATCTGCTAGGCGCGACCCGAAACCCAACTGCGGCAGCACGTTGTCGGTTAGCAACAACGAGATGAAGATCGCCGGTACCATATAGGCGAAAATCAACACGCAGTATTGGGCCACCTGAGTGTAAGTGATCCCCTTCATGCCCCCGAGAACGGCGTAAAAGAAGACAATTCCCATGCCGAACAGGACGCCATTGTTGATACTGACGTCGAGGAATCGCGAGAACACAATGCCAACCCCGCGCATCTGGCCGGCAATGTAAGTAAAGGAGACGAAGATTGCGCACAGGACAGCTACAAAGCGAGCTGTCTGAGAGTAATAGCGTTCGCCGATGAAGTCGGGAACGGTGTACTTACCAGACTTGCGAAGGTACGGCGCGAGTAGTAATGCCAGAAGGACGTAGCCACCGGTCCACCCCATCAGGTAGACAGAACCATCGCGGCCCATGAAGGAAATCATCCCGGCCATCGAAATGAACGACGCAGCGCTCATCCAGTCAGCTGCAGTCGCCATGCCGTTAACTACCGGAGGCACTTTGCCACCGGCGACGTAGAATTCGCCCGTCGAAGAGGCCCGTGATCGTATGGCTACACCGATGTAGAGCACGAATGACAAGCCGACCATGATGAAGGTCCAAGTCTGGACGGTCATGGGTGGGGGCCCGCAGGATCGGGTCCTGGACTTTCTTCTTCGTGTACGTTGAACTCGCGGTCAAGCCGGTTCATTAAGCGGACGTAGACAAAGATCAAAATTACAAAGACGTAAATTGATCCCTGTTGCGCAAACCAGAATCCAAGCTTAAAGCCGCCAAGGCGTATGCTGTCGAGCATGTCCGCTAGCAGGATGCCGAACCCATAGGAGACAAGAAACCAGACGGATAACAATATCCCGAGATAGCGTAAGTTACGCTGCCAATACTCGGCCTTCCTATCGTTCATCTGGCATCTTATTTAAATAGCCTCACGGATTTCCGGTCTTGACCTAGAGGTTTCAGCGGATCACGTAATCCGGCCAGCAAACTGCCGGCAGAGTCAAAAATGGGTCGTTATCGTAGTCAAAACCAAAGATCGACGACGCTAGCTCTTGAGTGATCCCTCGACCTCCGCCACCACCAGCTGCCGTTGAACGTTCACGCATGGCCCGCGGATCGAGAGTTGTATTAACTATGTCAACCGAATCTTCTAGATGTAAGCGCGTTGCTGGGTCAGTGACCGTTTCTAACGCAGTAGCAATCTGGTCGCGTAGGGTCCGCAATTCACCGCGCAACAGGGCACGCACCTCGCCGCTAGGTGGCGTCGAGCCACCATTAAGACGGTTATTGGCAGTATCCAGGTAAACGCGCTGGGTATTGCGGCGGAAGGGGTCAATTTCGCTTCCAGTGGCCAGTTCGCTCCATACCCCATTTCGCACGTCAGTTAGGTAATCGATAGGCGCGTAAGCGCCAGGGTCAAGCGCCGACTGCTCGACTATTCGGTTTAGCCTGTTGGCCTGCAACATCGAATTCATAATTGAATTTTGAGCTGTTCGAATTCGATCCATGACGCCAGTTGGTTCCATGCGGCGAAGCTGCTCGGGGCGCACAAACATCCGCGGCGTGTGCAGAGCGTTTTCAATCAAAAACATCGTGGCCAGGCGTTGCATCGCCGCCGGCACTGGCTCGAAACGAACGCCTTCTTGTCCGATGTGTTTTTGCTGTGAGCGGAAACCACCAACTAATTGGGTCACGTGCCCCATCTCGACGCGCCACTGGCCCAGCAAGCGACCATATACTTCGGTGAGCTCATCGTAAGGAGCGCCGTCTTGCGTTGTGGTGGCTGCCATTAACATATTGGAGACTCGCTCAATGTTCCTTAAGCCAAGGGTCGTAGCCTCGATGGCGTCGATGTCACCAACAGCTTCGGTCATACTTTGTGGGTCAGAGCCGGCTGCCTGTGCCGTTGAGAATCGATACCAAGGCGTTTCATCCTGGGCGCGTGCCCACTCGTCGAGCGTGGGAAGCTCTTCATCTGGCGTGCTGGCATTCGGAATCGGCTTATATCCCCACATCGTGGCCCACTTGTCGTAAGGTCCGATCTTTGGAATTAGGTCCTCAGCTGCGATGCCGTCTTCCGGTTGGGCGACATAATTGAACCGCGAATAATCCATTAGTGTTGGGGTGTGGCCGTTTTCAGCTACCCAAGCGGGGTCACGCACTTGGTCGAGCGTGTACATCGCACTCGCCTTCATATTGTGCTGGAAACCCAATGTATGGCCGACCTCATGAGCGACGACATAACGAAGTAACTCGCCCATTAATTCTTGAGGAAGCGGCAGTGTTGCGGCCCGGGGATCAAGCGGTCCGACTTGGACGAAATACCAGTTTTTAGCCAGGTTTTGGACATTGTGATAGAACTGAATGTCCGACTCGAGGATTTCCCCGGAGCGCGGGTCGTGCACATGCGGGCCCGAGGCATTCTCCGTTGTAGACGGCAGCCAACGGATAACCGAATAACGAGCATCCTCAGGACTCCAATCTGGATCGTCGGCAGGGGCTTCACGGGCCAGGATGGCGTTACTGAAACCCGCGGCCTCAAACGCTGGCTGCCAATCTTCAATGCCCATCTTCACGTAGGGCACCCACTCGGTCGGCGTCGCAGGATCAACGTAGTACTCAATTGGTTTGATTGGATCTGAGATATCGGCACTCGGATCCTCTTTCTCAAGCCTCCAACGAGTGATGAATTTTCGTGTCGTGGCTCGATGTTCGGGGCGGCTATAGTCTATGTATGAATCACTGAAGTAACCGACCCTCTCGTCAAACAGGCGCGGCATCATCGGCTCTTCAGGTAGCTTCACCATGCTGTAGGAGACCACCACAGTGGCGCTATTGCCACTCATGCCGCGCGCTGCACGACCGCCGCGACCCCCGCCGCCACCGCTAGCCTCAGTAGGCTTGGTGTAAGTCTGACTGACTTCGACATTAATATTCTCTGGGTAAGCAACGACCTTCTCGATAAACGATCGATCATTGGCAAAACCGCGTGCACCAAGGCGGCTGCGCACCGAGAGCTCAGACATTTCGGTGACGAACAAGTTGGTGATTTCGATGACCGGATCGCCGTCCAGGTTGTAAGTTTCTACATCGAAAATCTCTGCAATGGCGGGGTTATTGGAATCCGCCACCGCCTGCGCTACTGGAGTATCGGGGTCGGCAACCACGTCGTAGCTGATTAACTTCAACAACACTTTGTCATCACGCAGTTCCCACCGGATTACACGGTCGAATGTCCGTTGCCCACCGTACCCCGCACCGAGCGTCGTTCGCTTAATTCGACCAACCCAAAGGAAGTCCTTTTCGAGTTCGGTGAGTGGGATCTCGTAGTAAACATCATCGCCCACACGATGGACGTTGAAGATGCCTTCATCGGTTATTGCCTCGGTGGTAATGACTTCTTCGTATGCCTTGGGCCCCTCTGACTCCTGATTGGCAGCATCCGAACCACGGCCTCCGCGTTGGCCGCGACCCTGCTCTGCGCCATTGACCCAAATCGGGTTTTTGGGGGTGACTATTGCCTGCGAATTTTGGTGTTGGCTTTCTGTACCCGCGGCCACCATAAACACCGCCGTAAAAACAACAACCATCGACCACATGATCATTTTGGTGTGACGTCTCATTGAATCAGCGCTCCCATGTTCAGAGGAATTTGAAGGCCGCTATTATATTCAGTTGAAGTTGTCGACTTCGACGTAGGCATCAATGACTGCCTGCTCTCCCTCGATGCCGCGGCGTGAGTTTCCGTGCTCCATGCCTAGGATGCCGTTGTAACCTTTGCGGTGGATGTGCCGAAAAATGTTTTTGTAGTTGATCTCGCCAGTGGTTGGTTCGTCTCGGCCTGGTGTGTCGCCAATCTGAAAGTAGGCGATTTCGTCCCAGGCCATATCAATATTGGGAATCAGGTTCCCTTCGGTAATCTGCTGGTGATAAATGTCGAAAAGGATCTTGCAAGACGGTGAATCTACGGCACGACAGATCATGTACGCGTGTGGGATTTTCGCCAGGAACATCCCGGGATGATCAGCATAGGGATTGAGTGGCTCAAGGACCATGACCAAACCGTGGGGCTCAAAGATGTCCGCCGCCCGTCGCAAGCTTTCGATCGCGTTCGCGGTCTGATAATCCATTTCTAGGCGTGGCGACAGGTCTCCCGCTACGACAGTCATCCACTTCGCGTTGACACGCTTGGCGACCTCTACTGAATCGTGGCAATCGGCAAGGAACTGAGCCCGATGCTCTTCGTCACCGCTCGTGAAGCTCGGCACGCCGAATCCATTGCTGTTGGCCACGAACACGCCCATACGCATGTCGAGTTGCTCGAGCAGACCACCAATTGCTTCTTGATCTCCGATTGTTCGCTCGCGCATGCTGTTGTCCTCTAGAGAACGGAAACCCTGGTCATGCATGAAGCGGATCTGATCGAGAATTTCTTCACCGGCTGAATTGCGGAACATGCCGAAGTGGGGGGCGTAATCGAGCTTGAAATGGCGTTGTTGGGCTGCAGATTTAAGGTTCAAAGTTGCGGCATACCGAACGAGTGTAGTCGCACTGGCAGCTGGCTTGAGGCTAATGCCGGCTGCGACACTCATACTGGCGACGGTTGCAGTCTTTACGAACTCTCTGCGTCTCATGGTCGACCCCCGGGTTTTCAGATGTTTCGATCGATCGTCGTGATGCCGGGCACCGCCACGTCTGGCACTGGCATCGGCCCAAAGTGAAACGGGTCGGGAACGAGGTTCATGTCAGCGTTTGCGATCTCGTCCCAGGTGATTTCTTGGCCAGTGTAGGCAGCCTCTCGGCCCATAATCGCGGTTAGCGTACTCTCAGCCACGCTTCGTCCTTCATTGAGAGGCGCGCCCGCACGGATGCTGGCAATTAGGTCGGTGTGTTCCTGTACGTAGGGGTTTACGTACTTGGTGTCGCCCCATTGCCAGGCCCGGGAGCCTCGAATCCACCGCTCTGGATCGGCGGTTCCGCGTGTTCCAACAATATGTTCGCCGACCTGGTTGGCTGTTCCGTTGATTTGCCGGCACATACTCATGACCCGGCCCCCGTTCTCGTACTCAAACTCGATCGCAAAGTGATCAAAAATGTGGCCGAATTCGGGTTCCACCCTGACTTGTCGACCACCAACGCCAACTGCCTTGATTGGATGGCCCTGCATGGCCCAGTTTGCGACATCGATGTTATGGATGTGTTGTTCAACGATGTGGTCGCCTGATAACCATGTGAAGTACAGCCAGTTACGTGCTTGCCATTCCATATCTGTCCAGCCGGGTTGGCGTTCACGGTTCCACAGGCCACCTTGGTTCCAGAAGACCTGAGCCGCTACGACATCACCGATGGCGCCGTCATGTATGCGTTTCATGGCTTCCAAGTATGGTGCTTGATGACGCCGCTGGGTGCCGGCGACAATTGCTAAACCCTTCTCCTTTGCTATTTCGGATGCCTCAATAACCAAGTTGACACCCATCGGGTCGACAGCAATGGGCTTCTCCATGAAGATGTTTTTCCCAGCGTCGATGGCCGCCCGCAGGTGTTGTGGTCGGAAGGCTGGCGGGGTTGCCAAGATCACCATATCGATGTCAGTAGCGAGTACGTTCTCAAAGGCGTCGTAGCCGGTAAAGGCCGTGTCATTAGTTACTTTGAACGCGGCGCCTAACTGTTCGGTGAGCTGCTGACGACTTGAGGCGAGGTGATCAGCAAACAGGTCTCCCATGGAGACGATCTCGACACCTTCTGAGGACTCAACACAATTGACCGCTGCCCCCGTGCCGCGGCCACCACAGCCGATGACGCCGATTCGCATGGTTGCCCTTTGGCCGCCTGCGAACGCGAACCGCGGATTACTAACGATACCGGCGGTAACCGCAGCGGTTGTTTTGATAGCGTCACGTCGGGTGATTCGAGAGTTTTTCATCAGTGCCTCCACTGTAATTTAATTCGATCTCTAATCCGGTGTGGACTGTCGCTGTTCATTCGTGGCCCCAATTCTTTAGCCTATCGTACGCTTTCTTCGCCCCGTGGGTCCCGGACAATACGGAACCCCGCGAAGGGAGCGTCTGACAGCCACCAGGTACTTTTGGGAATTTGTGGGTCAGTTGAGTTCCAAGCACGAGTCTGCTCAGAGCGAGTACCACAGTGTATGGTCGTTGCCTTGTCCTGGTATGAACCGCCATGCAGTGCTGTAGATCCGTCCTTGCCCCGTCCCCATTCCCCAGCGTTACCCAGCATGTCGTAGACTCCAAGAGTATTAGGTTTCTTAGACGCTACGGGGTGAGTGGCACGGCCAGAGTTCCCAAAGTGCCAGGCGACGGAATCACGATCCTCAACGTTTAAGTTCGGCATGATCGTTCTTTCTCGTGCCGTAGTCACGCCGATTCCGAGATAGCACGCATATTGCCACTCGTCGGTTGTCGGGAGGCGATAGTTCTTCGCCGTTTTCTCTGACAACCAGCGGGCATATTCTTGAGCCGCGTGGACCGTCACCGAAAGCGTAGCGAAGCCGGAGTGCCCGAAGCCCCAATCCGGCGCACCGTAAGGGCGACTGGGTCGTGATTCTGTGGCGATCTGGCGACGCTTCGCGGGTTCATGGTCAAGGCCTAGCTGCCAGACGTCGTACTCTTGCCAGGTAACCTCTGTCTTGCCGATCCAGATATCGTCGATCTTGATAATTCGTTTAATATCCGAATTTGCAGGATCAGCTACAGAGAGCGAACCTCCTGTAATTGGGACCATATCAAAGGTGATCAGGGTGCCAGAAATTGTCTCAGTGTACGGTTCGAGTTGTAATGCGTTCCCGGGCAAAGTTCCCAAGAAGATGGTTGTTACAACCACCAACCTAGGACTGATGTTTACAGGAAAGAACATCCTTCTCCTTTTACTGGTTTTTTCATTTTCAACCGGCTGCCAAATGGAGCCGGACACTCGAACAAGTCTAGTTGTACCCCGTGAAGACCGTTATGTGTATAGACAGGTTCACATGGGCATGCAAGTGCGGATCGTTCTTTACTCTGGCACGCGAGACAAGGCGCGGCAGGCAGCCCGAGCAGCGTTCGTGGAAATTGCACGGCTCGACAGGATTTTCAGCGATTATCGAAACGATAGCGAACTGTCACACTTCGTCTCGCGGGCCGGGGAAGCTCCGGTTTCGGTTAGCCCGGAATTGTATGAAGTTTTGGATCGAGGGCAGCGGCTAGCCGGCCAGACAGGAGGAGCGTTTGATATCACGGCCGGGACACTGACCCAACTTTGGCGGGGTGCGATTCGTTACGAGAGGATGCCCAACGAAGCTGAGCTACGCTCCGCAATGCGCACTTCTGGGACTGGTAAGCTTCGTCTCGACGACATTGCGCAGACTGCACAAATTACTAGCGCAGGTTTAAGGCTCGATCTTGGTGGGATCGCTAAGGGCTACGTGATTGACCAAGCACTTCGCATCTTGCGGGCACACGATGTTACTAAGGCCCTCGTGGAGGCTGGTGGGGACATAGTGGTAGGTGCAGCACCTCCAGGCGAAGTTGGCTGGCGCTTAACAATCCCTCACGCGGGATGCGAGGTTGTCTTGACGGACGCTGCCATTTCTACGTCCGGTGACACTGAGCAATTTGTTCAGATCGAAGGTATTCGTTATTCCCATACCGTAGACCCTCGAACGGGCTTTGGTTTGACGAATCGCCAAATCGCGACCGTTGTTGTTTCTGACGGTTTCACCGCCGACGGCCTGGCTACGGCGCTTACTCTTCTTGAAGATTCAGAGGTGGAAGCATTGCTTGACTTTTACCCGAAAACGCGTGCCCTCGTAGGCTACCCACGCTTGCCGGAAGGCCCACTCGGACCAGAGTTCTATTTTCGGGTCTACGACGAAGCGTCTGCACAGGAGGGTTCAAACACTTCAGGGTTGTTCGCGGAATGCTGACGCTAGATGGTTAGGCAGTCGCGATTGATGTGAGCTCGTTTGATTGCCTTGCTAACTCTGACTGTATTAACACCACTCTATGCGGATCAGAGGAAGAGACAAAACTGGGAAGTTACCGTCCGCGGGTTGTATGATTCGACACGTCTTTGCAGCCCTACACACCCAAAAGAGGCAGGAACATGCACGGTCATTTGCCCACTCTTCGTTCGGTTGGAATCGTAGCTTTAGCCTTTCTACTTGTTCCGGCAGTGGCGCTCAACGCACAGCAAGAAGATGCGGAGAACCATGCCCCGGAAGACCCGCGCCTAGTTCTTCTCAATACTGAGGCGTACCTGATGCCACCATCTGAGGTCCTCGATGCTGTCATGGCGACACAGGATCAACCCCTTCGCATGCAGAATCCGGATCCGACTGGGCAGATGTTTATGCGGGCGGTGAGTGATGGATTTCCGGCACTCGCAATGTTTGCTAAACGTCACTATGACCTGGGCCAGTTCCAGATCGATCCAGCAGCGAACCGTAACCGCCGTTTCACAACGCGGAGTAGCGTCGGCATCGAGCTCTACACAGCCGACGGGCAGCTCGCTACGGCGATTCAGATTCCTGACGGTGCCCGTGTAACAGGACAGCGATGGTCGCCGGACAGTTCGCAAGTAGCTTTCTTCGCGAACTTCGACGACGCGACCCACATTTATGTCGCTAGCGCCCAGAGTGGTCAATCGCGGCGCATTACTAACACTGCTGTACTTGCCACCCATGTTGCGGCGTTCAACTGGACGGCCGATGGCAGTCGGATTATTACCGTGCTCTTGCCGGCGAACCGTGGTCCCGAACCGCCTATGCCCGAGATCCCCGAAACGCCAAAGGTTCGGGTGACGACTCCTGACCGCAATCGCTTACGTACCTATTTTGATCTTCTTGAGACTCCCTACGAAAAGGAGCTCGTCTACTACTATTCGACCGGGCAGCTTGCCAGCATCGACGTTGATTCAGGCGACACTGAACTGATTGGTGGGCCCGCAATGCTTCGTTCTGTCAGTGCGTCTCCGGACGGTGAGTATTTTCGTGTGACTACCATCAAGGATGACCTTTCCTACATCGTACCGGTTAGTAGTGCGGGCACGGTTGAGGAAATTTGGGATGCGGATGGCAGCGCCTTGGCATTGATCGATGATGAAGACGTCAACGAACAAGCGCAGGGCAACAATGGTGGTGGACGTGGGCAGCGATCTGGCAGTAATGGTGCCAATGACGACGATAAGCGCAGCCTAGCTTGGCGCACGGACGGTGGGCCAGGGATGGTGTTTCTGCAACTTGAGGCACGTCCGGAAGCTGATGACGATGCCGAGGAAGAGGAAGCCGAAGAAGAATCGGAAGAGCGCGAGCCGCGCAAGGATCGCGTGATGTACTGGTTGCCTCCATTCGGTGACGACGATACGGAGTTGGTTTACGAGACGGAAGAACGCATCCAATCCGCCCGCTTCGACGAGTCGGGCCGGCTCATGTTCCTGACTCGCCGTGACGGTAGCGATGAAACCGTCCACGCCGTCTCACTGGACGACCCGACCCAGGAATATCTAATTTATGAGGAGGATACGGACGACCGCACCGCTGATATGGGAACACTTGTTGGTAGTGCCAAGCCCGGGGCTGTGCGTCTGTCGCCAGATGGACAATTTGTATACCTGTCCGGAACTCAATACTACGAGGACCCACTTGCCGAGGCACCACGGCCGTTTGTTGACAAGGTCGGGATTTTTTCTGGAAACAAGGAGCGTATTTTCCAAAGTTCGCCGGACATGTTCGAGACTATGGGTACGCCACTTGACGACAGCCTTGCTGAAGTCATCATTTCGAGAGAATCGGCGACAATTGTACCGAACCAGTGGCGAGTCAACCTTGAGACTGGATCAGAGACACAAATAACCTTCAATCAGGACCGCCACCCAAGGATCACTTCAGCTCGACGAGAGCGGTTCACGATCAATCGCGCGGACGGGTTTGAGTCGCGGGTCACGGTGACACTGCCGACTGGCTACAGTGATGGCACTCGTTTACCTGCGATGTTCTGGTTCTATCCCCGTGAGTACAGTGAGCAGGAGGCCTACGATGAGGGCTTCCAGACCTTCAACAAGAACCGCTTTCCAAACGTCGGGGCGAGATCCATGAGTGTCCTAACGTTGCTCGGGTATGCGCTTGTGGAACCTGACGTGCCGATCGTAGGCCCAGAGGGACAGCGGAACGACGAATATCCTCACGACCTGCGTAACACTTTGGCAGCGACTATCGACGAAATTGTCGAGCGTGGTTGGGTTGATCGCAATCGTCTTGGCATCGGAGGGCACAGTTATGGGGCATTCGGTACCGCCAACGCGATGATCCAGACACCATTTTTCAAAGCAGGAATCGCTGGTGATGGCAACTACAATCGTTCACTTACACCAGCTGGTTTCCAGAGTGAGCGTCGCTATCTGTGGGAAGCACAAGACCTTTACATCGAGATGTCACCTTTCTTCCAGGCCGATCGCCTGTCGGGCAACCTTTTGATGTATCACGGGATGGATGACCATAACGTTGGTACCCACCCGATTCATGCCGATCGGATGTTCCATGCTCTGGAAGTGCTAGGCAAGACGGCGTCGATGTACAAATATCCGTTTGAAGACCATGGCCCGGCTACGTATGAGACGACGCTAGATCTTTGGGCGCGATGGGTCGCATGGCTAGACCTCTACGTGATGAACCCGGAAGGACAGGAAACGTCGACCAATAACGGCGGGTCGAGTTCGGGCAAGTGAGGAGCTGCTAAGTATCTGCAGACAGTTTGGGTTGGTTGGGATTTCGTGCCTTGGTGCCGATGCTTACCAGTTAGTTTTTGGCACCGTTATTACTGGGTGCCTGAAACGGTGAACTTTTGGACCCGGCGTCCGGTGGAAGCCTCTCCCACATAGAGGTTGCCGTGGGAATCGATGCCCATCCCATGGGGTCGGAGGAATTGGCCCATTTGGCGGCCGCCTCGACCGAACTGGCCAACAATTTCTAGATCGGCTCGGTGGAGAACCCAGACCTTGTGGTTGGTGCCATCTGCCAGGTACACCCACTCTTGGTTTTCATCCGGGGATAGAGCGATAACGAACGCCGACCCTGACGCCAGTGTCTCCGGGGCGATGACCTTCTCCGTTACGAACTCCCCACTTTGTTGAAAGACTTGGATGCGGTTGCCGCGGCGGTCTGCAACGTACATCAAGCCATCGTCCGACCCTACCAGGCCGTGTACAGTGGAGAACTGACGGGGCGGGGCACCTTCTGAATCACGCTCCGTATAGCTATATGAGTCGTCCGGCATCTCGCCGTAGGCACCCCAATGCCGCAGGTAATCCCCCGTTTCCCCATCGTAAACGACGACTCGGCGATTTCGGTAACCATCGGCGATGAACACCTCGTTGTCCTCAGGATCAACCCAGATGCCTGCCGGCCCGCCCAGGAAGTTGGGGTCGTTACTCCCCCTATTGTTGTCGTATTCACCAATAGTCATGAGCAGCTGGCCACTGCGAGTAAATTTCATAACTCGGTGATGACGAAAGGTGCCGATCCACACGTGATCGTTGTGATCAATGAAAAGCCCATGAGCGTTACGTGGAAACTCTGACACATCTTGGGTGGACGGATCACCCCACCCCTGAACGACGTTCCCGTCGGCGTCAAACTCGATCACGACTGGAGCCGGGACGCAGCATTCCCCGATTGGCGGATCTTGGACCGCAGATGTTTCCTCGGGGGTTAACGTCTCTGGAAGGTGGGTGATCCAGACGTGGTTTTTGGAGTCAACGAAGACTGAGGTTACTGAGCCCAGTATCCAGAGATTCGGCATCTCGTTCGGCCAGCTTGGGTCCACCTGGAACGTCGGAATGTCCCCGGCAGCCAAAGTAGTGGGAGACTGAGCGATACCGACATCGCTATCCGTCACACCAACGCAAGCACCAGCGGCAAAAGGGAAAACACAATACAGGACTAAGCCGGGAATCGTTTTTGAATCTCTCATTCCATTTAAGCTCCTTGCCGCAGATGCACTACGCGAATGACCAGCGGGAATCTATCGTTCTCGCCAGCTGGGAACAACGGTAATACTTGAATCATTGCCGAAAGGACAACCCGTTTGCCCAGCAAGAAGGCAAGAAGACGAGCATCAGCCGTGTTTCCTAACAATCGTTGCGAAAGTTCCTGATCACATATCACCTAGATGCTTATAGCCTGTGAAGTTGAAGTCGAGGCGCGCCTGAAAGACCATTGCTCAATGAGTATTTCTGAGGCGACAACACGCGGTGTGAACATCCAAGTAGAATCGACGCACGACCCAGGGCGGTCGATGCCCGAGCAGAACCACTGGTTCTTTCTCTACACTGTCACGATTAGCAATGAGGGCAACGAAACGGTGCGATTGGTAAGTCGCCACTGGATCATTACTGACGGTGACGGCCAGGCCCAAGAAGTTCAAGGGCCTGGCGTTGTTGGCGAGCAACCGTTATTGGAACCTGGCCAGTCCTTCAAATACACCTCCGGGTGTCCCTTGCGGACGGCCTTTGGTTTCATGCGAGGTACGTACACAATGGAAACTGAAAGTGGGGAGTTCTTCGAGGCGCAGATCGCCGACTTCGAACTCAGCGAACCGTACGCAGTTAACTGAAGTTACAGGTCTTGGTGGCTGCCAAAGGTGTTGCGGACAGACCAGCAGGGAATCAAGGATGCCGTTCCCTGCAAACCGATAGAACTCGTGGAATATTGCTCAAGTCGGCTAGGACGTGAGGTTTCGCCCAACTACCCGACTCACGAATCAGCCCACGAACCGCTTTTTCCTGGCCGTAGCCAAGCTCCAGAACCAAATACCGTCGAGAACCCAACAAGGCAGCAGACTCAGGGATGATGCGTTCGTAAGCCTCCATGCCGGTGGGGCCCGACGCCCAAGCTTTCCGTGGCTCGTGGTAGCGCACTTCCGGATCAACTTCGTCGTTATTGGCAACATATGGAGGATTCGAGACAATGATGCCGATGTTGCTGCTTGAAAGAGAGAGTGCTCGCAGGAAGTCAGCCTGCACGAAGGTAATACGGTCATGGACCCCAAGCCGGACAGCATTACCAGCGGCAGTGGCCAACGCGATTGGAGACTGGTCAACCGCAAGGACACGGCCCCTGGGATTCCGTCGTGCTAGGCCGATAGCAATCGCGCCGCTTCCTGTGCCGACGTCGATTGCCCAGCCCGCCGTGGGGTCCCAGACTTTAAGTGTGTGCTCAACAACCTGCTCGGTTTCTGGGCGAGGGATAAATACCCCGGGGTGCACCTCGAGTTCAAAGTCGAGAAACGGGGCACGGCCTCGGAGGTACTGAAGAGGTTCGCGGTTGGCACGGCGGGTAGTGAGTTCAAAGAAGCGGGAAGCCTGATCTTCTGTCAAGGGATCTAATAGTGTCGCCAACAGCTGGGCACGCGAGTAACCAAGGACATGACCGAGAAGTAGAGTGGCTTCGAGCCGAGCTCCTTCGACACCAGCAGATTCCAGGCTTTGTTCGGCTTCATGTAGCGCGGAACCTACGGTCGCAGAGTCTTTGCTCACGTAGTTGGGCACGGTTGGCCTCAGACAGCTTCAGCCGAAAGCTCTTGCTTAAGCCGCTCCGTCTCATAATGTGAGGCGAGTTCGTCAACGAGAGCCTGGATGTTGCCGCTCAGGATGGAGTCGATTTGGTGACTGGTGAAGTTAATGCGGTGGTCGGTGACACGACTTTGAGGAAAGTTGTAGGTGCGAATTTTCTCCGAACGGTCTCCAGATCCCACCATCCCGCGGCGCTCTTCCGCGATGGCCTCGTGTTGCTCTTGAAGCTTCAAGTCGTAGAGGCGTGCTTTGAGAACACGCAGAGCCTTCGACTTATTCTTGTGCCATGAACGCTCGTCCTGACACTGCACCATCAGGCCCGTAGGCTCGTGAATTAGGCGTACCGCCGAATAGGTTGTGTTGACTCCCTGGCCACCGGGACCTGAGGCGCAGAACGTGTCGATGCGCAAGTCGCTCTCTTCTACCTGGATCTCCACGTCTTCCGCTTCTGGCAACACGGCGACAGTAACCGCAGAAGTGTGGATACGCCCCGAAGTCTCCGTTTCTGGAACACGCTGCACGCGGTGGACGCCGCTCTCATACTTGAGCTGGCTGTAGGCCCCGGCCCCTTCTATGAGAGCGTTGACCTCTTTAAGTCCACCGGTTCCCGTGAAACTTTCGTCGAGGATTTCAACCTTCCAACGCTTGCCTTCGACGAAGCGTTGGTACATTCGGAAAATCTCGGCCGCGAAAAGTGCAGCTTCTTCCCCTCCTGTGCCCGCACGTACTTCCAGCACGACATTGCGTTCGTCATTTGGGTCCTTAGGCAACAGAAGCCTCATGAGCTGTCCCTCCAGGACCTCCTTTTGCCCCTCTAGAGTGGCGAGCTCTTTCTCAGCCATTGCCTGCATCTCAGGGTCAGGCTCATTGAGCAGGTCTTTGGCGCCGGCTATTTCTCTATCGACCTCTTGAAGGCCTTGGTAGGCTTCGACAACCTGGCGCAAATCGGCGTGATGCTTGGTGAGCCTGCGATAAAGGATAGCGTCCTGGATAACCTCAGGTTTGGCGATCTCTTCGTTCAGCTCGGCGAATTTGGCCTTGATATCTTCGAGCCGCGAGATGACGGTGGCGTTCATGGGAAGCTCCGGAGCGCTATTCCAGGAGGCGGACAGGCCCCTAGGGGTACGTCTCCGACTGGTTAGTTGATGGTTTCTTCCTCGGGGTTCTCGTTCTTGGCCTCCGCCGCAGCCGTGTCGGCGGGAACATCATCATCGTCAGCCGTTTCCGCAGCGGTTGCAGCTATCGCGGCGGCGCGGGCCTCCTCCTCTTCGGCTTTGAGGGCGGCGGCAGCTAACGCGGCATCTTTTTTGGCTGCCTTGGCTTCCAATTCCGCTTTGATCGTGTCCTGTTGTGCGTAGAAGCCTTCATACTTTCGTTGGAACTTCTCAACGCGGCCGGCTGAGTCGAGCAGACGCTGTTTGCCTGTGAAGAAGGGGTGACATTCGTTGCAGACTTCGAGCCGCAAATCAGATTTCGTCGAGCGTGTTTGGAATGAGTTCCCACAAGCGCATACAACCATAACGTCATGGTATTCCGGATGGATGTCAGGTTTCATTTTGGACTCCTTTTTAATTACTCCGAGGTGTTCATTGCGGCAAGAAATTCGTCGTTGTTGTCGACTTTGCCAACCTTGTCGATTAGAAGCTGCATAGCTTCAGCCGGACCAAGCGGTTGTAACACCTTACGCAATACCCAGATTTTATTCAGTTTTTCCGATGAGAACAGCAATTCTTCTTTGCGGGTGCCCGATCGGTTGATGTCGATGGCCGGCCATATACGCCGTTCGGCGAGCATACGGTTGAGTACGATCTCAGAGTTCCCGGTACCTTTGAATTCCTCAAAGATGACATCGTCCATCCGAGAGCCAGTCTCGATTAGCGCAGTAGCGATGATAGTTAGGCTGCCACCGTCTTCAATGTTACGTGCAGCGCCGAAGAAGCGCTTCGGCTTGTGGAGGGCTTTGGCATCGACTCCACCGGACAATACTTTCCCCGATTGCGGGCAGGTGGTGTTGTAGGCGCGTGCCAGGCGGGTGATTGAATCAAGCAGTATTACTACGTCGTTCCCCTTTTCTACCAGCCGCTTTGCTTTTTCCTGCACCAGTTCAGCAATCTGTGTGTGCAACTCAGCGGGTTCGTCAAAGGTAGCGCCGATTACCTCACCATCAACTGATCGCTGCATCTCCGTGACTTCTTCCGGGCGTTCTCCAATTAACAAAACGATTAGATCGATTTCGGGATGACTGCTTTTAATGGAGTGCGCCAGAGACTGTAGTAATACCGTCTTGCCTGCGCGAGGTGGTGAAACAATTAGGGCGCGTTGTCCCTTCCCGAGGGGGCACAGCATGTCCAGTATACGAGCGGAGAGTTCACCTCCGTGAGTTTCAAGTTCGAAGCGCTCCTCGGGGTGCAGTGGTGTGAAACTCTCATAAAATGCCTTGCGCTCTATGTCCTCAGGCATTTCTTGATTGATGAATTCGATCTTGATCATGGCGAAGTAACGTTCGCCACCTTTAGGTGGTCGGATCTTCCCGGCCAGAGTGTCCCCGGTTCTCAGGTCGAATCTTCGGATCTGTGAGGGGGAGATGTACACGTTGCTGTGCTCTGGGAGATAGTTTGCTGAGGCGTTTCGCAGGAAGCCAAAGCCTTCGGGAAGAATCTCAAGAAGCCCCTCGGTGTTTAGTGAATCTGATTGTTCCATCTGCGTTTGCAGGATCTGATAGACCAGATCAGACTTGCGTGTCTCGCTGGAGGCATTGATTTCGAGTTTCTCGGCAATGCTGCGCAGAAAATTAACGCTGGATCCCCGTAACTCTCCCAGTTCCCATATCCGGCTCATTGCCGGTGGTACCAAAATTGCAGATTCGTTACTCATATTCTTTCTAAACTCTCACCCGGCAGGTGAGTGGTTGAGTGTTATTGAGTTTGAGCGATGGACTGATTGATTAATGACCAGAGTTCGTTTTTCCCTTCGCCCGTCACGGCAGAGTAGGGAATCAGAGGATGGTCATTGGTCTTATTTAAACTAACTTCAAAGTTTTTCATTGCTCCCAACTTTTTGCTCCGCTTAAGCTTGTCTGCCTTGGTAAGAATGAACGCATGCGGCAAACGAGTTTCACATAACCACTTGATCATTTGTTCATCCAGTTTGGTGGGGCCAAGGCGCCGCATATCCAGCAGTTGTAACGCTAAAACCAGTGGCCTGTCTGACTCGAGGTAAGTGTCAATTAATCGAGCCCATGCTTCTTCGCGAATTTTCTTGGGTACCTTCGCAAAGCCGTAGCCAGGAAGGTCAACAAAAAAACAATTTGCTCTGCCACCGCGGTCGATCCGAAACCAATCAATCGCCCGTGTTTTGCCCGGTGTGCGACTCGTCGCAGCTAGTTTCTTGCGTGACAGCAGCGAATTAATAAGGCTTGATTTGCCGACGTTTGATCTTCCGATGAAAGCGATTTCGGGAAGGTATTCGTCGGGATAATGTCCCGCATTGCGGGTACGTAGTGTGCGTTCGATGTTGTGGATTTTCACGAATTTTGAAAGACCCAGGAAGGGTCCAGCTATTGGGGCGAAGCGGCATCTACGAAACTGTCAAATGGCTTCTTGTGTTCGTTACAGCGGAGTGACTAACTAGTGGGTCAGAGGGGGTTGTTGGACACTTCCATCGGGCTGCTGCCCACCGGGCGGCAGTTCTCCCTCTTCGTCGTCTGACGCGGGCGCCAGGGGTGACACGAGTGCGAGACGCAACACTTCGTCCATAGTGTCAACGAAGTGGATTGTCAGGTCTTGCAATACTTCGTCAGGTACGTCCTGGAGGTCTTTTTCGTTTTCTGCAGGCATGATCACTTGAGTTAAGCCAGCCCGGTGAGCAGCGAGAACCTTTTCCTTCAAGCCACCAATTGGCAGTACCTTCCCGCGCAACGTAATCTCGCCCGTCATGGCGACGTCGTGGCTGACTGGCACTCCGGTTAGCGCCGAAACAATCGCGGTCGCTAGCGTAATTCCAGCCGAAGGCCCGTCCTTTGGAATGGCCCCTTCCGGGACGTGCAAGTGAATATCGTAGTTTTGGTGAAAGTCTTTTTCGACGTCGAATGTGCTGGCTCGTGAGCGCACATACGATAGAGCTGCCTGCCCTGATTCTTGCATCACGTCCCCGAGCTGGCCGGTGAGCGCCAACTTGCCCTTTCCGGGCATCAGCGTTGCCTCAGTGGCCAGGATCTCCCCGCCACGTTCGGTCCAAGCCAGGCCCGCCACAAGGCCAACCTCGGACGCCTCTTCCTTCTGACGCTTTTTGAAGCGCGGCACGCCGAGGTATTCCTCGAGCTTATCAGCGTTGACAACGAGGTTGGCATCTTCGGGAATTGCGTCAGCTAGCGCGGTGCGCTTAGGCATGACCCGTTCCATAGGATTGCGTGCCTCGATTACAGCTTCGAGTTCTTCCTCTTCATCATTGTCGAAGCCGCTCATATCGATATCATCGAGGTTGAAATTTTCAATGTTCTCTATGTCGAAGTCACTGCTGAAATCATCATCCTCAAAGGTGTCTTCTTCGTCGCCATCGTTGGCCAGGTCGTCGGCCTTAAGCTTGTCGAGTGCCGGATCCACCTTCTCTGCTGCCTCCGCGTCGGCCGATTCTTGCGCATTGGCTTCGTCAGTGAGCGTCGCGAGTGCACGTTCTTCCTCTTCGGCGGCTGCAATTGCTTCGACGGCCTTGGTGATCTCAGCTGAGTATTGGTCGACAAGCTTGCGTGCGCCCTTGCGTGCGACCCGCGCGACCATGCGTTCGAGTGCCCGAACACCAGCCTCGCGCGTGTATTCGCCGATAATTCGGCCAAGGGCATTGTCGGTAATCTCAAGCTGGTTCTCGCGCAGACCATGATAGGCAATCTGCTTGCTAATCAAATGACGCCGAGCGATCTGCATCTTTTCAGTTTCCGTGTACCCCGAGAGTCGGATGATTTCCATGCGGTCCTGTAAGGGTGCCGGAATGGTGTGTAAAACATTTGCTGTTGCGATGAACATGACATGCGAGAGGTCGTACTCGGCATCTAGGTAGTGATCAACGAACTGATTGTTTTGTTCGGGATCAAGAACTTCCATGAGTGCCGACGATGGATCACCGCGGAAGTCCATGCTCATCTTGTCAACTTCATCGAGCAGGAAGACTGGATTAATAACCCCAGCCGCCTTCATGCGTTGCATGATCTGGCCCGGGAAAGCACCAATATAGGTTCGGCGGTGGCCGCGGACCTCGGCTTCATCACGGACCCCGCCTACTGATAAACGAACAAACTCGCGGCCTGTTGCACGCGCGATCGAGCGGCCGAGAGAAGATTTACCGACCCCTGGAGCACCTACAAAGCAAAGTATCGAGCCTTTCATTTGGTCAACAAGCTGACGTACCGCGAGAAATTCGACGATGCGCTCCTTAATCTTCTCAAGACCGTAGTGGTCTTCGTCGAGGATATCGGCGGCAAGGCTAAGGTTGTTGTTTTCTCTTGTGCGTCGGAACCAGGGAACCGAGACAAGCCAATCGACATAATTTCGCGACACTGTTGCTTCGGCCGACATCGGCGGCATTGTCTCTAGGCGCTCAAGCTCCTGCTCGGCTTTTTCCATGACATCCGTTGGCATGCCCGACTTAGCGATTTTTACTCGCAATTGGTCGACCTCTGATCCTTTGCCGTCTTTGCTCCCGAGCTCGCGCTGGATCGCCTTCATTTTTTCGTTGAGGTAGTACTCCTTCTGGGCCTGCTCCATTTGCTTCTTAACCTGACCCTGGATCTTCTTGTCGACGCGCAGCTTCTCGATCTCGAACGTGACAGCTTCGACGAGTTTGTCGAGGCGGTTTTCGATGTCAACAATCTCTAGGAGGTCTTGCTTGCCTGGCAGATCAACGTCCAGGTGAGCGGCGATGGTGTCCGCGAGGCGGCCCGGGTCGTCTTTTTTTACCGCGGCTAGCATTGCCTCATGAGGCAGGTTGGCTGCCAACTTGACGTATTTTTCAAACAGGCGCGTGAGCGCCTTGGTCTTGGTGTGAACCTCAGGGGCCGCGTCCGCGGAAACTAGTGGTTTTACTACGACCTCGTGAAATGTGTCTTCTTCCGTAAACTCGATAGCTTGTGCACGTTGTACGCCTTCGACAAGTACGCGGATGTTGCCGTTGGGTTGTTTCAGGCTTTGTACGATCATCGCGATCGTTCCCACACCGTAAACCTCGGTGGCCTCGGGATCATCGATCTCAGCATCGCGTTGAGCAGCGAGAAACAGGCGCTTGCCTGATTCCATGGCTCGTTCCAAGGCGGCTACCGACCGGGCCCGGCCTACCACGAATGGCATCATCATCCCGGGAAAGATAACGACGTCCCGCAGTGGTAGAAGCGGCAGCGTCTGATACTCGCCTTGGGTTCGCTTGGACATACGAATACCTGTTCGGTTCAGGGATCTCGAGAGAAAACTACGGGGGGAACTTCGATGAAAAGAATTTTATCCTTGTCTGGTACGAGCCGCAATGACTTAGCGACTCAGTGTGTTTCGCGAATTCCTGGATCGTGGCGCCGTCACGATTAGCTAACCAGCCTTCCGCATTACCGCGAGTGGGTCGACCTCATTCTCAACAACCTTGCGACTAACGACACATTCTTTAACCTCGGTATCGCCGGGAAGCTTGTACATGATTTCGAGCATAAAGTCTTCCATGATGGCACGTAGCCCGCGTGCACCGATGCCACGGGCCATGGCGCGCTCCGCGATTGCCTCAAGGGCATCGTCTGTGAAGGTCAAGGTGACATCTTCAAACTCGAACATCCTCTCATATTGTTTCGTCAGGGCATTCTTGGGTTGGGCGAGGATAGTGACGAGATCTTCCTTGCTAAGATCTCGTAGCGTTGCCATTACAGGGAGACGGCCAACGAACTCCGGAATCAAACCGTAGTGAATCAAATCGGTTGTTTCCGCCATTGGCAGCATGTCGTTTTCCTTGCGGTCGCTGACCTCGAGGTGGGGCGTGAACCCGAGCGCCTGTTTGCCGATACGGTTGCGGATGATCTTCTCCAGACCCACAAATGCTCCACCGACGATGAACAGAATGTTGGTGGTGTCAATCTGGAAGAATTCCTGGTGCGGATGCTTACGACCACCCTGGGGCGGAACGTTAGCCTGCACCCCCTCTAGTATTTTCAAGAGTGCTTGTTGCACACCTTCACCGGAGACGTCTCGAGTGATCGACGGATTTTCATCCTTACGGGCGATTTTGTCGATTTCATCGATGTAGATTATGCCGCGCTCGGTTTTCTCCTTGTCGTATCCCGATGCCTGGAAAAGCTTCAGGATAATGTTCTCGACGTCTTCGCCTACGTAGCCGGCTTCGGTCAGCGTGGTTGCATCGGCGATTGTGAACGGCACCTCAAGGAAACGCGCAAGCGTCTGAGCGAGCAGTGTCTTGCCAGTTCCGGTCGAGCCAATCAGAAGGATGTTGCTCTTGGAGAGTTCCACCTCATCTCGTTTTCGATGCTGAAGCATCTCGGAGCGCCGATAATGATTGTATACAGCCACTGCGAGACGTTTCTTAGCATCGTCTTGCCCAATGACATAGGCGTCAAGAAACGATTTGATCTCGGGAGGGGCAGGAAGGTTGAGTTGACCTTCTCGTTCCGCAACATTGGTCTCTTCGTCAATGATGTCCGTGCATATCTCGATGCACTCATCACAGATGTAGACGTGTGGTCCAGCAATGAGTTTACGGACTTCACTCTGGCTTTTAGAACAAAAGGAGCATCGCAAAGAAGACCCGTTTGTTGTACTTCGACCCATCTCGTTACCTAACGTGGTTAGCCCTCGATGGCGCTAGCCCCCTTGTCCCTCGGGGCTAGATGAATGCTCGGTGATCACTTGATCAACAATTCCATATTCAACGGCTTCTTGTGCCGTTAATACGAAATCTCGGTCGGCGTCAATGTTGATTTCTTCTGGTGACTTGCCCGTGTAAGAGGCTAGCAGAGTGATAATACGTTCACGTAAACGCAAGATTTCTCTTGTGTGAATTTCGATATCTGAAGCAGTTCCCTGAATACCGCCATGAGGTTGATGCAGCATGATGCGTGAATTCGGTAGGGCCAGCCGCTTCCCCTTCTCACCTGCGGCCAAGAGCACCGCACCCATGCTCATTGCTTGGCCGATGCACAGAGTTGACACGTTTGGCCGGATGTAACGCATGGTGTCGAGGATGGCGAGCCCGCTAGTTACTGATCCCCCAGGACTGTTGATGTACAGCTGTATGTCTTTTTCTGGATCTTCGGCCTCAAGAAACAGTAGCTGGGCGATCACTAAGTTGGCCACATCGTCATCTATGGCACTGCCAACGAAGATGATGTTGTCCTTCAGCAGGCGCGAATAGATGTCATACGCACGTTCACCACGAGCGGTCTGCTCGACGACCATTGGGATCAGGGGCATGGTGGTGGGGTCCGCATGTAGTGAGAGAAAATAAGGGGTGGAACAGGCTGTTTTCTAACTGTCGTTCTCTGTGGTCGATTCAGGGCCCGCTTCCACAGTCTCGATCGTAGCATGGCTTTTGACGAGGTCTAAAGCTAGACGTCGCAGCATGGCAAGCCTGAGCCCATCGAACGAGCCATCTTGACGCATCCGTTGTGCCACACTTGCAGCGGTGCCCTCAGGCTGTCCCTCCTGGTGTTTTTCAATCTCAACGAGGACCTCAGCATCTTCAATCTCGATTCCCTCAGCATTGACGATGGCATCGAACAGAATTTCTTCGGTCACGGCACGCTTTGCATGTGGCTCGTTCTCTGCTCGATAGGCCTCCCAGTCCACACTGTGGCGGGGATCAACACCCTGCCGGGCGAGATCCTCAGCAGCTCGCTGCATGGAATGATCGAGGCGAGCCTCGATGAGTGATTCTGGTGGGTCCACTGGGTTAGCAGCAATCACCTGGTCCATGAGCTGGCGGGCGACATCTCGCTGAGCGTCTTCTTCCAGGTGTGCAGCGTAGTTCTCTTTCGTTTTCTCACGCAGCTCGCTGAGGTCAGCGAAGCCGAGATCGCGGGCAAGGTCATTGTCAACTGGGGGTAGATGCCGGCGCTTGATTTCCTGTACTTCAACTCGGCAGGTAACTTCCTTGTCTGCTAGAAGGTCGTTCGGGTAGCTCTCACCTAATTTTGTGACGAACTTGCGCGTATCGCCTTTTTTGAGCTCTTCAAGCTGTGTGTTAAGCGAGGGGATCGAGCGTTCTTCACCGACATGAACAAAGCGTTCTTCCTCGGCAAGCTTCTTACCCTTGCCGTCGCGAGGGAACAGGGCGATTTTAACGATGGCGTAGTCGCCGGCCAGTATGCCGCCGTCTTCAACCGATTCGAGCTTGGCAGCTTGCTCCCGCATGTTGCTGACTGCACTATCGACAGCTTTGTCTTCCACCGGCCGGACAATCTTAGAGGCCGCCAAGTTTTTGTACCCGGCAATCTCAACCTCGGGCTGTACATCAAACTTTGCGGTGAATGTTAGCGGGTGCCCGGGCTCAAAATTGACGTCC
>PCAP01000015.1 GCA_002731215.1 Acidobacteriota bacterium | reverse complement strand
GTCGGGGCGAGAGGATTTGAACCTCCGACCCCCTGCTCCCGAAGCAGGTGCGCTACCGGACTGCGCTACGCCCCGACCTGAAAAAACTCAATGGGAAAGGAAGTTTAGCACGATGAATCCGGCAGCAAAGAGCACAGCGAGAGCCAGTGTAAGCCAGTTGAAGTACCGGTCAATGACGTTTTTCATCGGTTCACCGAATGATCTCAACAGGGCTGCTACGAGGAAAAATCGACCTCCACGACCGATGATTGAAGCCACCACAAAGAGCGGGAAGTTTACTTGGACGAAACCAGCCAAAATGGTGAACACCTTGTACGGAATCGGGGTGAACCCAGCGATGATGACAGCCGCCGCCGTATACTCCGCATACCATCCCCCGACAGTCTCGAAGAACCTTGTGAGGCTGTAAAAGTCGATGATCTGCTGCCCAATGGTCTCGAAGAAAAAAAGACCAATGACGTAGCCGAACATGCCCCCCAACACCGACGAAGCAGTACATAAACTTGCGTAGGCTAGGGCGCGCGTGGGAGCCGACAAACACAGCGGAATCAGCAGAATGTCGGGAGGAACAGGGAAAAATGACGATTCTGCAAACGAAATAGCTGCCAAGGCCCAAGGGCCTCCCGGCCTGTCCGCCCAAGCCAAAACCCAGTCGTAGGCTATTCGAATAGGATTGTGCCAAACCATCAGCCCAACACTTCCTTTATCGAGGCAGAAACGATGCTCCAGCGCTCCTGCATCGGTTCAAGGGAAGGATAATGGGTCATGTCTAAATGGAGTGGACATACAATTCAACATCCCTGCTAAAACCCGGAGAGAAATGGTCGGGACGACTGGATTCGAACCAGCGACCCCTAGTCCCCCAGACTAGTGCGCTACCGAACTGCGCCACGTCCCGACCGAAATTTTGCGCGTGGCCGCAAAAGCTTTGTCAATAAGGGGCTTCCAGGGCCTATTTTGAAAGCTTGTCACCGGTCCCAACCAGGGTCAAGATCGCCATCCTGAGACGCACCGGTTTCGTTCAGTAAACCCTGCATTAACGGTGACGGGTGGAATATCACAGCGTGGTGCCGTTCGATTATTAATTCTCCGCCAGTAGCCGGATTGACACCCTGCCTTGGCGCCCGGTCCCGCACTTGGAAAGTCCCGAATTTGCTGATCATCACCTTCTCACCATTGGCTAAGCAGTCCTTTATGGAGGCGAAAATAACATCAAGTAGGCTGACCGCTTCCGAAATAGATATCTGCCGATCCGCTTTGTGAATAGCGCGGGCAATGTCTCGTTTAGTCAAGCCCATGATGAGTAACCATTAAAGATTGGAACCAGCCACAATCAAAATAACCAGTCTTCAATATAGTTTACGCTGGCTCGGATAAACAGCCTTAGATTATCTCTAGCGATGGCGAGTGCGTCTCCTTAAGCGCTGTGTCCGACGCAGTTTGACCACTAGCGGCGTACCGGCGAAGTTGAATGATTCGCGCAGCCTGTTCTCAAGATAGCGAGTATAGTCACCACGCGCCGCACCCCGGCCTCCCGCAAAGGCAACGAACCGCGGCGGCTCAACACCCACCTGTGTCAAGTACTTCGGCTGCGAACCACTTGTCCCACCCGCCGGTGCATGACGACCAACCATACCTTCGAATGCCGCATTGAGATCAGCGGTTGGCACCCGACGCGATCGCGCTTGGACAACCTCATCGACAAGCGGAAGTAAGGAATCAATACCACTGCCTTCAGTCGCAGATGTCACTACGACTCTCGCATACCTCATCCGCCCCAGGCGATCGCAGACA
The DNA here is from genome assembly GCA_002731215.1 of Acidobacteriota bacterium. Taxonomy (GTDB): domain Bacteria; phylum Acidobacteriota; class UBA890; order UBA890; family UBA890; genus UBA890. Next base: position 50,618 of record PCAP01000015.1, on the reverse strand, counting down.
ATCCCCTCAACCTGTGGGCGTAAACTTTCTTCCTCTTCATCTACGAGGTCCCACTTGTTGACAACAACAATCAGGCCACACCCGATCCGATTCGCATCCGAGGCGATATGCAAATCCTGGCGTGTGACTCCTTCTTCGGCATCAATAACCAGCAGGGCGATGTCGGCCTGTTTCAAGCGACGCCGAGCCATCGCCACGCTAGCGATCTCGGCGTGTGTCCCAATGCGTGATCTTCTACGAATTCCAGCTGTGTCCACGAGAACGTATTGGCGACCGTTACTCTCAAGCAAAGTATCTATTGCATCGCGGGTCGTTCCCGGCTGATCGCTGACGATCACCCGTTCCGAACCTAACAGTGTATTAACCAAAGAAGACTTGCCAACGTTCGGGCGACCAACAAATGCCACGCGGGTCGGTAGATTACTTTCAATTCCTTCGTCGGTAGTTTCCGGCAAAAGACCAACAACTGTGTCGAGTAAATCAGCGACGCCAAAGCCATCCTCCGCAGCAATCACATACATCAAATCAATTCCAAGCTCGTGAAAGGCCAGTTTCATCTCGGCAGCGACCTTCGGGTTGTCACACTTGTTGATCGCAAGAATCAAAGTAATACCGCGACGGCGTAACTCTGAGGTAATCTCGTGATCAACAGGGAGTGGCCCCTCACGCCCTTCGACAACTAAGAGCGCAATATCGGCGACGTCTACAGCCGTCATTACCTGGGACTTAACCTGCCGTAGAAGGTCTTCACTCGACCCTTGGTCGATACCACCTGTATCTATCAGATTGAACCGAACGCCGTTCCAATCAGTCTCCGCAGTTTTTCGATCACGGGTCATTCCCCGTTGGCTGCCCACAATCGCTTCGCGATGCCCGACAATCCGATTAAATAACGTTGATTTACCAACGTTGGGTCGGCCCACAATAGCGACCTGCGGGATCAATACCACACCTGATGATTGATTCACGATGGTCCCGATAGATGGTCGCAGCGATGTCCAGGAGGAAACTGACGGTAACGAAATCACTGTAACATCATGATAACATGGAAGTTATAGTTGACATCGATAATGTTAGATCTCTATAATTCGCCTCTTCTGATCCCGCAATTCGAGGTTTCCATGGTAAAAGCAGATCTTGTCGAAATTATTGCCCGGGAAGCCCGCATCACTAAGGTGAGTGCAGAATCCGCAGTTAATGCGATTATTGGCGCCCTTAAAAATGCGCTAGCCCAAGGTGACCGGATCGAATTGCGTGGTTTCGGCGTCTTTGAGGTTAGACCTCGCAAACGGGGTATTGGACGCAACCCGCGCACTGGTCAAGAAATTATTATCCCCCCGGGGAAATCGACCCGGTTCCGGCCCGGTAAAAATCTTAGCAACATAGGCTGAGATACTTTCCCTCTCTAACTAGTCGGAATTCTCCGCCCCATTGTTAGTATCTATTAAGAGCCTCCAGTCCCGAATTTCTCGAGGTAAGTATCAATCGGTGTGGACACGTGTCTGAAACAAAGGATAGAGATAGGCCTCTAAGTTTGCTGGAGCAAACGGGCCATGACCCATCGGTTGCCAACCAGCAACAGCCGCCTGGGCCCGGTTATGAGGGGCAAGGTATGCCCAGGAAACATGACCGCCCTCCGCGGATCGGCATGAACATTGTCCTGTTTGTGTTGACGTTCACGAGTTGCATCTATTGGGGGTTTATCCAGTATCAGCAATTTTATTCTGGAGAGCTACGCAATGTTTTGACTTCGAACCCTCTTGAGGCTCCATCCGCTCTTCTGGGAGGGTTCCCATTTGGTGTGGCAGTGATCGCGATTTTGTTGGCGCACGAGATGGGCCACTACCTAACCTGCCGACACTATGGCATCGCGGCTAGCCTCCCCTATTTCCTGCCCCTTCCGCCGCCCAACTTGGTCCCTACCCTGCTGCCTGGCACGATGGGTGCCGTGATCCGGATACGAGGGACAATTACAAGTCGGAGAGCTCTGTTCGACATTGCCGTCGCAGGGCCTATCGCTGGCTGGATCGCAGCGTTACCAATCCTTGGCTACGGCCTCTCGCAATCGCGCGTTGTGAGCACCATTGAGATCGAAACTAGCGGTTTCTACTTGACACTGGGCGAACCACTTCTGTGGGGACCGATGGCACGCTTTTTCGGTCCAGAGGTTGGGCCAGCACAAGACCTTGTTATGCACCCGCTGGCTTTCGTCGGCTGGTTTGCCTTACTGATTACAGCGATGAACTTACTGCCCGTCGGACAGCTTGACGGCGGTCACTTACTGTACTCGCTGATACCACAATGGCATCGGGCCATATCTTTCGCTGTGCTAATACTGATGTTTTTCGCTGGTTTCCGCTTCTTTCCCGGATGGATACTCTTCGCCATCGTCGTAGCGGCACTGTTCATTATGGGTGGCCTTGGCAAACCTCTTCCCATCAATCATGGACAAAAACTGGGGGCGACCAGAGTTGTTTTAACGTTAATCGCACTGGCGATTTTCGTCACCTCGTTCATGCTTGTCCCGGTGAAGATCCCACCGATTGTCTTCAGCTAACCACCAAGGCGGCCTTTATTTCCTTGTCGTCGAGGATATGATCGGCTTTCTTCGCCGCGAGCAGAACCGCCGTAACTCTGTCTGGATTCGGCTCGATACCAAGTGCTTGGAGACGATACTCAACGTTAGAGGCCCCGCTCATTGGACCGACCTCGATTTGTTGTTGACGCCCAACCATTGAGGCCGGAACTCCCGAATAGACCCGGTCGGCGAGCCACTCATCGCCTTTCGCTTGCGCCTTAATAACGGCGGCCGCGTGTACTCCGGTCCCAGTTCGAAAAGCATCGATGCCAACTACTGGGTGGTTCGACGGAATTGGTATACCAATGGCTTCTGAAGCCACCTTGCAATACTTGCTAAGCATGGAAAGGTCATTGCTGATCCATCCGAGCAGCCGGCAGTTAATCAAGAGTTGATCCATTGCCGTATTACCACAACGTTCGCCGACACCAAACGCCGTGCCATGAGCCCGACTGGCACCAGCCTGGAGTGCTGCAAGTGTGTTCCACACACCGAGATAGCGGTCCTCGTGACCATGCCAGTCAATTGCGACATCTTCTCCGGTTTTGGAGACCACACTTTTTACGAAAGCAATAAGGGATCTCACGCCCGGCGGGGTGGCATGGCCTACGGTGTCGCACACACAGATACGGCGAGCACCAGCCTCGATCGCGGCTGTGTACAACCGGGCGACGGTCTCCGGAGGCGTTCGGGTTGTGTCCTCAGTGACAAACATAACCGGCGCACCATGGTCGACAGCGAACTTTACTGCATCCTCGCTATGACGAAGCAGAAGGTCGATGTTCCAGTCCTCAGCATATTGACGGATTGGACTGGAGCCGATAAAGCAGGCTACCTCGATAGGGATACCAACCTCATCGCCAACTTCTATTATCGGTTCGATGTCCGCAATTACTGTACGGGCGGCGCAGTTGGGACTGATGCCCAAGCTTTCGTCGCGGATCTCCTCAGCCAACCGCTTAACGTCGTTGCGTTGCCTTGCCGAGGCACCTGGGAGACCAAGAGAAGCGCTATTAATACCAATGCTCTCCATCAGATGGAGGATTTGCAGCTTAGACTCGATGCTAGGATCGCGTGCCGAGGGTGACTGGAGCCCATCTCGTAGAGTCTCGTCGTTAAACTCCACAAGGCCCACCTCTTCACTGGTGCCACTCAGAGCATTCCAGTCGTAAATGAGCTTAGATTCGTTCGGTATAGCCGTCGTAAGTTCCTTGGCTTTTAACGACCTTTCCAATTCGCTTTCCGTTTCTCCAGAAATGCATTCATCCCCTCGGTCTGATCCTCAGTAGCAAAGCACAAACCAAAGAGGTCGGCCTCAATCGCCTGACCTTCCTTCAGCGTCACATTCAAACCCTGGTTAACCGCTTCCAGTGCATATCGCATCGCAATTCGTGGCTTGCTGGCCAACTTTATGGCAAACCCATAGACAGCTTCCATCAACGAATCGGCTGGATAGACGGCGTTAACCAAACCGAGGCTTACGGCATCGGTGGCGTTTACGTGGGCGCCACTGCAAATCAGTTTGATCGCCGCGCTTTTCCCAAGCAACCTTGTCAAACGTTGAGTCCCGCCATGCCCAGGAATAACCCCGAGGTCGATTTCCGGCAGACCGACCTGGGCACCTTCCGCTGCAAATCGAATGTGGCATGCCAGCGCGAGCTCGAAGCCACCTCCAAGCGCATACCCGTTAATTGCTGCTATAACAGGCTTACCACACTCCTCGATCTTATCGAAAGTTGCCTGTCCGAAGCGCGCAGCCTCTCGTGCGTCTACCGGGTCGTAGGTGGCTAGCACACTTATATCTGCCCCTGCCACGAATGCTTGTTCACCAGCACCGGTAATAATTAGAACATGGCACCTGTCGTCTGCCGCCAAGAAGTCAACCGCCTCACCAAGCTCACGGATGGTCTCAGCATTAAGTGCGTTGAGAACATCGGGACGGTTGATCGTGATGGTAGCAACGGTGTCCTTAAAATCGACAATCAGGTTCTCATAGTCACCACTGTCAGATGACATTGGCATCGACCTCCACGCACATCGCGATGCCCTGACCGCCACCAATGCACGCAGTCGCCAGACCACGACCACCACCGCGACGATTCAGTTCCTTGAGTAGCGTGTAAACCAAACGAGTCCCAGTCGCCCCCAAAGGATGACCAAGCGCAATTGAGCCACCGTTGACGTTGGTGCGTTCACGATCGAGGCCAAGCTCTCGTTCCACTGCAAGGTACTGCCCCGCGAATGCCTCATTCACCTCGATAAGATCAACATCTTCGAGTCCCCACCCAGCTTTCTGAAGCGCTAACTTGCTGGCAGGTACGGGACCGATTCCCATGTAAGCTGGTTCCACTCCGACTATTCCCCACGAAATGACCTTTCCGATTGGTTTCTTGCCGTGTTCTACGGCCCATTCTGCGCTCGCCACCACAACGGCAGCAGCACCATCAACCACTCCGCTGGCATTGCCGGCGGTGACGTAAGAGTCTGGGCCAAATGCCGGCTTGAGCTTGGCCAAATCCTCGAGCATGGTTTCCGGCCGAAGGTGATCGTCCGTATCGACGAAGTGTGTACCCTTGCGAGTCTTAACCTCAACCGGAACGATCTCTTCGGCAAATAGCCCACGTTCTTGGGCTCCTGCTGCCCTTTGCTGGCTACCGAGTGCGTATTTATCTTGCTCCTCACGGCTAATCTCGAAGCGATTGGATAAATTGTCACTAGTCTGCGACATGGTGCAGCCGCAATAAGGATCCAGTAGGGCCAGCGTTAACGAATCCTGCATTTTCCCGCCACCCAGGGAAAAGCCTTTTCGTGCTCCGTAAATGACGTGAGGTGCCTGGCTCATATTCTCCATACCACCTGCGAGAACTACGTCAGCTTCCCCGAGATGTAGCAACTGTGCCGCCGCAAGAATCGATTGAATGCCAGACCCACACAACCGATTCACGGTTAATGCTGGCGTCGCTTCGCTAACACCGGCCTTTAGTCCAACATGGCGCGCTCCATAGATGGCGTCCGGGGATGTTTGCTGGGCATTGCCAATGATGACATGGTCTACGTGGGCCGGATCAGTCCCGGAGCGATCTAAAGCACCCTTGGATGCAACCGCCCCTAACTCAATGGCCGAGACGTCAGCAAACTGGCCAACGTAGCGGCACATCGCCGTACGTGCGCCCTCCAGAATCCATGCTTCTTGGCTCATTCGACTTCTCCGTAATTCACCCGCCGACCCGGTCGGCAACCGCAATAGCAACCTCTTCAGTCTTAAGGTTGCCACCGAGATCACGAGTTACCTGGCCGTCAATGATCGATGCGCGAACAGCATTCTCGATCGCCGCGCCAACTTCATGATACTGGAGAAACTCGAACATCAGTTGCGACGTGAGAATGGCGGCCAACGGGTTCGCCACGCCTTGGCCGGAATATTTCGGCGCTGACCCGTGAACCGGCTCAAAAAGCCCTGCACCGGTTTGCGGGTTCAGATTAGCGGAAGATGCCAAACCTAGACCACCTTGAAGTTCTGCGCAGAGATCTGTGACGATGTCGCCGAACATGTTGCACGTGACAATGACATCAAACTGCGCCGGGTTCTTTACAATTTGCATTGTGAGAGCATCGACGAACAGGTGCCACGACTCAATGTCTTCGTACTCCGTCCGTACTTCCTCGAAAACACGCTGCCACAGATCGTGTCCGTAGCGCAGCACGTTGCTTTTGTCGCTCATAACGACGCTCTTACGCCCATGGTTGCGAGCATACTCAAAAGCATAGCGAATTATACGTTCGACACCCTTCCTCGTGTTCACATCCTCCTGCAGCGCTACTTCATCAGCGGTCCCCTGCTTGAAGATTCCCCCAACCCCAACGTACGCACCTTCAGTGTTTTCTCGCAAAACAACGAAATCGAGATCTTCGACTGTCCGGTCTTTCAGAGGACAAAGGCGCTCGTTGAGAAGTTTGACCGGGCGATAATTCACAAACAGGTCAAGACCAAAGCGCAGACCAAGCAGGATTTCCTTGCCATGCGCCATATCGGGAATGCGAGGATCACCCAAAGCCCCAAGGTAAATAGCATCGAAGTCGTCCCGCAAACTCTCGAGGGCACCCTCTGGAAGCCCAACACCTGTTTTCAGGTAGGTGTCGGCACCGTAATCGAACCATTTGCACTCGACATCGACTCCAAAAGTCGCCGCAGCAACCTCCGCGACGTGCATCGCGGCTTCTGTAACCTCATTGCCAATGCCGTCTCCTGGGATCACCGCGATGCGCTTCAACCGCTTCTCCCTAAGTTGCGGGAATCCTCGATGATCTGAATCATTCTATGCATCAACTTGTCACTTCCGATTTCCGAGAGCGAGCGGAAGATGGGGCATCGGCGGCAGAGCAAGAGATGCCCCTGGAGTAAAGCCCTCGAATCAATGCCCAACTGGTATGAAGAGGAATATTACACCCGTGGCTGTAAGGCAGCCATCCGTCGCCATATACCAATAACCATGGACCCAGCTAGAACCGCGCCAACCGTGTCGGCCGTCCAGTCCCATACCGAGGCATCCCGGCCAAACGTGAAACTCTGATGCCACTCGTCAGTAATTCCATAAAGGCTACCCATGGTTACAGAGGCAACAACTCGAACCATCGTGCGTCTCCCCTCCTGGAATCCTCGGGTAATCCCGTAAAGAACGGTTAACTCAAAGAAGCCATACTCAAGTATGTGAGCAAACCAATCAGGAATTTCGATTGGACCTGGCAGATCGGGGAGGGACGGCTGGTGCGAAAGCCATGCGATAAGAGAAGCAGTGGCGATTGCCGGGAACCAATACAACAGTGTGATTGCCAAGTCAGCCGATATCTCAGTGTGAAACGAAGTACATCGCCCAAGCGAGAAGCAGGGCCGTTCCAACCATTCCTAAGGTAATCCACATTGCGAGCCACACCGCCTCACCCAACTCCCTGCGCAACATAGCCCCGAGAACAACGCCAACCGCCGCAGCAAAGACCACCATGTACAAAAAGTGACTGTGCACCGCGATTCCTAGCGCCTGCCGGCAGCGACGTCGTAAGCATCAAGTACGATCAACAAGTTCAACAGACCAGCTACAAGTGTGAATGTGTTCCCATACTCATGGCTTTGCGACCGAATATCCCCGAGATTCCACCCGGCCTGGTGGGCAGCAACATACGGAAGGCCCACGCCAGCCGCACCCACGGCAGCAAGATAACTGAGCGGCTGCCCAGGTTCGGGCCGGTAGACCTTCCCATCCAACAGGATGCCACCAAGAAATAGTGACAGCACGACAATCGCAAACACGATGCCTCGCATAACGCGTCCACTAGCAATGTGCCCAAGTCCGGGCATCACCCAAGCAAGCACACTGCTTACCACTACCCTTAGAGGGTCTGCCTCAAAAGCCACTTCGACCTTATCTCCGTCAACAACCGAGAGTGACTCACGGGTCGAAGAGCAGGCGGGAAAATCCGGGTCGCTCATCTACGAACCTATAAGCAATTGATCGCGCACCAGGGAGAGTAAAAGGAGCATGCAAGAGAAATTTTATGCTATCGCGGAGCCTTAAATAGATCAATCGCCAGAGCTACGCGCCAAACGTACTAGCCGCTGCATTGCTGCTGCGGCCTCTTTGCCTGATACCGGCTCGAGAAGTCCAAAGGTGTTTCGAGGCCCCAGGGGGAGGATACCCTGACCAACCACTACAAGGATCCGCTCATAAAGGTAGTGAGCCGAACTAACATCGGTGGGACTGACCGGGTGGATCTTTCCGGTGGCATCAATGAGTTCAAGGACCCGATACACCACTTCAGCGAACATCATCCTACTGACCTCAAGGTCTGTGCGAAAAGCATGATTCTGGAACGGCTCCATAATCCGCCATGCAACGACCTCGCGAATATAGTCCTGAGCCCATGAGTCATCGATATCGATCATGATCACCCCGGAGAGCGATTCCCTAACACGCTCCCTGAGATCTTCAAGTTGGATGGCGATCAGCGCAGCTAAGTCTTCGCGAACGATCATCGGCTTCTGCTCCAATCCGCGATACTCCACCGGCAGATCTGAAGTGAAGTAAAGCTCGCCTGCCACCTCTACCAGGGCACGCACCTTTGGATCCCCAGGAACGATGTCTTCAAGCGCTTGGAAGACTCCATATGCGTCGCCATATTCACCATTGTCTTGCAAAGCACGACCAAGCGGTTCGAGGATCACATGCAGTTCGCCGATCCGGTCGCGCGCCAAGCGCAAGGTTCGTACGGCTGAATCAAGGTTACTAGAACGACGCTGAATCTCAGCGATTCGAAGGTATGGCTCAAGAATATTAGGGCCAAGTTGTAGTGCTGATTCGTACGCGACCAGGGCAGCGGCAGTAGCTCCAGCCTCCTCCGCCTGCTCCCCCTGAGAGACAAGTTCTTGGGCCTCTTCAAGCTCCAACACCTGGAGGCGCACAACTGCCGCCGACAGGCCGGGGTCGACGTTAACAGCCTGACGGTACCAGTTGAATCCCGCAGCGCGGTCACCTTGGGCCTCTGCAAGAAACCCTAGGCCATACAAGGCAATCGGGTAGTCGGGAGATTGGGCCACTGCCCGCTGAAAACAGGAGTAAGCCTCAGCAGTAGCGCCACTTGCCAACAAAAGTAGGCCTTCTGCGGTATTAGCCCCTGCTGTGTCACGGCTTTCCGTTGTTGCCAAATCGAGCACTTGACGGGCTTCAAGACTGTCACCCGCGCGCAACGCGGCCCAGGCTGGCTGGATATCTGGAGCGAGATCGCCAGGCGCGGGTGGTACGTTTGCATAATCAAGCACGTAGCGGCGCACTAGGATATCCACCGCCACCGATGGCGCCATGCGAGTGTCCGTCGTCGCGCACGCGGATAGCATAATCAGCGATATGGCAACGAGAACCGCGCGAAAGGTTGGAAACGTATCAATCCACATGCTTCAGCCAGGCTCGTGCTGGTAACGGTAGCACGTCAGTCTATCTTCAAGGTCAGCACGGATTTCGTCATAGACCCGCTTCCGATTTGCATCATCAGCCTCATCAATCTCGAAAAATATTGCTGGTGATTGGCGCCGAAACCAAGTTAGTTGTCTCTTAGCATACTGACGTGTGGCACGGACGACCGCTTCGCGCGCCTCACCGAGGCTTATTTCACCCGCGAGATGAGCAACGAGATCTCGGTAGCCAATTGCCCGCATTCCAGGCGATTCTGGTGTGCACCCGCTACTAAGCAGACGCCGCACTTCATCCAACCACCCATCTGAGAGCATTTTGTCAATGCGTCCCTCGATGCGCTTGTATAGCTGCTTCCGCGGGCTGGTCAGTCCAACCCAAATTGCATCAAAGTGTGGGCCGCTCCATCCTTGCTGCTCAAGGAGGGCACTCATCGGGACACCAAGTCGCAACGTCACCTCCAGACCACGGAAAGTTCGTTGGCGGTCAGACTTGCCTATTGCCTGTGCCCACTCGGGGTCTAGTACCTGCAACATCGTAAACAGGTAGCCGAAGCCACGGCTAGTTTCCACAGCTTCAAGGGCGTTACGCCAACGCTCATCTTGCTTGGGTAGTGGGGTCAAACCATTGATTAGGGCACGAATATAGAAACCACTACCCCCAGCTATTACTGCCATGTTCCCCCGTGATTGGACCGCAGAGATTACTGAAGATGCTTCACGCGCGTACCGACCTGCACTGTAGTGTTCATTGGGGTCGGCAACGTCGATACAGTGATGTGGGATTCCGCGCGCTGAGCTTGCGTCTATTTTACCGGTACCAATATCTAAGCCCCGGTAAACCTGAAATGCGTCAGCAGAGACAACCTCGCCCCCGAACCACTCGGAAACCGCAACAGCCAGGGAAGATTTGCCTGCGGACGTCGGCCCAACAACCACGATCACAGGAGATTGGCTAGGCATTCGAGAGATAACGCCGGATACTTGCTTGCGCCCCGCCTATCGCTCGCGCCCCGCATTGCCCTGAACCGTATCCATAGGCAACGATAAAGCATCGACACCAGCATTACGTAGGGCGTCGATGATGCGAACGATGACGCCATAATCAACACGGGCATCAGCGCGAACGGTTATCTTCTCCCGCTCCTCTGGCAATAACGCAGCAACGGCGCGCTCCAATTCCTGGATTGAAACACTGTCACCATCGATCTGAACACCACCATCTTCACCAACTGTAACCATGGTCGGCACAACCTCAGACTGAGTAGCAGTGGTTGATTCTGGGAGCTCTAGTTCCATGCTTGCATCGGGCATGAACGTCGTAGTGACGAGAAAGAAGATAAGTAACAGGAAGACAACGTCCAGCAGTGGTGAAATGTCGAGGCTAACTCGCCGCCTCGACTGATCGTCCGAAAACATCGCCTACTGTCCCCCCTCCGAAGGAACAGCAAGTGGCACCGGTTTTTCGACCCCGCCACTGTCGCGCTGGTGCATGATCTGCTTGATAAAAACAAGCGCCAAGCGTTCCATTTCAAGGATTAAAGAGTTGGCCCTGTCAGAGAAAGCGTTGTAGGCAACCAACGATGGAATCGCGATTGTCAGACCCGCCGCCGTCGTGATCATCGCCTGGGAAATTCCTCCTGCAAGCGAGTCAGCCTGCCCTATCCCTTGGTTCGAAACGATCCGAAAGACCTCAATCATACCGAGAACCGTACCGAGCAACCCAAGCAAAGGAGAAACACTGGCGACTGTGCCCAGCACCCCCAGATACTTCTGCAATCGAGGAACCTCCTGGCGACCCTGGTCAACAACCACCTGTCGAATTCCCTCTGGTGGCTCGGATCGGGCATCCAAGGCAGCTGCGACAATATTGGTAAGTGGCCCCGGGCGACGTTCGCAATAGTCTTCCGCCTGCTCCAGGAGTCCACCACTGATAAGCGAACCTAGATGCTCGACCTCATCATCCGGAAGCACCTTAGCGGGTCGAAGATTAATAAGTCGCTCCGCGATGATGGCCAACGCCAACACGGAGCATAGGGAAAGGGGCCACATCACCGGGCCGCCTTGTTTCAAGAATTCAATCATTTCCTAGTAGTCCAGCGGAAGAACTTGTGAGACACCCGTAAGCGGCTCTCAACGTTGCGATGGAAAGGTAACCTCGGCCGGATCCATGTTATACAGAAACCCTAGCTGGCCGTCTAACTGGTCATATGGAAAGAACGCCGGTAATGGCGGTAGAGGATTAGAGATCTGGAGGGCGAGCAGGGCCGATTGGTCGAACGCTGGCTTGCCCGAACTCCAACTTCGGGCAACGTTGATCACTGCTCTCTCAATGCCGGTTTCCTCATCCCTCACAATCGACATATTCACAAAAACCACCCCCTCCTGTCCCCTCCATCGAGCGGCCGGTGGAATGTTGTTCTTCCAGTTGCGCTCGATAATACGCAGGACTTGGGTGATATAGGCACCAAGGTCATACCCCTTTGTGTCAAATGAGACCAACCCTTGGGAGCCATCGACACCACCGTCTGAGTTGGCAAAAACCTCTGGCTCTACATACTGCTGCATTCCCCGAAGTATGGAGTTTCTCAGAGTGTCGCGCACTGGGGGCGGGAGCGGCGGCACCGTAGTCGCTAGAGGTTGTGGGGTAGTAGCAATGGGCTCCGGTGGTGACACGACTTCTTTTGCGGATATATCTTCGGCGATTGGAGTGGTGTCCGACTCTGCCTCAGCAACTGGCTCGGCGGGCACCACCGGCTGAAGGCTCTCCGGAACAGGTTCTGCGAACGACTCTGCTTCGCTACGCAAAACCTCCTGTGCCGTGTTGCCTTCGGAGAAGGGATCATCGGCGGCGTCACGCTCGCTCATGTCAGCAGCCACCCGATCGACGTCGGACATTACCTCGGTATCGGGGGTTTCCTCAGCTTCCATTGCCGGTGTATCAACGAAGCGGAACTCTATTGGCCTTGACTCAGGCTGCGAAACCGGGTCGGACCACAACAGATCCGATTTCCACTGCAGGACGCCACCCAGCATGAGATGCAGAACCACCGCAATCACCAGCGTTTGACGCAGGGTGATTCGCTCTTCACCGTAGCGATTCTGACGATCACGCGGCATGGCTTCCTCTACCTCTGCTCTGGGACGAAAACCCCCTCCCAGGATAGCAATGGGAGCAATCTGGGCCTTGGCGGCACATCAACCAGGGAGAGCCTCGCAAGAAAAAAGTTTATCACGCGTGGCCATCAAACAAGATGTTAAAGCAATCCCAGAAGCCATTGCGCACCCATCAACGCCTGAAAGTCCAACTTTCATCGGAGTATTTCTCCACGTGGCCACGCGCCCGGCGGATTTCAGCGCGGCTCAGGACACAGTGGCGGGGAGGCAACTGGACCACTTCGCCAAGTGCTCTCGCCAGGTTGAATGCCAGAGTGCGTGCGGATGGGCGCTGGCCAAGCACCTCAGTCAATCCAATCGATGATTCAGCCGCCTGCCGATAGCCATGGCCAAGCGCTGCCCAGAGTCGACTATTAGGACTGCCGAGAAGTACCGAACCATGTTGCAGCAACCGTCCTCCCCTCCGACGCTGAGCCGAGCCAGCAATTTTGCGGCCGCAAACCGATAGTTCATAGCGAGTCCGGGCACTGAAGCACGGCCCCTTGCTGAAGGGGCTCACTATCGATTCGCTACGCTCAAGCTGCACATCAACACCGATCCGCCGCAGGCCAGTCAGCAAACCATTGGCGATACATCGATACGACTGCGAGATGTGACCCGACAAAGGACCGTGATCAACCGGCCCCACGAGCGCGTAGGTGAGTTCGTCAGCATGCAGCACTGCCCGGCCCCCGGTAGGCCGCCGAACAACCGGTATCCCAAGACGTCGGGCAACTACGGTATCTACACCTTGTTCGTGAGGTTGGGCGTAACCAAGTGAGATCGTTGGACGATCCCAACGATACAAACGAAGGGTCCAGCCACCAAAAGGATCCTCAAGAAGAGCCTCGTCAAGCCCCATGTTCCACGCACCGGAGCCACCAGCATTGACAACAACACGGAGAAACGACGGGCCAGCATAAGACACGCTGCTACAAGAGATGGCCAAGTGGACTGGCCCTCTCTGTGAATCCAAGTAGCAATCGGCTAACTTGAATCATCGGAATTTACGTCGTTCTTAGCTTCTTCTCCCAACGGTTCGCCGGCTGCTTCATCGTTAAGCATGGAATCACCTTCAGAGCCAACGTGTTCAGACCGTCGCATCTCGACGTTCCCTTCGAAGAAGGCGCCCTCAATAAACTGCACAGCCGGTGCACGCAAGTTGCCTTCGACATGACCAGATGCGCCAACTTGGACTTTCTCAGTGCCTGTCGCGTCCCCGTGTAGGCGCCCATCGATACTGATGCTGCTCGCCTTGAGCTGCGCTTCAGCTGTACCGCTTTGGCCAATAATAACGTCGCCTGAAATATCGATCTTACCGCTGAACGACCCACTACATTGGAATGAACCCTCACCCATGAAATCGCCCACCAATTCGCAGCCACTTGAGAGATATGATCGCTTGGAAGCTGCTGAGGCTGCAGGCACCAGCGGTGGTTGCAGCGCGTGGCTCGGCGGGGACGACTTCTTCGGTGATGGTGCTGTTGAAGTCTGTTGCGTTTTATCGGCTTTCTTTCCAAAAATAGACATGGACTAATGGATATATGGTTAATGTGGACTGGAGCGGGCAACGGGATTCGAACCCGCGACCTCAAGCTTGGGAAGCTCGCGCTCTGCCAGCTGAGCTATGCCCGCCCCCACCTTCAACTAACCCCCAGCGATGCTAGCAATGCCTCCCTGTGAGGGTCAATGCTCGCCGAAGGCTGGGTAACCTGTGATGTCGTGCCCCACGATGAGCGTGTGTATCTGATGAGTACCCTCATACGTGTAGACCGACTCCAGGTTCACCATGTGCCGAAATGACTGGTAATCGTCCAGGATACCGTTAGCACCGAGAATCTCGCGGCAGGTTCTTGCTGTGTTCAATGCCATAAGGACGTTGTTCCGCTTGGCCATCGAGACTTGTTGTGGCGTCACGGTACCAGCTTCCTTGAGTTGACCGAGCCGCAGACACATAAGCTGCGCCTTGGTAATCTCCGTAACACACTCCACTAGCAACTCCTGGATCAGCTGCGTGGCTGCGACTGGACGACCAAACGCAATACGGTTCTTAGCGTAACGAAGCGCTTCGTCATAGCACGCCATTGCCGCACCAACAGCGCCCCAGGCGATACCATAGCGAGCCTGATTCAGGCAGGTGAGCGGGCCTTTGAGACCTTCAGCATCGGGCAGTACGTTGTCGGCCGAAATGCGGCAATCTTGCAGGACGAGTTCTGCGGTATCCGAAACTCGTAATGAATACTTGCCTGTGACCTTGTTTGCACTAAAGCCGGGGGTATTGGTCGGCACAAGGAACCCTCGAATACCTTTGTCAGTCTTGGCCCAAACGATGGCGAGCTGCGCAATCGTCCCGTTAGTGATCCAGTATTTCACGCCGTTTAGCACCCACTCATCACCATCAAGTTCTGCACACGTGCTCATCGCTCCGGGATCTGACCCGGCATCGGGTTCAGTGAGGCCAAAGCAGGCAATGATGTCGCCTTTCCCCATTGCCGGGAGCCACTGTTGCTTTTGCGCCTCGGAGCCATAGCGCCAGATTGGATACATACACAACGCACCCTGCACTGAAACGAATGAACGTAGCCCAGAATCACCGCGCTCAAGCTCTTGCAGTATGAGCCCATAGGAAATGTTATCGAGTCCCGGAAGCCCGTAGCCCTCCAGGTTGGCACCGAGTAAGCCCATAGCTGCTAGCCCAGGCAAAGTCTCGACCGGAAAGGTTCCATCTCGCTGATGTTCATCGATGATTGGAAGGATTTTGTCGCTGACAAATTCCCGGACTGTATCCCGCACCAACTTTTGCTCGTCGTTTAACAGTCCGTCTAGCGCGTAGTAATCAACGCCTTCGAAAGCAGCCATCTCTATCCTCGTTGGGTGCCCCGCGCAAGTGCACGGCTACGACCTTTTTCTAGCAACCCAGAACGGTTAAAACGACACTCCCACCGCCGATGAGAAACAGGCACCAATTTGCTGCGAGCAAGGACGGCGACCTGCTCGAAAAGATGGTGCGATCGTATCAACGGCAAACCTTCCGGTCAATGCCGCAAACTGGCCCAAACCCTTTCCTGGTAGCGGTTTACGCGATCATCATCGTAGTCTATGTACATTGCCTTTCACCCGACAGCGTAGCGTTGGCTGGCGAGACTAGCCACGTCACTTTCCACGCTCCAGATTAGCTATATGGCAAGTTTTGAACCAAGAAGCGATCGGTCTAGAGGCGATTCAAGTCATATTCCTTAGAGCAAACGACCCTTCAGTCAGGAACTCCTCCTGTTACCATTTTCCATATGAAGCCCCTGAAAAACGTGTATCTGGACCACAACGCTAGTGTGCCCTTGTGCGTCGAAGCTATTAATGAGATGCAGCCGTGGCTCACTGGATCTGTCTCCAACCCATCAAGTGTCCACCGAAGCGGCCAGCGGTCACGTGCTGCAGTTGAAAAGGCCCGGGGCCAGGTGGCCAAGCTGCTCGGTTGTCAGCCATCGGCGGTGGTTTTTACCAGCGGAGGTACCGAGGCTAACAACATGGCAATCTGGGGAGGTTTAGGATGGCCACCACATGGTCACCTGGTGATCTCCGCAATTGAGCATCCAGCGGTCATGGAACCAGCGGTAGCGCTGCGAGATCTTGGCGTTGAAGTAACCTTTGTTCCCGCCGACAACCAAGCCGTTGTCGCCCTGGAATCAGTGCGGGAAGCCATTAGCCCCAATACCAGACTGGTCTCTATTATGGCGGCAAACAACGAGGTTGGTAGCCTCCAGCCCATCGAAAAAATAGCTGCCATGGCGCATGATTCCGGGGCCCTATTTCACACTGACGCTGTGCAGGCTGCACCGTGGACAGACCTACAACCTTTAACCATATCCTCCGATCTACTATCACTTTCATCGCATAAAATTGCTGGGCCAATGGGCATTGGCGCCCTCTACGTACGACCCGGTCTTGATCTGCCACCATTTGTGAGAGGCGGAGGTCAGCAAGGTGGCCGCCGCGGCGGCACAGAGGCAACTGCATTGATTGTAGGCTTCGGTGCCGCCTGTGCGCGAACACGGGCAATTCGCGACGAGTCGGTTGTGCGGGTTTCAGGACTGCGAGACCGGCTCGAGACAAGGCTATTGGACAGTATTGAAGGGGCACGGCGCAATGGCAGCGAGTCCCGATTACCGAACACGTGTCATATGAGTTTCGCTCACTGCGATGGCAACGTGCTCGTTGCGCGTCTGGACCTTGATGGCGTCTCCGCCTCAGCCGGCGCCGCCTGCGCGAGTGGTGTGGCAGGAACCTCCCCGGTTATAGACGCCCTCAGGCTACCGGCCAAGTACAGCGCTGGGAGCCTCCGACTTTCCCTTGGCTACGAAACGACTGAATCGGATGTGGACCGTGCCATCCATGCCATTCCCGACGCTGTCCACGCGGTGCGTGAGTCGGGCCTCGAGGTAACACGCTAATGGCAAGGGTCGCAGTGGCAATGAGCGGTGGTGTCGACTCGTCGACGGCCGCAGCAATGCTGAGAGAGGACGGACACGAGGTAGTCGGGGTCACGTTGCAACTATGGGATTACACTGCAGAAAACCTCACCTCGGGACGTGGGCGGTGTTGCTCTCCTGCTGATATCGCCGATGCTCGAATCGTCTCGGACCAGCTAAACATACCCCACTACGTTTTCGACCACTCGGACGCTTTTGAGGATCATATCGTCCAACCCTTTGTCCAAGAATACAAGAACGGAATGACACCAAGCCCCTGTATAAACTGTAATCGTTTAGTGAAGTTCGATATTTTATGGAAGCTTGCCCGAGGTCTCGAAGCTGATTTTCTAGCGACCGGCCATTACGCTCGCCTCGAGCCTAGTCCAGCAAGGCCACAGCTTCACAAGGGGATCGATCACAGCAAGGACCAATCTTATTTCTTGTTTGACGTTCCGGTGGAACGTTTCGAGAAGGTCATGTTCCCACTTGGTGGGTTAGCCAAAGGTGAGGTGCGTGCCACCGCTCGCCGCCTCAACTTACCGGTGGCAGATAAAGCCGAAAGCTACGAGCTGTGCTTCATTCCGGACGGTAACAAGGACAACTTCGTCGAAATGAGGCTACCCATTGCTCAACGCCGAAACGGCCCAATACGCCACCTCGATGGAACGCTACTAGGGCATCACAGTGGGTTACATCGGTTCACGGTAGGGCAACGCCGAGGGTTGGGCCTAACCAGTGCTGAGCCATTGTTCGTGGTCGCCCTCGAACGGGGAACGGATACCCTTGTCGTAGGGTCAAGTGAGGCGCTCGCGGCTAAAAAGCTGAATGCGGTGCGTTGCAACTGGGTTTCAATCGAAGCGCCAACAAAACCCTTACGTGCCCACGCGCGCATTCGTCATCGCCACAATGAGGTAGGCGCACTCATCACCCCCGTCGGTAACGATCGTGTCTGCGTTCAGTTCCAAGAGGCACAACGGGCCATCACCCCAGGGCAAGGTGTCGCTTTTTACGACGGTGACCTATTACTCGGTGGCGGTTGGATCGAAGGCACCTGACACCCTGCGTCCGTGCCCGGCAGGGGCGAGAATCTGGAGTGCGAGTTCAGCCGCCATCTGCTCTGCTGATTTCTTCGTCTTGCCGTTGCCAACGGCAATTGCTTGACCATCCAACTCCACCTCCACAGAGAACATCTTGGCATGGTCAGGGCCACTCTCTTCTACCACCCTATAAGCTGGAAGCGACTCGCCCTCCGACTGGAGCCGCTCCTGCAATAAGGATTTAAAGTCGCTGAAGTGAGTGTTGTCCTCGCTTGCTTCGGCGAGACGTTCATAAACTGTGAGATCAACAAATTTCGTGGCTTCTTGCAGTCCACCATCGAGATATATGGCTGCGATCACTGCCTCGAATGAATTGGCTAGAAGTGAATCTTTCAGCCGGCCTGCAGTCTTTTCCTCGCCCTTTCCAAGTACCAGGTATGCGCCGAGATCGATCCCCTCTGCCCTCCGAGCGAGTGATTCGGAAGAAACGAGAAAAGCCTTTAACTTCGACATTTCCCCTTCGGAAAGCTCCGGGTTGCGTTGGTACAGTAATTCGCTCACCACGAGGCCAAGAACTGCATCACCAAGAAACTCGAGCACCTCATTGTCAGCAACGTCTTCTTCGCTTTCATGAGCGAATGATCGGTGGATCGTCGCACGGTGAAGCAATTCTCGGTCAACGAATCGGTAATCGATTGCATCTTCAAGCGGCCCAAGACGCTCGTGTCTTGCCAAATCATCCCCTGCCACTTTAATTTCGCCGGTCATATGCATGCTCCATTTCTGACCGAATTTCCTGGGCAGCCGCTGCTGGGTCAGACGCCTTGATAATTGGTCGTCCCACCACCAAGATGTCTGCCCCCGCTTTGATCGCTTCGCTCGCAGTCGCGACCCTTGCTTGGTCATCAATCGATGCCCCAGCTGGCCTGATACCGGGACAAACAACCAAGAAGTCCTCTCCGTGCACTGCTTTGATCGTTGCTACCTCGTGGGGGGACGAAACAACGCCGTCGTATCCTGCCTCGTGGGCCAAGTTAGCGAGCCGGGCGACATTTTCGCCAGTGCTGCCTTGATAACCAATCTCCCCAATATGTTCACTGTCAAGGCTAGTCAACAATGTTACCCCCAAGAGTCTCGGAGTCCCGTTGGAACGGGCCGCTACTGCCGCCTCCATCATGCTTCGTCCACCAGCCGTGTGCAGTGTCATGAATTCAACCCCGAGTCTCCCTGCAGAACGCACTGCGCCGGCTACTGTGGCCGGAATGTCGTGCAACTTAAGATCAAGAAAGACTTCCCACCCTGTGCCGACAAGTTCCTCAACAAGCCTCGGACCAGCACTGATAAATAGTTCAAGCCCCACCTTGGCAACATCGACATGGTCGTGCAATGTAGCGGCGTTCCGCAGAGCATCATCACGGTTTTCAAAGTCAAGAGCGACCGCAAGACGGGGTACTAAGCTCACCCTATGATCTCCAAATGCACTGGCGCGACACCGTCGTTGAGCATTCCTAATGCCTGCGCGGCGGTAAAAGATAGGTCGATAATACGTCCCTCCACGAATGGGCCCCGGTCGGTGATCTTCACCTTCACGGTACGGCCATTACTGAGGTTCGTCACCAGCAACTGCGTACCGAACTCCAGTGTTTTGTGGGCCGCCGTAAACTCGTACATGTTGTAACGGCTACCGTCAGCTGCTATCCGTCCATGATAAGCAATGCCGTACCACGACGCGTCTCCTTCCGGGGCTCCCCCTCCACCCGTGGGTACCCGACGGGCGGCGCACCCAGCTGCAGCAGTAAGAAAAACCATCCCAACAATTACCGCGATCGTTCGGCAATCAAAATCCCAATGTTTGCTTTCAACCACTCTCCAAGCTCCCAACCAACTCATTTATCGACAGTATGCCTTGTGTCTCGCACCAGTTTCTTAGGTCATCTACAAGTCGTATGGATGCCATAGGGTCGTAAAAATTCGCCGTGCCTACCTGCACCGCGTTCGCCCCAAGTATGAAGAACTGAAGAGCCTGGTCGAGTCCCTCGATGCCACCTATGCCAAGGATGGGCAGGTTGGTAGCACGACGAGTCTCGTAAACCATGTACAGTGCTATCGGCAATATGGCCGGACCTGACAAACCGCCAAAAATAGTCGACAAAGTCGGTCGGCGAGAGGCGACGTCGATGGTCATACCACGCAGCGTGTTGATTACCGACAGCGCGTCTGCACCACCAGCTTCAGCGGCACGGGCAAGTTCACCGATATCCGTAACGCCGGGTGTCAATTTGACCCATAGGGGCAAGGATGAAGCATCACGTACCGCTCGGGTAACTTGTTCGGTCTGCTTTGGGTCGGTGCCGAAGTTTATCCCTCCCTCTTTGATATTCGGGCAAGAGATGTTGAGTTCTAGCGCTGTAAGTCCCTTGGCCCCGTCGAGACGCTCGGCAACAGCGATGTACTCATCAAAGGTACGCCCCCAGATATTTGCGATTACGGCAGTGTTAAATCGACGCAAAAATGGCAGCTTCTCTTCAAGGAACCCTTCGGCGCCAACATTCTGTAGGCCGATCGAATTGAGCATCCCCCCAGGGGTTTCGACAATACGTGGCGGCGCGTTGCCTCGCTCGACATGCATCGAAAGGCCCTTCACAACAACGCCGCCGAGTTGGCTCAAATCCATGATCTCAGAAAACTCACCACCGTAGCCAAACGTCCCAGAGGCCGCAATGACGGGATTGGAAAGCTCTACGTCGCCAATACGAACGCTAAGATCTGGCCTCTTCCCACTCATTGCCACACCAACCTTCGACTATCAAACACTGGGCCCTCGCGGCAGCAGCGTACATAGCGCCAGTCGCCATAATCACCAGCGTCTACACGCACTACACACGACAAGCAGACACCGATGCCACACGCCATGGGTGCCTCAAAACTGACCTGCAACGGCAGGTTTCTTATTATTGCGATTTCGTGCACCGCTCGCATCATCGGCGTTGGGCCGCAAGCATAGAGGACAGCATTGGCAGGATCTTCAGATTCCAGGTACCCCTGCAATGGATGAACTACATAACCATGAAAGCCTTCGCTGCCGTCGTCAGTGGCGACCTCTACCGGAACCCCGAGTTCTCGGAAATCGTCTACGCACAGCAATGCTTCGGCAGTTCGGGCGCCAACGAAAGCACGGACACGATGGCCAGACTTCAACAGTTCCTCGGCAACCAGTGGGAACGGCGCCGAACCAACGCCACCCATGACCAAAAGATGCTCACCACTCGCCTCGTCCTTGGTTGGCAAAGAGAATGGAACTCCCAACGGACCTAGAACTTCCAGGTGATCACCAATACTTTTCTGTTCTAATAGCGCAGTCCCACAACCAACGACCTCGATCAGCAGGGTGAAGCCGTAGGGAGTGTTCGAAGCATCACGCAGCACCCTGTAAATTGCCATGGGCCGGCGCAGCACTGGATCGATGGACTCTGCCACAGAAATCATTACAAAGTGGCCGGGACGACATTGCGCTGCAATCTCGGGACACTCAAAACCAAGAATGAACTGCCCTGGGCCTACATGGGCTACAGATTCTATCGCCAGGCGCCTATCGTACATGGGCTCCCGAAAGAAGCGGTGTGCTCCCGCGAAGGCGGGCTACCAGCGAAAGTAGCATGAGGACCCTTAGGCGGCAAATTTGACACGCTACAAGAGGCTAGTTAACCTAACTAGGCAACGTAAGCCCTTTAAAGGCTGGCCCCGTGAGGCCAGAAAGGGAAGAGATGATGAATACCACGTGGTACAGGCAAGCCCGAACGACTCGACACGAGCCGGTCGGGATTTTTTTGGATTATCTGCCCTCTCTTTCTTGGCCTTTAAGTCGTGGGACTTATCTGCGATACGACTGGCGATTCTCCAAAAAAATTCTGGTCGGGAAAGCTTCCCAGAACTCCGCCCATGCCTGAAAAGACAATCATCATGGACACACGGGAGATGGACCGTGCCTTGTCCAGAATTGCTCACGAAATTGTCGAGCGTCACCACGGAACCAACAACTTAGCTCTGGTTGGGATCCGGACACGTGGTGTCCCACTGGCCGAGGCGTTGCAAAAAAAAATCAAGGAGTTTGAAGGCATCGAGGTACCTACCGGCAGCGTGGACATCACCCTGTATCGGGACGACCTATCGCGGATTGCACCCAACCCCCTGATACAAGCGACTGAGTTGGACTTTGAAATTGAGACCAAGGTTGTCGTCCTCGTTGACGACGTACTGTTCACGGGCCGAACCATTAGGGCCGCATTAGACGCTGTCATTGAGTATGGCAGGCCACGAGCTATTGAGTTGGCGGTGCTAATCGATCGAGGTCATCGTGAGTTTCCGATCCGCGCCGACTTCGTCGGCAAGAACGTGCCAACATCGCTCAGTGAGGTCATTAAGGTGCAGTGCCAAGCGGTCGATGGCCAGGACAGCGTTTTGATGATGGGAGTTGACGACTTCGTAAGCCAATACAAAGGCGAGGAAAGTGATGCCTGAAACGAAGGACGTCGAAACTAATATGCCCGGTGAAGCGGCAGACCTCATCTTGCCCACACATCAACAGGCTGCTTCGCTTAAAAGTAAGGATCTACTTTCAATCGAGCATCTGGATGCCAGCGAGATTAATTTAATTCTCGACACCGCCCATCACTTCAAAGAGATTTCTGAGCGTCCGATCAAGAAGGTTCCGACGCTTCGAGGTAAATCGATAATCAATCTCTTTTTCGAACCATCTACCCGCACACGCATGTCGTTCGAGATCGCGGCGAAGCGACTATCCGCAGACATTCAGAGCATTTCGGCTTCGACTTCCTCTCTGGTCAAGGGTGAAACTTTTATCGACACTGCTCGCAATATTGAGGCCATGTACCCTGATCTTCTAGTAGTCCGGCACGCTTTCCCGGGTGCTGCGCATATGCTGGCTGAAATTTGTAGCGCCGGTGTTATTAACGCTGGGGATGGCGCCCATGAGCACCCCACTCAAGCTCTTCTTGACGCGCTTACAATCCGTGATCATAAAGGGAACATCGAAAATCTTAGGGTGGTGATCTTCGGAGACATTGCTCACAGCCGGGTAGCCCGTTCCAATATCCACTGCCTCCTTAAGCTTGGCGCTAATGTCGTGGTCGCTGCCCCTCCGACCTTTATGCCCTGCAACATCGAGGAGCTCGGCGTCGAAGCCTTCGATCGCCTAGAACCGGCTCTTGAAGGCGCTGACGTTATTGTCGCATTGCGCATTCAGCTCGAGCGCGGCGGCAAATTATCGTTTCCCAGCCTTCGTGAGTACTTCAACCTCTTTGGACTGGGCCGGGACAGACTGGCGCTGGCCAAAAACGATGCCATCGTGATGCATCCGGGACCAATTAACCGCGGCGTGGAAATTTCTTCTGAGGTCGCCGACGGCCCACAGTCAGTGATTCTTGACCAGGTCAGCAACGGTTTGGCAGTGCGTATGGCCGTCTTATACCTACTAGCCGGAATTGGACCAGCAAAAAATGTCAAAACTGCTGCTTAAAGGCGGCCGGGTGATTGACCCGGTTCAGGGAATCGACAAAACCGCTGATGTGATAATCGACGGCGGTTTAATCGAGAGTGTCGACTCTGACCTGGACATAAACGGAGCTAATGTCTTGGACGTCTCCGGATGTATCGTTGCTCCCGGTTTTATCGACATGCACGTCCACCTTCGCGAACCTGGACAAGAGTACAAAGAGACCATCCAAACAGGAACTGCGGCGGCCGCAGCCGGTGGGTTTACTGGAGTCGCGTGTATGCCCAATACCTCGCCAGTAAATGATCACCGCGCTGTCACCGAACTCATTATCGAGCGCGCCGACGAAGCCGGATCTGTCCCTGTTTATCCAATAGGGTGTGTCAGCGTCGGCCAGGAAGGCGAAGCACTTGCCGAGATTGGACAGCTCGTCGAAGGGGGGTGCGTCGCCGTCTCGGATGACGGAGTCGCGGTAGCCACAGCTGAACTCATGCGGCGGGCTCTCGAGTACACCCGGATGTTCGACATTCCGGTCATTGAGCACTGCGAGGACCTGAGTCTCACTCAGAACCAGAAGGCACCTATGAACGAAGGGTCGGTTTCGACCGCTCTCGGATTTAAAGGTCACCCGGCCGCAGCGGAGGATATCATCGTTGCCCGCGACTTAGTTCTCGCTGAACTCACCGGTGGTTCCCTCCACTGTGCGCATATTTCGAGCGCTGGGGCACTCCGCATGATCCGTGACGCTAAAGGCCGCGGCGTCAACGTCACCTGCGAAGTCACACCCCACCACTTCATCCTTACCGATGAAGAAGTGCGCACCTTTGATACCAACACCAAGATGAACCCACCATTGCGAAGCAAAGCTGACGTAGACGCTGTCATTGAGGCACTAGTCGATGGAACTATCGATGCCATTGTCACTGATCACGCGCCCCATCATGCCGATGAGAAAGCACTTGAGTTCGACCTTGCACCCTTCGGCATCGTCGGGCTGGAGACCGCTGTGCCGCTGGCCTGCGATCGGCTGCTACACCGAGGGCATGTCACGCTGCAACGACTTGTGGAGTTATTCTCCACTAATCCAGCTAGGATTCTTCGGCTCGGCGCAGGGACCTTGAGCGAGGGCACGGTGGCCAACGTCACTGTATTGGATCTAGACCGCATGGCCACTGTCGACGTTTCAGCATTCTCCAGTAAAAGCTATAACACGCCATTTGACGGCTGGGAACTCAAGGGCTGGCCAGTGTTTACGATCGTGGCGGGCAAGGTGGTTTGGAAGGCAACAGAATGAAAGACCAAGAAATCATTAGACTACTCACCGATTCGGGTGCCCTTATGGACGGCCATTTCCAACTGTCGTCCGGCTTGCACTCGCCACAGTATCTGCAGTGCGCGGTGGCATTGCAGCACCCTGCATTGGCCGAACAAATGGGTCGTGAACTAGCCAAACAATGGCGCAAGACGGTAGCCGGCCAGATCAGCGCAGTAGTTTCCCCTGCCCTGGGCGGCATCATTGTTGGCCACGAGGTAGGACGTGCCCTTGGCACGCGCTCTTGTTTCACTGAACGCGTCGACGGAAAGATGACGCTTCTACGCCGCGGCTTTGTGCTTGGCCCCGGTCTCAGCGTCTTGGTCGTCGAAGATGTGGTGACAACTGGGCGTAGCACGCTTGAAACAGTCGAGGCTATTCGGTTCTGCGGTGGTAAACCCGTTGGGGTAGCTTGTATCGCAAACCGCAGTGGTTTGAATGATATCGGTGGACTGCCACTAATATCTTTGATCACGCTCGACATTCCAACGTTCGAAGTCAGCGCCTGCCCGCAGTGCACAGCTCACGAGCCAATCCAGAAACCGGGGAGCCGCCCAGCAACCTCCTAGTGTCGCTTGAGTCGACGCTCCAGTTCATCGTGATCGACACGAACCAGGATTGGTCGTCCATGCGGGCAACGTGTCGGCGACTCGCAGCGCTCGAGGTCCGCGATGAGGTGTACCATTTCTTCGCGCGTTAAAGGGTGATTTGCACGAACCGCCGCATGGCAGGCAATCGAGGCCGCCATGTCTTGACGCGCGTCTTTGAGTGCCTCGGGACCAGCCCCCTGTTCCAACGACGTGATTAACGAACGCACTGTCTCGCCGAGATCCCGGCTCCCGAGAATGGCGGGTGCAGTCCTCAACGCCCAAGTTTTGCCACCGAAAGGCTCGATTACAAAACCTAGAGATTCCAGCAGGTCGGAATGTTCCTCAATAATCGCTGCCTCGCCAGCAGTAAGCTCGATAGTTTCTGGCACCAAAAGATGCTGTGCCTCTAGGGTACGGGCCTCAATCTGGGTCAACACTTGTTCGTAGAGAACTCGCTCGTGGGCAACATGCTGGTCGATAACCAAAATACCTTTACGGTCCGCCGCAACAATGTAGGTATTGTCGTACTGGGCTAGGGGCCGTATGGATCCAGCAGTTCCACTAATCTCTTTGCCCGGAGGCAAAGTGGACTGGGTGCGAATCGTCGTTGGCGTACCCTCCGACACGATCCAATCATTAACCGGCAGCGATTGACTGCCTGTTTCAGCAACGGACCGGTATTGCGACCCGCCAAAGCTAGCTGCAGCGCTTTCCGACTCCACGACATACTCCGCGTTCCCGCCCGGGTGTCGGTCATCGCCCCCTAGAATGTTTACCGGGGGGAGTTGGCGTGCCAAAGACTCCCGCACTGAGTTACGAACCACTTGATAGACAGCACGTGGGTTGGCAAAACGAACCTCAGCCTTACGAGGATGCACGTTGACGTCCACATCCCCCACTGGAAGTTCAAGAAAAATCACAGAGACCGGGAACCTCTTATGGTCAAGCAACGATTCGTAGGCGCTTACAAGTGCGTGAACTAGTCGATAGTCAGAAACTGGTCTCCCGTTCACAACCCAACGAATCTCATTGCGATTCGGCCGCTGGTGATCTGGATTAGTGATACCACCCCGAATCGACAATGGTCCCGGCTGCCCCTCCACCGATAGCCAATTCGATGCCACCTGATCACCCAAAATGTCGTTTACGCGATCAGCCAGAGTGGCAGCCGGGGGCGCCGCCATTAACGAACGTTTCCCGTGAGCAAGGCTGACATAGATGTCGGGCCGGCAGAGTGCGTAGTCGGTAACTACCTGGCTAGCGTGGCGGAGCTCCGTCGCAGGTTTTTTTAGGTTCTTACGGCGCGCTGGTGTGTTAAAAAAAAGATCTGCGACTCGCACTGTAGTTCCATGTGGCCAAGCGACCCGCTCAACGTGGAGAATTTGTCCCCCCTCTACTTTGATACGGACACCGGGACCATCGCCGGTCCCAGTCGTGAGTTCAATGCACGACACTGAAGCTATACTCGCCAGTGCCTCACCGCGGAACCCCAGTGTAGTAATTGCGTCTAGATCATTAAGTGTTGCTACCTTGCTAGTCGCATGCTGGGCGAATGCAAGCTCCACCTCAACGGGATCAATACCATCCCCATCATCTACCACTTCTATGAGTCCAGTCCCGGCGTCTTCTAGTTGCACTGAAATGCGCCCCGCCCCAGCATCAAGCGAGTTCTCAATTAGTTCCTTAATTACCGATGCTGGCCGTTCAACGACCTCGCCTGCGGCGATGCGATCGATAACGAGCGAGTCCAAAATCTGGATGGTGCTCATAGTCAATGTGCAATGGATCGCCCTGAAGGAGGGTGATCTGATGTTGGGGACGCAGCATGAAAACGCAGTTTGCGGGTGCCTCGCCGCAGGCGATCAAGGTACCTGACCGTGCGCAACTCTTTGCCAATATGTCCGCGAATCAATAACCGGTTAACGGTAGCAAGTCGATGGACCGCCTGCGCATCATGACCAGCACCCTCTGCAACCTCCTGTGGCTTTTTCTTGAGAATCTCCTTTAGCAGGGCAGTACCCGCAGGCGATAGCAGCCTACTGCCAGCGAACTGCCGGTGGCACTCACGGCAAACGAACTCCGGCGGATGTCCCACCGCCCACCGTGCCGCTTCCAGTTGCGTACCGCAGTTAGCGCAACTTGTCAGTAGCGGTAGAAAGCCCGACAACTGCAGCATCCAGATCTCGAAATAACGAGCCGCGACGGGCAACGGAATGCCGCCCTCCACAGCCTCAAAAACGGCACTGATGAGGCGAAACAATGCCGGGTTGGGATCGCGCTCGACCGTGAACTCGGTCATAAGTTCAGCGAAGTAGGCTGCCAGCGCGGCTGATTCTGGGGTCAGCAATGATTCATAGAAAGAACGAGCGACTTCACAGGAAGCCACACGGGTGAGGTCCTGTCCTTCCTTCTCGAAAAACACTAGCTCGCTTTGGGTGAACGGCTGGAAGGCGCTCCCGAACCTGCTCCGAACTCGCCGTGCACCGCGCGCCACCGATCGCACGCATCCGAAATTGTAGGTGTAGAAAACGATGATCAGGTCAGCTTCACCGAGCGGATAGCAACGTAAAGCATAGGCGGGCGTTTGACGCAGCGGCACCTGATGTCTCAGCCCGCCAACAACATCGTGGCAATGAGGAAATAGGTAGCAATGCCCACGACATCGATGGCAGTGGTAACGACCGGACCGGTAGCGATCGCCGGATCAAAGCCAATCCACCGGATGAGCATCGGCACGGCCGCACCGACCACAGCGGCCATCGTCATGCTAGCAGCGATTGCCAAACCAAGAACGGCCGACATCAGCGGCGGGATCTCGTAAAAACCCATCCTTGCAACGACGGCAAGCAAGCCTCCGAACGTGACGCCCATAATAGTTGCGACCCCCAGTTCCCGTGCCACCACACGGAAGTCGAGCCCTCCGTGAATTCGCCCGGTAGCCAAGCCCCTAACGACTATGGTCGCAGATTGCGTTCCCGAGTTCCCACCCATCCCGGCGATGATCGGAATGAAGCCCGCCAGAACAACAATCAAGGATACTCCGCCTTCACCACTGGTCGTATTCAGTTTGACTGTAAAACCCTCGTAGATCTGCCAAGCGATAATGCCACCGACGAATGCCGCCAGTAGCCAGGGAAATCGCTGAAGCGCATTTCTCCAGATGGGAGCACGCAAGACCTCTTCCTCGTCACCTTCACCAACACCGGCCATCAGCAACATGTCTTCGGTTTCTTCTTCACGGATGATGTCGATGACGTCGTCCACAGTGATTATGCCGACCAGCTTGTTCTCGTCATCCACAACCGGTAAAGCCAATAGATCGTATCGAGCCACCAGACGGGCGACTTCCTCCTGATCGGTTCCAGTATTTACCGATGTCAATCGGGTATTCATGGTCTCACCGAGTTTTACTGCCGGGTCAGAAAGGAGCAACTCGCGCAGCGAACAGACGCCGACGAGATGCCCTCGATCGTCCACGATGTACAAATAGAAAATCATTTCAAGATCTTCGGACCGTGATGTTTGTAAGGCAGCAATCGCGCTCGCAGTTGAAACGTGCTCCTCAAGGGCAAAGACCTCTGGGCTCATGATTCGGCCGGCAGTCTCTTCTTCATACGAAAGTAGCCCTTCCACAGGTTCCGAAGCACTGTCCTTCATCAAGTGAAGGACACGCTCGGCCTGCTCCTCGGGCATTGCCGGAATAATCTCGGCAGCGTCATCCGGATCAAGTTCGGCAATAACACTGGCCACCTGATCGTCTGACAGACCAGCGAGAAACATGACTGCCACTGGCACGTCAAGTTCACGGATCAAATCGGCCGCCCGCTCCGGCGCCTCGTCCAACATAAGCGTAAAAACGGTGTCTTTCTGATCATCCCCCAGAAAATCGATGAGTCGAGCTACGTCCGCAGCGTGCAACTTGCGCAACATGTTGGCCGTATTTCCAGTGGCCCCCCGGCGCAGCAATCTGCGCAAGGGATCCACCAACACCGCTATTTGCTGTCGTGCCATCAGTCGTCGATCCCCAATTGGTCCAGCATGGGCGGGTCTTCTCGCCACCCTGGCCGGGCTTTCACGTGCAAGTCTAAAAAGACCTTCCGGCCCAGCATTTCTTCAATTTGCGCGCGGGCCACAGTACCCACGGCTTTAAGCATCTTGCCTCCCCGCCCGATGACAATCGGTTTTTGTGACTCCCCATCAACCATGATGGTCGCAAAAATTCGCACAGTGCCTTCGTCTTTCTCAGGCTCTTGCCATTCGTCGACGATGACTGCTGTCGTGTACGGCAACTCATCTCGCGTTCGACGCAGAACCTGCTCCCGTACCAACTCGGACGCCAAGAAACGCTCAGACCTGTCGGTCAGAGAGTCGTCGGGGAAAAGCGGTCCAGCTTTCGGAAGGTGGTTAAGGGCTGCATCAAGAAAGGGCTCACAATTATCACCTTTCCGCGCCGAGATAGGAATCACCTCGGCCCAGGAGCCCTTTTCACTAAAGGATGCAATCGCTGGGAGCAGCTTAGGCTTGGCAATGCAATCGATCTTATTGAGCAGTAGAAAAGTGGGCACTTCGGCCTTTCCAACAAGATCGATAGCGTACTGTAGGCCAGCCCCAAATTTCTCGGTAACGTCGATTAGCAGGGCAATGAGATCAACATCCCGTAGCACCGAGCGCGTCGTGTGCATCATTCGCCTGTTCATACGATAGTGAGGCCGATGGACACCAGGAGTGTCTACAAACACAAACTGGCCCCCAGGACGAGTCAACACGCCGAGAATACGGTGCCTGGTTGTTTGCGGCTTGTTTGACGTAATCGCTACCTTGACGCCAACAAGACGATTCAACAATGTTGACTTCCCGGAATTCGGCCTTCCGACTAGGGCAACTGTGCCACTTCGGTAGTCCTTCGTCTCGCTCATTCGACAACCGGCTGTACCGCAGTGATCCGCACCCGGTCCACGTGTCGATCATCGGCTTCGAGTACCTGCACGTGCAGCGACGAGTGCTCGAACGATTCCCCCGGCTTAGGCACGTAACCAAAGTGCAAAAAGGCCATACCCCCAACGGTCTCGAAGTCGTTAGCGTCGATGCTAATGCCAAACATCTTTTCGACGACTTCAATTTCTGTCTTGCCCGCCGCTATGACAGTCTCGTCGGAAAGTTTAACTAAAGTCTGTTCTGCATCCTCAACTTCATCCTGAATTTCACCAACGATTTCCTCAAGCAAGTCTTCTATCGTTACCAGTCCGGCGGTACCACCGTGTTCATCGACAACGATGGCAAGGTGCTCATGACGCTGTTGGAACTCACGCATCAAGGCGCTGACGCGCTTTCTTTCGGGCACAAACATGGCTGGACGTACGATGCTGCGTACCAATGCCTCAGCGCCGTCTCGCTCGAGTGCCGCCACCAGTTCGCGGATGTTAACTATGCCAACGACCTGATCGATATTGTCATGCGCGACGGGAATACGGGAGTGCTTGTGCTCAGCAACCAAACTGCTTAGCTCACGCAACGTCGCCGATTCAGCTATTGATACGATGTCGACACGTGGTGTCATGACGTGATCGACGAGAACCTCACTAAACTCAGCGACGCCGCGAAGTAGAGCCTCATCGTGTTCGGAAACTAAACCGGACTCCTCAGCCATATCGATAAAAGCGTCGAGGTCACCTTCCTCTGGAACATCCTCCATAGGGTCTTCTCGTACCCGGCTACCGTGTTGGAAGTTGCTCAACATTCGCGCTGGTGAGCCGAACAAAATGTGTAGCACCGCAATCACTGGTCGCCCAACCTTGAGCACACGAATTGGCCCAACCATGGTAACGATAGTAAAGGGAAGCAACTTGTCGATTAACAGGTAACCACCCAATGCGAGGACCGTCGACCAGGCCAAATGGCCACCTGTCGGGGTGCCAATCCATCCAGGCCCAAGGTTAGAAATCACTACGACCACGAAGACAAGTGAAAGCTGGCGAGCAAGTCTTATCGAAGTGAAAGTCTCACTGATATGTTCCCAGGAACTTCCTTCGTCGGCATCATCCCCAAGAGTACGTCGTGCCCAGCGGTGCAACTCGCGACGCCCGACAGCCCGTGACGCGACTTTGAGAACGGCAGTGAGCAACAAAGCCGCAACAGGAAGGATGATGATTAGCGGATGATTAGTATTCACAGCTTAGCTCCACGACGACCAATTTGGGGCCGTAGTCGTAACTCGAGGGAATGCATTTGTCCGCTATCACGCTCGTGATCGTAGCCTAATAGATGCAACAGACCGTGTAGCGCCAAGACCTCAAGCTCGAAGGTGTATGTGTGGTTTGCTCGTTGGGCTTGACGGGCCGCCTGGTCAGTACAAATCACTACGTCACCAAGATTCAGCTCCCCGTCCGGACCGCGTTCTTGCATTGGAAACGACAATACATCGGTAGGTTCCGGCACATCGGCGTAACGTCCGTGATAATCACTCATGGTCTGATCATCAACGAACACGAAGGAAACACAATCGGCGACCAAACCAACTTCCTGAAGCACGCAATGCACGAGACAACGCAGCCGGGCTGCTTCAATGATAGGTCTGATCTGAAAACTTCGAACTGCTATCCTCATCTGGCAAGTTTGCCTCTACGTCGGTGCCCGACTTCTCGGTCGACTCAGGGTAGTCGATCCTCTGGTGGTGCATCCCAGTCAAGACACTCAGGAACGCTTCGGAAATCTTTGAAAGATCCCCGAGCGTCAGGGCGCACTCGTCGAGCTGATCATCGTCCACTACGTCCTGAATAGCACGCTCGATCATTAGCCGCAGGTTCGCTGGGCTGGTATCACTTAAAGTCCGTGAAATCGCCTCCACGCTGTCTGCAAGCATCAGAACTGCTGTTTCTTTGCTGCGCGGTTTAGGTCCGGGGTAACGAAATTCGCTTTCATCAACCTCGCGTCCATCCTCGATTGCCAGTTGCTTGGCTTTCTCATGGAAGAAGCGAATTAATCGCGTCCCATGATGTTGTGGGATGGCATCGACAAGCGGCCGCGGCAAGCCGTGCTCTTTAGCGTAAGCAACTCCATCCTTAACGTGGCTCACTAAAATCAACGCGCTCATATTGGGGGAGAGGTCATCATGTGGATTGTGACCATCTTTCTGGTTTTCAACGAAATATTGTGGCTGCTGAAGTTTGCCAATGTCGTGGTAGTAAGCGGAAACACGTGCAAACAATGGGTTTACCCCGATCGCCTCGGCTGCCTTTTCCGCTAGCGTGCCGACTACGACACTATGGTGGTAGGTGCCGGGAGCTAGGACTGCAAGGTCCTTCAGCACCGGCAGGTTCATATTCGACAGCTCAAGCAGCTTGATGTCCGTTAACGACTGAAACAAATGTTCCATCGGTGGTATCGCGATGGTCACAACAACCGATACCAAAATGCCACCAACTACCGCGCAGAACGCCTGAAACGCAAATACTGTCAGCTGTTGGTTAGGCTGCATCAACAACCCCAGACCTAGAGCAGCAACAGCGTTAACTCCACCGACTATCATGCCGGCACGGGTCAACGCTGTACGTTGTTTGTATTGACTCATGCCGTAAAGTGCCGCAAAAGAACTCAGCAACGCGAACACCGTCATCCCCAAATCTTGGGTCATGCCTGCGATGACGACGCCAAATACGGCAGAAAAAGCCCATGCTACCTGGACGTTAACAAGCAACATCAGGAGGACACCACCCGATGCGAATGGCACGGCGTATCCATAGCTTAGAACCGACGTAAACGGCTCTAGCGGAGCAGCCTGTGCTACCGCCTCCCCAAGGAACAAAGACCCCCTGGTTAATGCCACCATACCGACAAGAACCACCAACACCAGCGGATAGAGGTGCCTCACTCTCTGATAGCCAACACGCTTTTGGAAATGAACTACATAGCGCCACAGCGAAAAAACAGCTAGCACTATTAAAAGGGCCATGCCTACCAGCGATAACAGCGACCAATCGGTGCGATATTGCTCCTGCAGTGCCTGAAGCTCCAAAATTTTCTGCGCTGTAACTTCGTCACCCTGCCGCAACAACACACGACCACGTTTAACTTCGTAGAAAACTGGCTCAACACCGTCAGTTGCCTCACGCCGACGCTGTTGTGTCGCGTTACTGCTGTAGTTCAAGTTTGCAGCCAACAGGCCAGAAACAAGCTCCTTGAGAGTCTCCTCAGCCTTCTCTGTCAGAACGAGCCTCTCCGTTAAGGCCAGCTGAAGCTCCGCCCTAGCACTCTCCATTCCCAGTACAGAACCGGTGTCTGGCAAACGCCGTTCCTCTTGGGTCTCCGTATCACGCACGTTGATTGCGGCCGAAGCCCCAAGTCTCGTTTGCTCGATCATACCAATCAGGTTTTCTTCACTAAACGAAATCAGAGTGCCTGCGACGGCTAGTTCAGTAACCATGGAGAAGCCGGCGTCCTCTGTGGACAAAGCACCAACGAGATCCTCGGGAAGTGGGTACCCCGCCACAGCCATTGCCTTCTGCTCCAGGTCAAAACGAGCTTCTTCAGGAAGATCGTCCCAAACGATTCCTGCGTTGACGATGTTTAACCGGCCCCAGGCAAATAACCTCTGAACAATTCTCTTGCCGTACTCATGCGCTTGAGGCCTGTAGTCGTAAACGTCTAAAACGCTTTGGTCAGCCTCAGTGAGGCGTCGTTCTGTGGACACTGGGTCGGGGACTGTGAGGTCAATGGGCACTGCTACCTCAGTCTCGGCAATGTCCCCCGGCTTGTAATCAGGATCGGAGAAACGAATCTGCGGCACAGTTATTACAACAATCGCCACAACTGCCAACACCGTCCAAAACACATCATAGCGACGCAACTCACGAACAGCATCGCCGGATTTTCGCGGGCTAGCCATCATTTTTCGGATTCAAGTCTGCCAAAGCTATCGGCAGCCTGCCTTGTGACGCCCTCACGACCATCACTCCGATTGTCAGAAGCCGCGGTATTAATTGCGTGCTCGGCACCTTTGAGAATGTCAGAAGCTCCCTTGGCGAGGCATTGAGCCTCGTGATCAGCAGCATAGGCAGTAATGATGTCTTGCACCAAAGGGTGACGAACAACGTCGCGGTGGTCGAATTTGACAAAGCCAATGCCACGGATCTTCTTCAACAACCGGTTCGCCTCGATTAACCCGGAAGGACGGCCTGCGGGCAAATCGATCTGGGTCACATCGCCGGTGATCACAGCACGGGATTCCATGCCGATACGGGTTAAAAACATCTTCATTTGTTCAGTGGTTGTGTTTTGGGCTTCGTCAAGAATGACGAACGAGTCGGTCAACGTACGACCACGCATAAAGGCCAGGGGAGCAATCTCTATGTGCCCACCTTCAATCAGGCGGTTAGCACGCCCAACGTCTATCAAGTCATAGAGCGCGTCATGTAACGGGCGCAAATAGGGGTTGACCTTTTCGTACATATCGCCTGGGAGAAAACCGAGCTTCTCCCCAGCTTCGATAGCTGGCCGAGCCAGGACAACACGCCGTACGTTACGTCGGTTGAGCGCTTCCATTGCCATAGCCATAGCTAAATAGGTTTTACCGGTTCCGGCCGGCCCAATGCCAAAAACGATGTCGTGGCTGCGAATAGCCTCTATGTAAAGTTTCTGGTTAGTTCCCTGTGGACGCACCAGCCGATCCCGTGCGGTTTGGATGCCACCATCGCCAAAAAAACGCTCTAGCGAAACCTGGGGAGCATCTTTGGCAATCCTCAGCGCCGTCTGGACATCCTTGTCTTTCAGTTCATAGCCCTTGGCGATGAGGCCACCTAGTTCCGTTAGAACCTTGGCCGCAATGTCGACACGTTCGTCATCACCTTCAAGAAATACCTCGCGGTCACGTGCTGACACAGAGATATCTAAATGTGATTCAAGGTGTCGAAGGTTTTCATCATGTACGCCAAAGAGGTCCTGAAGCTCCCCTTCAGCAAGGTCGATTTTTCTCATATATACAAACAACCGCGCTGCCTCCTTGAGAAGTACACGCGGTCTCCATGATTACTAAGGCCGTCGGCCCATCCAAGTAAATGCTAACGGGACAGGTCAGAGGATGTCCAGTAGCCACCATCTAGGAGCTTGTCCCGCCCAAGGCCATAGCCGGCCTTTACTCTACTAACACATAAACTGAGACAAATCGTCCGAGATTCGACCGGATTGCCTTAGAAGGAGAAGGGTCGAGACTTGAAATTCTAGCAGACAGCGAGCACCAGACTAATGCAGGTCGCAAGAGAAGCTGAGTTCAATTGATTATCGTGTCTACCCTCTACCACGGTGGAACTTCGTCCGTCCGCTTCAGCCCAGGATAGTAGTGTGCCCCGGGTGCCTGTACAGAGATAAACCCCTTTAATCTCCCGAACCATCCGGCAAGTCCAATGCGATGTGCAGGGCATCAAGCTGTTCTTCATCCACTGCCGCGGGAGCCGCGGTCATTAAATCCGTCGCGGACGCTGTCTTCGGAAACGCGGTGACACTACGCAAGCTTTTCTCGCCCGAAAGCAGCATAACTATGCGGTCATATCCCATCGCGATGCCACCGTGCGGTGGTGCACCATACTTGAAAGCATCTAACAGGAAACCAAACTGCGACTGCGCTTCCTCCGGAGCCATACCCAACGCCGTGAAGACCCGACGTTGGATGTCATCCTTACTGTTGCGGATACTGCCACCACCTAGCTCCATGCCATTGAGCACAAGGTCGTATGAAAGCGAACGAACAGCACCAGCGTCCGATTCCAACATTTCAAGATCGTCAATGTGAGGTGAGGTAAACGGATGATGTCGCGCCACCATGCGTCCCTCTTCTTCGGACTTTTCGAGCAACGGAAACTCAAGTATCCAACAGAAGTTGAAGCTGCCATCATCCGGGATCCAACTTTCCCACCCTGCGAGTTTCTTGCGTATAGCACCCAGCGTGAGGCATGCGATCTCCCAGTCATCACCAACCATCAACAAAGCATCCCCTTGCCCCGTATCTGTCACTTCGCATAACACGCTGAGAATCTCATCCCCAAGAAATTTGGCGACCGGTGACTTGAAGCCATCTTCGTTATGTTGGACCCATACCAAACCCTGGGCCCGCTGTGACTTAGCAAGTTCAACTAGCTTGTCGAGTCGACCGCGACCAGCTGTACCACCACCAGGCCAGCAGAGTGCTTTAACCGCGCCGCCACTTTCGGCAACCGAGCTGAAGGCCCGAAATTCACAACCTCGAACAATGTCGGTAACGTCCTGCAACTCATGTCCGTACCGTGTATCAGGGGCATCAGAGCCAAAGCGATCGAGGGCTGCACGAAAAGTCATACGGGGGAATTCGGGGTCAGCTGGCAAACCCGCAACCTCGAGAAGACACCGCATCATTCCTTCTGTAACCCGCAGAACATCGTCAGGTTCGACAAAGCTCATCTCGATATCAATCTGCGTAAACTCCGGTTGCCGGTTGGCACGCAGGTCCTCGTCGCGGAAACAGCGCGCCATCTGAAAGTAACGATCAAACCCGGATATCATGAGCAACTGCTTGAACAACTGTGGACTCTGGGGCAACGCGTAAAACGATCCGGGATTAACTCGACTCGGAACTAGGTAGTCGCGTGCCCCTTCCGGCGTAGCGCGGGTCAGGATCGGCGTTTCAATCTCGTAGAAGCCTTGCTCATCAAGATAGTTGCGTACCGCAATCGACATCTTGTGACGTAGTCTGAGGACGCGCTGCAGTGGGGAACGCCGCAGGTCAAGATAACGGTACTTCAGCCGAAGATCCTCAAGAGCTCCAGAGTCCTCCTCAATAAGGAACGGCGGAGTCTCAGCTATCGCGACAGTATCCGCACGGGTGACCCGCACCTCTACCACCCCAGTCGGCAGCGCCTCATTGATGGTTTCGGGGGGGCGCTCCGCAACTTCACCCTCGATCAGGACTACCCACTCAGCTCGCCATTCCTCAGCAATCACATGCGCTTCCGCGGCCTCCTCAGGGTTAAAAACAAGCTGTACAGAACCGCTTCGATCTCGGAGGTCGACGAAGATCAAACCACCAAGATCGCGCCGGTGCCATACCCATCCCTGCAAACAAACCTTTTCGCCGGCGTGTTCGGCGCGGAGTTCCCCACAGGTATGCGTTCGATCCATTTTGGTTCCTAGTTACCCAGATTGCCCATGTGAAGAATTCGCTGCAAATCCTCGACAAGTTTCTCAAGCGATACTTCTCGTTGCTCACCACTTTCCATCATCTTCAAGGTGCAGAAACCCTTCGACAACTCGTCCGGACCAAAAATCACAGTGACCGGCGCATTGGAGCGATTCGCAGCCTTCATCTGAGCCTTCATGCTCCGACCCTGAAAATCAGCCGTGCAGCAAAGACCGTAACTACGCAAATCTCGCATTGCTTTCATAGCCTCCGGTATCAGATCGGGGCTAACAGTAACAACGTAGCAATCTATAGGACCTGCCCCTGCACCCTCGGGAAGCGCCAGCACGATGCGTTCCAACCCCGCTGCAAAGCCAACGCCGGGAATGTCGTCGCCACCCATCTGACCAACTAAACCATCATAACGACCACCACCGAGCAAAGAATCCTGCGCCCCCAGCACTGACGAAGTCACCTCGAATACAGTCCTTCGGTAGTAATCGAGTCCGCGAACTAAACGTGGCTCAACGGTGTAATCGATACCCCAATCGCTCAAGTAGGCACAGACTTCATCGAAGTGAGCCCTGTTCTCTGGGCTTAGATGATCAAGGATGGTCGGAAACTTCTCGATCAATAATTGGTCCTGAGGATCCTTGCTGTCAAAGACCCGTAGAGGATTCGCCTCGTGGCGGCGGCGAGAATCTTCCGACATCTCCCCCAATAAATTTTTTTGAGCTTCGATAAGCTTTTCCATGTAGGCGGGACGGTCGTCATGGTCGCCAACGCTGTTGACAAAAAGTTGCAACGATCTAATCCCGAGATCACCAAGCCACGTCATCGCCATATCAATGACCTCAGCATCTAGGGCAGCTGATTCAGAACCGAACACTTCAACGCCAATTTGATGAAACTGCCGGTAACGTCCTCTTTGAGGACGTTCGTATCGGAACATCGGCCCTATGTAGTAAAAACGCGCTAAGTCTTTGCCATGCCCAAGGTTGTGCTCAACGTAGGCACGGATGACAGGTGGAGTGCCTTCTGGCCGTAGCGTTAACTCATGACCACCCAAATCCACAAAGCGATACATCTCTTTTTGGGCCGACTGTAATGTTTCGATCGTGCCCTTTTCGAATACCGCACTGTCTTCAAAGACTGGCGTCCGCATCTCACGGAAACCGTAGCGTCGAAACGTATCGTGAGCTGAACGCTCGACATCCTGCCAGCGCTCAACCTCTGGCGAGATAACATCGCGCGTTCCACGCGGCGCCTTCAGCGGTTGATTCTTGCCGCCACCGGACTGTTGCTCCGATTCACTCATGCGTCATCCCACGTAACTTCGTGCGGGATCATCTGCCCCGCCCCTTCCTTTAAATATTTTTCCTTAATATCGACATAGTGCCGAGCGTGGCCAAGTATCCAAACGACATCTTCGTCACTCACCCGGCGCAAGAAGCGAGCCGGGCTCCCAACAAAGATCGTCCTTGGAGGAATGACCATACCCGGTGGTACCAACGCGTTCGCTCCGATGATGCACTCCTCTCCAATAACAGCGCCATCGAGAATCGTTGCACTCATACCGACTAGCGACCGCCCACCGATATGGCAGCCATGCAGTACTGCCCCATGCCCAACGGTCACCTGTGATTCCAAGACGGTCGGTTCCCTGCCCGGGGCACAATGAAGAATTGTACCCTCCTGGATGTTCGTCGCACTCCCAATACGGATTGGGCCAACATCGCCGCGCAATACACACCTATACCAAACGCTGGCATCTCGACCAATCTCGACGTCACCAATCACCACCACGTCTTCCGCAAGGAACACTGTCGGGGCGATACGTGGAGTGGAGTCCCCAAATGACCGGATCATAATGACTTCAACCTAATCACTTCGCCAACTGAAATTTCATGGGTGCCATCATCAGTCCCAACTATCAAATGCCCAGCGTCCGTCAAACCGTTTGCAACACCTTCGACAAGGCCAGTTTCCGTCTGCACACTAACGCTGCCGGCGACACTTTCGGGCGACAACTCCAGCCAGCGCTCCCGAATCGGGTCCATACCGTATTCACGCCAGGCCCCCTCCCAACTGTCAAACGTGTCAAGCAGAGTCGCCAGGACGTCAAGTCGAGACACCGGATGCCCGAGCTGTAGCTTCACACTTGTAGCACGTTCACGGAGCGCAGCCGGAAAGTTGGCTGCCTCGTGGTTGACGTTGACGCCAATACCACAGACCAGGAAATCAAAACCCCTTCCAGTAGTTTCGGCCTCCACCAAAACACCTGCAACCTTCCTGTCTAAAACAAAGCAGTCGTTAGGCCAGCGTAAAACGGTTTTGTTAGGTAAGAACTCATTGAGGGTTTCTGCCGTGGCAATTCCAG
Organism: Acidobacteriota bacterium; assembly: GCA_002731215.1. Classification (GTDB taxonomy): domain Bacteria; phylum Acidobacteriota; class UBA890; order UBA890; family UBA890; genus UBA890. Next base: position 10,487 of record PCAP01000015.1, on the reverse strand, counting down.
CTACCAGTTGCACGGCACTGCCCGTTTCGGCTGCCGGGAATTCCGGACGTAGTAATAGAGAAACATAGAGACCAGCTCCGGCCGGCGACACCCAACGTCGGTGCCGACGCCCCCGCCCTTCTGTTTGCTCCTCGGCCACGACAACCGTCCCATCCGGTTCCCCCAAACGACCGAGATCCCGGGCTACATGGTTAGTAGAACTAACTGTGCTGAAGTAGTGAACGTCTGAACTGAAACGAGATTCAGGCAAAGCGGTAGCGACGTTGGCTAGGGACGGCATCTCATCCATCCATTAAAGCGAATTGTTGACTCAATCGTTCCGCTTCCGCCGCGAGTTCATCTCTCCGAACACTTACCTTTTCAACGACCTCGGCCGGTGCATTGTTGACGAACCCATCATTGGCGAGACGCTGTTCAAGTCCAGCGAGATCAGCCTGGACACTCTCCAACTTGTTTCGCAAACGGTCTCGCTCGCCCGCAACATCAACAATGTCAGCAACCAGTAACACAACTTCGACATCACCGACTGGCACATGTACACCCGTGCCAATCTCCTCGTCGTCAGATCGAACTGACACCGGCTCCGCTTTGGCGAGGAAACCAAGATAATCCGATAAATCATTTAGTTCAGCACGACGTGCCGCGTTGCTACTTATCAGATCAACCGGGATTTTTTGACCTGGACTGATGTTGAAGTCATGCCTTGCGCGGCGAAGCTCGGTCACGAGAGCTTGTAACTCGTTGATACGCGAATCCGCGATTTTGTCCCGCCATACCAGGTGAGTGTGCGGCCAATCCGACAGAACCAAGAGTTGCCGGTCGCCGGGAAGGCGGCTCCAAATCTCCTCTGTAATGAACGGCATGATCGGATGAAGCACTTTCAGCGAGCCTTCCAGGACTGCCACAAGGGTCGCTCTCGTTGAGCGCAGGGCCTCAGGATCAGTGCCCCACAGCTCCAACTTAGTCATCTCGATATACCAGTCACAGAACTCGTGCCAAACAAAATGGTAGAGGTCAAGGCTAGCTTCATCAAAACGATACTTGCCTAGATTCTCTTCGAACTTCGGAAGGAGCCGAGAAAATCGTGACAAGATCCACCGGTCAGCAAGATTCGCGGCCACAGGGTGTGCCGCATCAGCCACTGCTTGCTCAGTCTCCCACTCGTTACCCAAGTTCATGAGCACGAACCTTGATGCGTTCCATAGCTTGTTACAGAAGGTCCGGTAACCTGCCAATCGGTCGCGCGCCAGGGCCATGTCGCCCCCGGGCGAGGCCATCGAAGCTAAAGTAAAGCGTAGCGAGTCAGCACCAAACTCCTCGATCACCTCAAGTGGGTCAACGACGTTGCCCCTCGATTTACTCATTTTTTCGCCTTGCTCATCCCGCACCAACCCGTGGAAAAAGACCTCGCGGAACGGCGGCTCATCGCAAAAACGCAGCCCCATAAAAATCATACGGGCAACCCAGAAAAACAAAATGTCGTAACCAGTAACCAGTAACGCTCCGGGGTAGTAGCGTTTCAAGTCTACGGTCTCGTCGGGCCAACCCAGCGTCGAGAAAGGAAATAACGCTGACGAGAACCAAGTGTCGAGGACGTCGGTTTCCTGGCGAAGCTCACCACCACACGAGCACGCCTTGGGGTCTTCGAACGCAACGATGACTTCGCTGCAATCATCACAGTACCAAGCCGGAATCCGGTGACCCCACCACAATTGTCGAGAAATGCACCAGTCACGGATGTTGGTCATCCATTCCCGATAAACCTTCACCGTGTGCCCGGGAATGAATTTAATATGGCCATCTTCAACCGCAGACAGAGCAGGTTGAGCGAGTGGCTCCATCTTCACAAACCACTGTAGCGATACCAGCGGTTCAATAATCGAATCGCACCGGTCACAGTAGCCAACCGCGTGGACGTGATCCTTCTGCTCAACTAGATAACCATCCTGCTCCATTCTCTGAATGACATGTTTTCGCGCCTCGAAGCGATCGTGTCCCGAAAAATCGCCTGCTTCATCCGTCATTCTTCCATCACGGCCGATTACATTGACGCGCTCCAGATTGTGCCTGAGGCCAAGTTCGTAGTCGTTCGGATCGTGCGACGGCGTAACTTTGACGATGCCTGATCCAAACTCTTGATCCACGAAATCATCAGCAATGATCGGAATTTCACGGCCAATGATCGGAAGGATGGCCGTTTTACCTACCAGGTCAATGTAGCGCTTGTCATCCGGGTTTACCGCCAGAGCCGTGTCACCAAGCATCGTTTCCGGTCGGGTTGTCTCTACCTCCACAAATTGCTGTGCACTAGCCTCCCCATCTTCACTCTTCAATCGGTAGCGGAGACGCCAAAGAGAGCCCTGAGTCTCGCGGTGCTTAACTTCCAGGTCAGATATCGCCGTACCACATCGGGGACACCAGTTGACCAGATACTCTCCGCGGTAGACGAGCCCTTGCTCATACAGGTCAACGAAAACACGTCGGACCGCCTTCGACAGACCCTCATCTAGAGTGAACCGTTCCCGAGTCCAATCGACCGTAAGCCCCTCGCGACGCATTTGCTGGAGAATCCGCCCACCATACTCCTCTTTCCATTTCCAAACGCGACGCTCGAATTCTTCGCGACCAACCTCGATACGAGTCGTGCCTTCCTTTGCAAGTTGTTTCTCCACAACATTCTGGGTTGCGATACCAGCATGGTCAGTCCCAGGCAACCACAGCACATCGTAGCCTTGCATCCTCTTCCACCGCGCCATGATGTCCTGGATTGTGTGATCCAAGGTGTGGCCAATATGGAGAGAGCCGGTCACATTCGGTGGTGGAATAACCATTGAGTAGACTGCGGCTAGTGATTCTGGGTCCGGTGTGCCAACACCGCGCTCTTCCCAGACTTTCGTCCAACGAGGCTCAACCGATTCAGGGGCGTACCCCTTCGGCATTTCGTCTCTCGAGAACGATGCAGATTCCCTCTGGTCGGCCATTCTTAAATAAAACGGTCAAAGAAAGTTGGGTGCCCGAATAGGGCGCTCATAGGCCAGAGACAAATCTGGAGCACCAGTTCGGGAAGGAACAGCAAAAGTAGCAACGCTCCCAGCTTCCTGTCAACGCGACTATAATTGCCATCGTGCCTGTCCCTCTACGAAGATTTAGCCAAAACTGGCTCGCCAATGACGAGCTCGCGGTCGCCCTTGTGCGTTCGATGAAGCCTCGGAGCGGTGACCACTTCCTCGAAATTGGCGGAGGGGAAGGGCGCATGACTCGTGCCTTGTTGCAACACGACGTCAGAGTAACAACGATAGAGGTCGACAAGCGTTGCTGCGAAACACTTGAGGCACTCGCTCGCAACTCCGCTGGCAAACTTTCGGTAATTCACAGTGACGTTCTCGAATACGACCCCCCAAAGTCTAACGGGCACGAACTGCGTTTCGTCGGTAACCTGCCGTACGCCATCGCCAGTCCAATCCTGCGCTGGACTGTTGAGCACCATAAAATCGTTTCCGACGCTTACTATATGGTCCCAATGGATATTGCAAAACGAATATTGGCGGCGGCCGGTTCCTCGGAACGGGCGCTCTTGTCTGTGCTTATTGGCTGGTTCTTCGACGGCAAGATGCTACGGCGCTTGGGCCCAGGGGCTTTTCGTCCTGAGCCTAAGATCAAGTCAGCATTCGTTCGCCTACAACCACATGAACCGCCATCCTGTGCTGCCCGACGACAACATTGGGAAACCGTTGTGCAGGGTAGTTTCGCACACCGACGGAAGACGTTATTAAATTCACTGCGTCAATCTGGCTGGCAACGAGATGAAATCGAGAGGGCGCTCGCCGCAGTTGATATTGACATAAGTACAAGGGCTGAGTCTCTTAAAGTAATTCAATTTGCCCGTCTGGCTGAAGAGCTGCCGGAGCTTGTCCAGTGAACAATGCCGCCACCTCAATATCACTTGCCTATTCGATCATCTTGGCAGTCATTCAGGGGTTAACTGAGTTTCTCCCGGTTTCGAGTAGCGGCCACCTGGCCGCCGCGCAGCTCATCTGGCCAGCAATGCAGTTTCCTGGAGAGCTGTTCGAAGTTAGCGTGCACCTGGGAACTACCGGTGCCGTGCTTTTCTACTATCGGCATTTGCTGGTCAAAATTCTAAAGGGGCAGTGGGACAACCAAGTTGTCGATGGACTTCTTGCTCGTCACTGGACTGTCTATATCATTCTCGCTTCTATTCCGACGGCGGCTATCGGCCTTGGCTTCGAAAGCTTAATCCGTGGTGCTTTTCAACGCCTAGATCTCATCGCCCTTTGTTTGGCACTATCCGGGGTCGTCTTGATGACAACCAACTTCGTGCCACGCCGCGAACACGCCATCACTCCAGCGCTCGCCATCGCCATCGGGACAATTCAGGGGGCAGCGATGCTCCCTGGCATCTCACGTTCCGGTCTCACTATTTCTCTCGCCTTGTTATTTGGCATTGCGCACCGGCAGGCGGTGACTTTTTCTTTTTTGCTTTCTGTTCCGGCCATTCTCGGCGCAACTTTGATTGTTGGCCTTAATTTGCATGAAACCACTATCGGCACAGAGATCTTGTTCACCAACCTCGCCTTTGCTACGCTCTCCGCTGGGGCGATTGGATACATTTGCATTGGGCTTGTGCACCGTGCCACCTCGGAAAAGTGGTGGCATCGATTCGCTTGGTATCTATGGGCGTTGTCATCGGTGCTCGCGTGGCTCGCGCTGGGGAATTCTTAGGAGAACCCTGGGAGGCGAGGAACCAAGGTGCGAGCTCCGCCTAGGAGCCATAACGCCAGGGGTTTTTAAGTGGCTCGCAAACGCAAGCGCCCCGCTTCCCAGGTCCGTTTCCGCGACGAAGCTATTGGATTCGCCTGCATGGCAGCCGCCATCTTTGTAGCAGCGGCTTTATTCTCATATACGGCTACGGACCCCAATCCATTTGATTTCGCAGCCGGCAGCCCAGTCCAGAACTGGGCGGGTCCGGTCGGGGCAACGTTAGCGGCAGTCGCGTTCCAGATGGTGGGGCTTGGTGCCTGGTTGTGCGCATTCGTCCTCGCACTGGTCGGATGGAACCGTATTCGGCATCGCAGAATCGAGTCACCGTTCACTAAACTCCTGGGCACCGTCACGTTGACCACCTCAGTGTGTGGGCTGGCTACTATAAGTATCGGCACAATCAGCTATGGTGGTGCTGGGTTCCCTTCTGGCGGCATCGTAGGAACACTGACTGCAGCGGCATTGTTGTCGACGTTTGGCCCTGTCGGTGGTCCTCTTGTCTGCTTTACCACAGCAATTTTGGCGGTCATCGCAGCAACCAGCCTGTCACTTGAAGTCATGATAATGGCGTCATGGAAGGGACTGATTAATACCCTCCGTCGTATGCGTACTAGCTTCGCTCACACTCGTGAACGCCGCCGTAAGGCTAAGGCGCGGCGGACAGTCATTGACAAGCACGCCGCGCGCGCGAACGTTAAGAAAACAGGCATGCTCGCAGGCAAGAAGGGCACAGAGATACCAAAAACGGGTGGCCCGGTGCTAAAAGTGAAGGTCCCGGTCACGCTCACACGATCTGATGCAGAACTTCCCGAGGTAATGGTCGCCCCAGGTGTGGAGGAAACATCCCCGACCAAGCCACGCAAGAAGGTAAAACCATCGCCAGAACCCGACCCTCTACCTTTCGAGCAGCCAGCGGGGCCAGGTGGTTCCTACGCTTTGCCAGAAATTGACCTGCTCGATCTACCGTCTCCACATGAAGAGATCAATGAATCAGAATTCGTCGAAAAGGCAAAAGCGATCTCTAATAAGGGTGCTGAGTTTAAGGTGGCCGGCGAAGTTGTGGCAATCCATCCCGGTCCGGTGGTCACCACCTATGAGTTTCAACCATCAGCTGGCGTGAAATACAGTCAGATCGTCAACCTCAGCGAAGATCTCAGTCTAGCCCTGCGAGCGGAAAGCGTTCGCATAGCGCGACTACCGGGCAAGTCTACAGTTGGCATCGAAGCTCCGAATAGCAGCCGAAAGGTCATTCGTCTTCGCGAAATCTTTGAGTCCAAACAATTTCAAAAGTCCCATTCAAAGCTAAGCTTGGCAATCGGTAAGGAGATCCACGGAGACAACGTTGTCGCGGACCTGGCTCGTGCGCCACACTTACTAATCGCCGGGACAACAGGTTCAGGTAAAAGCGTGGCACTGAACTCGATGCTGCTGAGCCTTCTTTACAAAGCGTCTCCAGACGAAGTAAAGCTCATACTCGTGGATCCCAAGCGTCTCGAATTTGGTCTTTACGAAGACCTGCCTCACCTCTTGACACCGGTAGTGCTCGACGCCGACCGGGCTTCTAATGCGCTCGGCTGGGCTGTACGCGAGATGGACAAGCGCTACCGCAGGCTAGCTGAATTCGGCGTCCGTAACATTGAGCAGTTCAACATAATGTTGCAACGTGGCGAGGAAGAGCTGCTTGCCAGAGCCACAAAGTCTCATCATGGTGCCACGGGTACCGGCTTTACCCCCTCGGATCTCAAGCCACTCCCCTACCTCGTTGTCGTCATCGACGAGCTCGCCGACTTGATGATGCGTGCATCAGCATCGGTCGAAGTTTGCATCATGCGACTAGCACAGATGGCGCGTGCTGTTGGTATTCATATGATCCTTGCTACACAACGGCCATCAGTTGACGTTATTACTGGCACGATCAAGAACAACTTGCCGGCCCGTATTTCGTTCCGCGTCGCGTCGAAGACTGACTCACGAGTCATCCTTGATTCGCACGGGGCCGAAAACCTACTCGGCCAAGGAGATATGCTGTTCCTGGCTCCCGGTACCTCGCGGTTACAACGCGTGCATGGCGCCTATGTCGACGAGGATGAAGTTCGCGCAGTAGTCGACTTCTGGCGTAACCAGGCACGGCCGCAATACGCTCAGGAAGTCACACTCCCACCACCGGAAGGAACAGAACAAAAGAACGCCGACGAACCTGCTAATGACCGCGATGAACACTTCGAAGAAGCCCTCCGCCTGGTTGTTAACGCTGGCGAAGCTTCAATCTCGAACATCCAGCGAAAGTTACGGCTCGGGTATGCTCGTGCTGGCCGTATCGTCGACATGATGGAGGCGGACGGTCTGGTTGGCCCCCCGGAGGGATCAAAGCCTCGACGCTTGCTGGTCGATGCCGCTTACGTCGCCGAAAAATACGGTAGTTTGCCATCGCCGCCGCAGTAGAGACTCGAAAATCCACCGATGCTGATGGAGTTTCGCATTAACGATCCTGTGCGGTGTCATTGGTTTTGCACATCGCGCAACTACCTACATCCGCTCGGGCACAGGTATGCCCAGTAAACTCAGGACCTCGCTGAAGTGCACTCGGAAAACGTACGCCAAGAGAATTCTGAGTGCACGCTTAGTTTCATTTTCCTCCTTGAGAATCGGATACCGATGGTAGAAGTGGTTGAACGCCTGGGCGAGACCAAAAGCGTGCTTCGCAAGCGTTGAAATTTCCAGGTTCGTCACTGTCTGCTCGATGACATACTCGAGTCGCATAAGCTGGACTATCAGGTTCCACAACTCCGAAGCTTCTTCCCCAACAAGCTCGGAGCCCAATCGTCCAGCGACAAGCATCGATCGCGCTTCGCCAACAACCTCTTCCTCACTCTTTCCCCAGCGCTCTTCGAGCTTGGCAAAGATGCTATGCGCCCGGACTGCAGCGTACTGGAGATATGGACCGGTCTCACCTTCGAAACTCAGCGCTTCTTCGAGGTCAAAGGCAATCACCTTGTTACGAGAGAATTTGACCAGGAAGTAGCGCAACGCTCCAACGGCGATCTGGCGGCCTAATTCCTCGACCTCAGCTGCATCAAGCGCAGGATTGCGCTTGGCGACCTCGGTTGCGCCCCGTTTCTCAAGAACGTCGAGAAGGTCGTCAGCTTTGACGCCATAGCCCCGGCGCCCTGACATTTCGATATAAGCCTTACATTGGTCGTCTTTCGCCACCGGGATACCTAAGGTTTCCGCGGTGCGCGGTGTCAACGCCACCATCTCGTAGGAGAAATGAGTGTGTGAGACTTCGATCTCTGAATCTCTACTCAAGGCGGTCAGCGCTACGCCAACGATTTGTTGCAGATACGACTGACGCACATCGATAACATTGAAGCCTGATCTTGCGCCGCCGAAGCGACCAGGCATCGAACGGGCATTAGCACTTCCTGGACGGGCGCTCCGGTAGGCAACATGCGTATCTAGAATCTCCGCATAACTCTCATACGCAAATACGTCGTCGAGTAAGCCATATTTCCACATGTGGTAGGCAATGTCCTTGGCCACGTATGTCGCCGCGCCGTTGGAACGCACTAGCACCTTGTTCGGTTCCTCGAGATCCTCGAAACCTGGTAGGCCTTCAAGACGCATCATCCAGCAGCCGTCGTGTTTGCCTCCATCAGCGAAATAGACACGGTCACTCGTACTCAGTCGCTCAAGAGCAGTCGCCCACAGTTCGAGTCCCACGACGTCACCTTCGCGAACCAAGAGATCATAACGGATGCCAAGGCGTTCCATTGTGGCAATATGGCAACGGGTAATTCGGTCGGCGATGATGGCGCCTAACTCAGCTTCGGGGCCGCTCTGACGCTCAAGTGACAGCAAAACCTCGCGCCGCCGTGCTTGCAGAACCTCATTGTTCTCAAGAAGCTCGGTAACCTCGGTGTACAGATCCCAGCAGGCATAATCGAAAGGGTCGGGAAGAGCTGCAACTGCCTCAGCATCCAGACCACGGATCTCTGTAAAACCGAGCACAACATCCGCAACCTGCACACCAGTGTCATCGATATAGTTCTGCACTTCGACATCAATTCCCTGACTACGAACTACACGCGCCAAAGTGTCACCGAGACAAGCATTGCGCAGGTGGCCAATATGCGCCGCCTTGTTGGGGTTGATGCTCGTGTGTTCAACGATCTGTTTTGTATCGACACTGGCCGGAAGCCGCTGCTCATCGGAGACACTATCCAGTGTGCCAAGGATTTGATCGAATACCCATCCACGGTCAAAGAAAGCGTTCAAATACCCGGGGCCGGCGATTTGCCAGCGACTCACACCGGCTACCGGGTTCGCTTCAAGCCACTCAATCAGTTCCTCTGCAAGCTGACGTGGCGGGCGACCAAGGCTACGGCCAAGCTCGAGTGCAACAGGGATTGCCAGGTCGCCAAACTCAGGCCTCGGTGGATCCTCGACAGATGGAATGTCGATAGTTTCACTGGTCACTTCGGCAACCGCTTTCACCACCGCCGCAGCAACTACCCGCCTAAGGTCGACAATCATACGTCTGTCTCAGTAAAGGGAAGCTTGCCCTTAACGTGAAAACTGCGGCGATGAAACTCGCTTGGCCCCTGATCAGCAAGGGCGCGCCGATGTTCCAAGGTCCCGTAACCCATATTTCGGCTCAAACCGTAACCTTGGACACGACGAGCGTAACCAGCCACCAAGGTGTCTCGGGCGACCTTGGCAAGAACCGACGCCGCGGCTATCGACAAACACCGAGCGTCACCCTTCACCAAAGATCTCTGTGGAATCTGCACGTCGAGTTCTATGTGCCCATCAATCAGGAGGTAATCTGGTGGTTTCCGCAAACCCTCTATTGCGCGCAACATCGCTACCCGTGTTGCCTCAGAGATATTGAGCCGATCAATCTCGGTCGCCGACGCGATGCCGATCGACCAATCGTCAAGGTCCTTGACCAACAGCTTGAAACACTCACAGCGCTGCGATGCGGTGAGCTTCTTAGAGTCGTTGACGCCTTTGGTCTTCCGTAATGGATCAACGACAGCAGCGGCCGCGATTACAGGCCCAAAAAGCGACCCTCGGCCCACCTCGTCAAGCCCAGCGATCCGGCTCAGGCCAGACTGCCTCAGTTCCTGCTCGAAAGGCTCTATTGGGTTCGCTTCTCCTTGATGCGAGCCGCTTTTCCAGAACGACTTCGAAGATAATACAGCTTAGCCCTGCGAACCTTACCCAACCGGGTAACTTCGATGCTCTCAATGTTAGGCGAATGCAATGCAAAGACGCGCTCGACACCGATGCCGTACGAGATTTTCCGCACCGTGAAGCTAGCATTGTTGCGGCTGCCACGTTTTGCAACCACCACGCCTTCGAACACTTGGATGCGTTCCTTGTTACCTTCGATGACTCGTTGGTGAACCTTCACGGTATCACCTGGGCTGAAATCAGGAATTTCCTGCTTCTGCCCGCGACTCTCAATCATCTTCATGACGTCCACGATGACTACTCCCTCGTTGCGTTCTTCAAAAATACTTGATCTTGTTCAGATAGCGTCTTGGTGACGAGCAGATCGGGACGCTTACGCGCTGTTGCTAGTAACGACTGCTGCCGTCGCCACGTGGCGATCGCTTGGTGATTCCCCGATCTTAGAACCAACGGTGCCGTGTATCCCCGAAAATCGGCCGGGCGTGTGTACTGAGGATAATCTAAAAGCCCCT